>DASTCG010000001.1:0-4251 GCA_035711385.1 Gaiellaceae bacterium
TACCTGCGAACGTTGAACCCGCCGCTCCCCGGTTCGGTGCGGACACTCCAGGCCGGGGCGCTCGTGAACGCGCTCGGGAACGGGCTCGCGTACCCGTTCCTCTTCATCTACCTCCACAACGTCCGCGACATCGACCTCGCGACCGCGGGCCTCATCGTCGGGACGAACTCCGCCGTCGGCCTGGTCGCCGGGCCGGTGGTCGGCTCCTTCATCGACAGAGTCGGCGGTCGCACCACGCTCACGTTCTCGCTCTGGATGCTCGCGCTCGGGTTCGGCGCCTATGCCTTCGTCGACGCCCCGTGGCAGGGCTTTCTCGCGAGCGCCTGCGCCGGGATCGGGAACGGCGGCTTCTGGCCGAGCCAGTCGTCCCTGATCGCTCGGCTGACGCCGGGCGACCAGCGCCACCAGGCCTTCGCCATGCAGCGGGTGATGATGAACCTCGGCATCGGCCTGGGCGGGCTCGCCGGTGGGCTGATCGCGACCACCGCGAATCCGACCTCGTTCCAGGTGCTCTTCCTGGCCGACGCGGCGACCTTCCTCGCCTACTCGGCCGTGCTCACGCGCGTGCCCTCCCCCGCCCCCGAGCCCCGGCCGGAGGGCCGCGAGCACGGCGGCTACGGCCAGGTCGTCCGCCACAAGATCTTCATGGCGGTCGTCGCCCTGAACTTCGTCTTCATCGCGGCCGGGATGGCGCAGCTCGAGACGCTTCCGGTCTACGCCAAGAACGAGGCCGGCATCACCGAACGCGGAATCGGCGTCCTCTTCTTCCTGAACACGCTGATCATCGTCCTCGCCCAGCTGCCGGTCGCCCGGCTTCTGGAGGGCCACCGGCGGATGCGAACCCTTGCGCTGCTCGGCGTGGTCTGGGCCTCCGCGCTGCTCCTGGTGCCGTTCGCTGGCACGGCAGCGGACGAGCGGACGGCCGCGCTGCTCCTGGCGCTCACCTTCGCGATCATCGCCGTCGGCGAGTGCCTGCACGGAACGGTGCAGGCGCCGCTCGTCGCCGACCTCGCCGACCACAGCCTCATCGGCCGGTACATGGCCGCGTCGGCGTTCTCTTGGGGTGTCGGCTTCGCGCTCGGGCCTGCGATCGGCGGCATCGTGCTCGGCCACCGGCCCGACCTGCTCTGGCCAGCGGCGGCGGCCGTGTGCCTCGCCGCGGGCGCCGCCTCGCTGGCGCTCGAGCGTTCGCTCCCTGCGGGCGCTCGGAGAACTCCGCGCAGGGCACGGCCGGCCCTCGTCGAAGGCTAGAAAGGAGCCGCCGCGGCTAGAATCCGCCTCATGGTGCGCAATGAGGACCCGCTCAGTACCGATGCCCAGCCTGCCCCGCATCCGGGCACGCACGCGCACGGTCCGCGAGACCGCCGCACCCTCCGCGCGCGAGCCTGCTGAGCTCAGCGCCAACGGCCTGACCTGGGTCCACCTCGACTCCCCGCGGACGGAGGAGGCGCAGGCGCTCGCTGAGCGCTTCGGCTGGCACCCGCTGGACGTCGAGGACGTCGTCTCCAAGCGCCAGCGACCGAAAGTCGACGAGTACGACGACTACCGCTTCGTCGTCCTCCACTTCCCGGTCTACGACAAGGCGGCGAAGCGGCTGAACGCGGGCGAGCTCGACGTCTTCCTCGGCCCCGACTACCTCGTCACCCTGCCGACGGTCGAGCTCCTCCCCGTGACCCGGCTCTTCCAGCGCTGCGTGAACGACCCCGAGCTCCGCGAGGGCCTCTTCTCCAAGGGCTCGGGCTACCTGCTCTACCACGTCCTCGACGACCTGTTCGACTACTGCTTCCCGATCCTCGACAAGATCGGCCACAAGCTCGACGCCATCGAGGACGACATCGAGGACGAGCTTTCCCAGGAGATCGTCCGGGACATCTCGCGGGCGAAGCAGGAGATCATCAGCTACCGGAAGATCGTCAAGCCGCAGCGGCCGACGCTGCGGCTGCTCGAGCGCCACGTCGAGCGCTTCCTGCCGGAGGACCTCGAGCTCTACTTCGACGACCTCGTGGACGCCTCCGAGCGGATCTGGGACATCCTCGACAACTACAAGGAGGTCGTCGAGGCGCTCGAGGCGACGAACGAGTCGGCGATCCAGCACCGGCAGAACGACGTCCTTCGGGTGCTGACGATCTTCAGCGTCGTGCTCCTACCGCTGACCCTGATCGCGAGCATCTTCGGGATGAACGTCAGGTTCCCCGGATTCGGGGAGGCCGAGGCGTTCTGGGTCATCGTCGGCGCCATGGTCGGCGTGCTCGCGGGAGTGGTCACCTTCTTCCGGCTCAAGCGGTTCTTCTAGCCTCCCGCGTGTGACCCGGCCCCTCTGGGCTCCCTGGCGGCTCGAGTACGTCGGTAGCGCCGACGAGCAGGAGGGCTGCCTCTTCTGCGACGCGGCGCGGTCGGGCGACGACGAGGCGTCACTCGTGGTCCACCGCGCAGAGCACGCGATCGTCCTCCTGAACAAGTTTCCCTATACATCGGGGCACTTCATGGCCGCGCCACTCAGGCATGTCGGCGAGTTCGGCGAGCTGACGGACGAGGAGGCGCTCGAGCTCCATCGTCTGGCGTCGAGCGGGATCGGCGCCCTCGCCCAGACCTACGAGCCGCAGGGCTACAACCTCGGCTGGAACCTCGGTCGCATCGCAGGGGCCGGCGTGGTCGACCACGTCCACTTGCACGTGGTTCCGCGGTGGGCCGGCGACACGAACTTCATGCCGGTCCTCGCCGACGTCAAGGTCGTCCCGGAGCACCTGATCGAGACGCGGCGGCGCCTTGCCGATGCCTGGCCGTCCTGAGTTCTCAGAGCTCGTTTCAGGATGCGGCGCAGCGCTCATTCTGGAAGGAGTTCTTAAGCAGCCGGGCGAGGCTGCCGATGGGAATGGCAGCCGCCATGGCCGACCAGAACGCCGCCCACCACCCGGACACCGAGTGGCCCGCGCAGGGCGTGCGCCAGCGTCTCGGCGGGCGGATCGAGCGGCACGTCCTCCGCAGCGCCGTCGAGATGCTCGACGAGCGCGGCGCCGAGCTCGACAAGGTCGAACGCGACCTCGTCAAGCGCGAGCAGGATCTCGCCGAGCGCCTCGCAGGGGTCGACGCCGGCGAGGCGGAGGTGGAGCGGCGCGAGCACCGGCTGGCCGAGATCGGAGCGGCCGGCGTCCAGGCGAACCGGAAGATCGACCTGCTGATCCGCGAGCTCGACCAGACGGAGTCCACCGCCGCCGCCTACCGCGCCAAGGCCGAGGGCAAGCTGCAGGCCGCCGAGGAGAAGGCGCGCGAGCTCGCCGAACGCGTCAAGCGCCTGGAGGAGGCAGAGCACAAGCGCGTGCTTTCCGCGGCCGACATCACCCGGCGCGAGTCGGCGCTCCGCAGCCGCGAGCACGAGCTCCGCGGCCAGGACGAGCGTCTTCGCGAGCGGGACCAGCTGCTCGCCGCCAGGCAGCACGCCCTGATCGCGCAGGAGCAGACCCTCGAGGAGCGGCAACGCCGCCTGGAGGCGGTCGAGCAAGACACCCGCAAGCGACTCGAGTCGCTCGAGCGCCTCGAGCGGGAGCTGGACGAGCGCGAGACCGCACTCCGCGGCCGCGACCAGCGCTGGTTCGGCTCGGGCCCCGTCTCGAGCTACTAGCTCCCGGCGGACTCCACGTTGGGTGCCGGCCCGTTGGCAGTATGGGCCCCAGGACCCGCCCGCCCCTCAAGGAGCCACGCATGCGACTCGAAGGAATCCACCACATCACCGCGATCACGGCCGACGCACCGCAGAACGTCGACTTCTACGGCCGCGTCCTCGGTCTTCGTCTCGTGAAGAAGACCGTCAACCAGGACGATCCGACCGTCTACCACCTCTTCTACGCCGACGAGCAGGGCAGCCCCGGCAGCGACATCACGTTCTTCGAGTACCCCGGGGCGAGGATCGGCCGAGCCGGAGCCGGGATGGTGCACAGGGTCGTCTGGCGCGTCGCGAACGAGGAGGCGCTCGACTTCTGGGAGAACCGCCTCCGCGCCGAGGGCGTCGAGACACAGCGGGAGCCCGGTCGCCTTCGGTTCACGGACCAGGAGGGGCTCGGTCTCGAGCTCGCGGTGGTCGAGACGGCCGACGAGCCGCTCGTCGCCGACCACCCGGAGATCCCGAACGACGTCGCACTGCAGGGCTTCGACGGCGTCCGCGCGTACACGGTCGATCCGGCGGTGAGCCGAGGGTTCCTCGTCGACTCGCTCGGATTCCAGCCGACCGACGGCGACGGCTACGAGGTGCGGGGC
>DASTCG010000002.1:0-8124 GCA_035711385.1 Gaiellaceae bacterium
CCACCAGGGCGTGCCGAAGATCGTGAAGACGACCTTCACACCGCGCTGGGTCGCCGCCATCACGGCTGCGTCGTAGTTGTTCCACTCGTACGCCGGGTCCTCGGGGTTCGCGCCGTTGACGGGCCGCTCCCGCGCGACGCCGAGCACGCCGCCCCACGAGAGGATCACGCGCACCACCTGCGGGCGCAGCGTCTGCATGGTGTTCGAGAAGCGCTGGGTGTTCCCGATCGCCTCGGTGGTGTCCGCGAGCCCGAGCTGGATCCAGTTCGACCCGCTCGCCGGCGCCGCGACGAGCAAAGCGGTCACGAGCGCGGCGAGTGTGATGCGGACCATCAAGAGAAGAAAGTATCGGGTCGGTGTTACGACACCTTGAAGCTTGGGTACGACGGACTCTCGACACCGAGCGAAAGGAGAAGGTCATGGCCGAAGTCAAGAAGTCCGTCGAGGTCGAGGTTCCGGTCTCGACCGCGTACAACCAGTGGACGCAGTTCGAGGAGTTCCCGCAGTTCATGGAGAACGTCGAGTCGGTCACGCAGGTCGACGACACGCACCTCCGCTGGGTCGCCGAGATCGGCGGCCGTCGCCACGAATGGACGGCGGAGATCACCCACCAGGAGCCCGACAGCCACATCGCGTGGCGGGCGACCGACGGCAAGGAGAACTCGGGCGACGTTCGGTTCGACAGCCTCGGGCCCGACCGCACGCGGATCCAGGTCGTCATGACCTGGGAGCCCGAGGGGTTCGTCGAGGCGGCCGGGGACAAGCTCGGCCGCGACGAGGCCGCCGTCAAGGCGGATCTCGAGCGGTTCAAGGGCCTCGTCGAGGACCGCGGCGTCGAGTCCGGCGAGTGGCGCGGGCAGGTCGTCGAGGGCGAGCGGGTCGAGTAACGACCTGCCGAGCCGGCGGGCCCGCGTCGCGCTCGCTACGCCGCGAAGCCGTCCGGGCCCGCCTGCCGGTCGCGGGCCGCGAGCCAGGTCTCGAAGCGGCCTCGGGTCGTCGCGAGCCAGGCGCTCAGCTGATCCTCGAAGGCCTCGATCTCGGTGCGCAACTGCAGCAGGCGGTAGTCCAGCTCCCGCTTCTCGTCGCATGAGTGCGCCTCGACCGCGTCCCGCGCGATCGCTGCCCCGCAGTCGGGGCAGGACATGTGCGGGCGGGGCATGGCACCGAACACGGTTATGGGGTTAAACGCCCCGTCCGGCCGAAGGTTTGGCCGGAAGCGGTCAACGTTTCGTAAAGACGAGCCGGCGGACCCTAGGATCCGCCGGCTCGCTCACGTACGTCGAGCGGTTACTTCCGCCGGAGCACCCAGAGCCCGGTGTTCATGTCGCTCGCGTAGATGAAGCCGTCGTCGACGACGACGCCCCAGACCTGCGGGGTCTGTGAGAGCGTTCCGCGCTGCGACGGCTTGACCGGATTCTGGCCGGCGGGCGGCACGAAGTAGCCGACCTCCTTGAGCTGCGTCGGGTTGCTCGCATCGACGATTCGCACGCCGTCCGAGTAATTCGACGTGTAGACGTCAGTTCCAACGACGAAGGGGTTATGGATCGTGTAGTCCCCGGCCGCCGTGTCGCCGACTGCCAGGGAATTCGGGGTCCTGTATGAGCCGATCTGGACAGGTGCGGCTTCGTTTGAGTAGTCGTAGACGCGCAAGTAGCCCCAGCCCTTCTCGATCTCCGGGCCTGAGTTCGGGCAGAAGTCCTCATCAGCCGTGAAGAGAAGGCTGCGCGCATCGTCGTAGTTCGACGAGTGCGCGTCCCCGTCCGCGTTCGCCGGGTACACGGTCCGGCCCTTGAAGACCGGGTTCGCCGGGTTGGAGACGTCGAGCTTGATGAAGCCGGAGTCCCAGTAGGAGAGGAAGACTGCGGTGCCGTCCTCGCTCGGCTCGGCCCCGTGGCCGTAGTTGGCGTCGGGGTCGCAGCCCTGGCCGGTTGTCCACGGGCCTCCCGCGTCCTGAACACCCCAGTCCGACACCTGCGTCGGGTTCGACGGATCGGTGATGTCGATGAGCCGGAAGTCTCCGTCGCCGTTCCGGTCGCGATAGCCGGACGGCGAGTCCGGATCCGGATAGCGGCTGGTCGGCACCGTTGCATACGCATACGTGTGACCGTTCGCGTGACGCTCGACCTCGAACTCGTGGACGCCGCGCGCGCAGCAGGCGGTCTTCAGATAGCCGAGCTGAACCGGTGCGGCCGGGTTCGTGACGTTCCAGAGCATCAGCCCGCGATCGCCGTTCGGGTCGTTACGCGGACCGCCGCACCACTGGATGCCGGCGACCGCGATGTCGCGGCCGTCGTCGGCCGTATAGACGACGACGTCCTCGGCGGACGTCCCGGGTGGGTTCTGCAGGGTCGAGACCCGCGTCGTCTGCGCACCGTCGACCTTCACCACCGCGACGCCGCTGTTGGGCGCCTCGGGGCAGAACCGGTTCTTCGACCCGTTCGCCCAGTCCTGGAAGCCCCAGTGGCCGACGTAGGCGTAGCCCTTGTGCGCCCAGACGTCTCCGTTGAAGCCCCGGTCACCGAGCGAGTCGTGCGCGATGACCTCGAGGTTCGGCGAGATCTGCATGTCCTTCTGGCCGCCGTTGTAGGTCTTCGTCGACTGCTCGAGGAAGTGCTTCTGGTCCTTAAGCAGTTCGTCTTCCTTCGAGGACGCGGTGATCCCCACGCCTGCGAACGTCAGCGCTGCGACTGAAAGGCCGAGCGCCAAGGCTGCCTTGCGTTTCAGCATTGCGATTCCCCCTCAGCGTGCTCTCAGCTGTTGGCCGTAGAGGCCTCCCCTCCCATGGGTCGGCGAACCCTAGCGCGCCCCCGTTTGCAGTGAGGAAAATCGGAGCCGGCGGGCCAAAGGCCCGCCGGCTCAGGCGTCACGCGCGAATGAGCTCGCGCTCGCGTTCGGGCTCGCGCTCCGGCTCGAGCTCGACGGCTTCGGGCTCGGAGGCGACCTCGATCACGCGCGGCTCGGTCTGGTCACGCTCCTCGTCCAGGTAGCGCTCCCAGTCCTGCCACTTCAGGGAATGGCACATGCGGCGCTCACCTCCTTGTCGTGAGAGTAGCGCTGGACGTTGATGCCTTCGAACTGCGCGACGCGAGCGATCATCGGCGCCTCCTCAGCTCGAGCTCATCGAGGCGGCCATCTCGGCCTGCCACTTCTCGGCGCGCCGGGCCATCTCGTCGGGCTCGACGTCCTCGATGTGGGTGGCCATGTTCCACACATGGCCGAACGGGTCGGTGACCGTTGCGAACCGGTCACCCCAGAACATGTCCTCCGGCGCCATCACCGAGGTGACGCCGACGTCGATCGCCTGCTTGTAGAGCCCGTCAGTGTCCCCCGTGTAGACGAAGACGCTGGCGGAGGTCCCGCCGATTTCCTTCGGCGGCTTGATCGACGACATCGGAAACGGGTCGGAGAGCATGATGATCGAGTCGCCGATCTCGAGCTCGGCGTGGGCGATCTTCCCGTCGGGGCCCTCCATGCGCGAGCGCTCGGTCGCGCCGAAGGCTCGTTTGTAGAAGTCGATCGCCGCCGTTGCGTCGTCGACGACGAGGTACGGGGTGAGGGTGTGGTACCCCTCCGGGACCGGCTGCACAGCCATCGGTCACCTCCGTAAGTTGGGGTCGTCCCGAGGTTACCGGCGCGCGTCTTGCGGGGCGATTGCGCTTCTGTTCATCCGGATCAAGGCGCCCGATCCGGCAGGCAATCGGCGATCGAGGCCGAATTCGATGGTTCCTGTAGGTACCCCTAGAAACGCCGCCGCTGGAGTGCTTGACTGTTGCTTGCCGTCCCCGCACACCTAAGGAACCGTCACCTGCTCCGCCGTCAGCCGCGCGTTCTCCTCTTTGCCGTTCCGCTTTTCGTCGCCGTCGTCTGCTGGGCGCTCGACTACGTCTTCGTCGCCGACGGGTCTCGCGACGCACTGATCGCGCTGCCTGTCTGGCTCGCGGCCGGAGCGGTCGTCGGATGGCTGGCCATGACGCTGTGGAAGCGCTCACAGGCGCTTCGCCGGGCTGAGAGCCGGTTCGCGTCCGTCGAGGACGCCGCTTCCGACGCGATCGTCCGGGTCGACCGCGACGGCGTGATCGCCTCGTGGAGCCCCGGTGCGAAGGCGATCTACGGCTACGGAAACGGCGAGATCGTCGGGCGTCCGCTCTCCGACCTCTTCGCCGATCCCGAAGGAGCACGCGTCCTCGAGGACACGCCGGCGAGCGGCGAGACCATCGAGCTCCGGCGGCGCGACGGCACCGTCTTCTCGGCCTCGGTTTTGGTCAGCTCGGACGACGAAGGGGCGATCGTCGTCGCCCGGGACCTCGGCGAGCTGCGGCGGGTCAAGAGCGAGCTCGGCAACGCCGAGGCGAGATACCGCTCGCTGACCGAGCACCTCCCCGTCGTCACGTACGTCCAGTCGCTGGAGGGCGAGCGCGAGACGACCTACGTCAGCCCGCAGCTCGACAAGCTCCTCGGGTACAAGCCCCACGAGTGGCTCGAGGATCCGGACCTCTTCCTCCGCCTCGTCCATCCGGAGGACCGGGGCGACGTCGTGGCCGCACGCAAGGCGGCGGACTCCCCGAACGGCATCCGCTCGACCTACCGCATGCTGGCGCGCGACGGGCGCGTCGTCTGGGTGCGCGAGGAGGCGGTCGCCGTGCGCAACGAGTCCGGCCGGCCGCTTTGCCTCCAGGGGTACCTGCTCGACATCAGCGAGCGGAAGGCCGCCGAGCAGGAACGGGGCGAGCTCCGTGCGGCGCAGGCAGAGACGGCTGACGAGTCGCGCGACCGCCAGCGGAAGATCGACTTCGTCGCGGAGGCCGCCACGATCCTCGCCTCCTCCGGCGACCTGCGGGCGACGATCCGGCAGGTGGCGGCGCTCGCGACCCGCGATCTCGCAGAGTGGTGCATCGTCGACGAGCTCCACGAGGAGGGGACCTTTACCCACCTCGCCGCGGAGCGGGCACAGAGCCGCTCCTCCTCCGACGAGCCGGGCCTCGACCCCGAGCTCGCCGTCTCGGACGTCATCCGGCGCCGGCGGCCCGAGGTCTCGGACTCGCGGATGCTGCTGCCGCTCATCTCCCGCGGCGGCCGGGTCGCGGGCGCGCTGACCCTGGTGGCAGGAGACAACGCTCCGGCGTACAGCTCGGACGACCTCCCCTGGGCGAGCGCCCTCGCCGGGATGATCGCGCTCGCGATCGACAACGCGCGCCTCTACGTCGAGGTCGAGGCCCGCCAGGACGCGAACCGGGTACTGAGGCACGTCGGCGACGGCGTCTTCCTGCTCGACCGGGACGGAGTGATCCGGCTCTGGAACCCGGCCTCGGCGGAGATCATCGGCGTCTCGGTCGAGTCGGCGCAGGGCAAGCCGGCGTCAGAGGCGATCCCGGGCTGGCACGAGCTCTCGGAGCTCGCCCCGGTCGGCACGGCACGCGAGCCCGCCCGGCCGCTGGCCCTGCCGATCGAGACCGAGCGCGGGGAGCGGTGGATCTCGATCTCCGGCGTCGTCTTCGGAGCCGGAACTGTCTACGCCTTCCGCGACATCACCGAGGAGCATCAGCTCGAAGAGTTGAAGGCGGAGTTCATCGCCACCGCCTCCCACGAGCTGCGAACTCCGCTGGCGGCCGTCTACGGCGCCGCGCAGACGCTGCGTCGGCACGACTTCGCGCTCGACGAGGCGGGCCGCGAGCGGTTCATCTCGCTGATCGTCGACGAGGCCGACCGCCTCGCCCAGATCGTCAACCAGATCCTGCTCGCGAACCAGCTCGAGGTCGGACGGGTCGACCTGGAGCCGGAGCCGTTCGAGCCGGGCGAACTGGTCGAGCGCGTGGTCGAGTCGGCGAAGACGCACGCACCCGACAGCATCATCTTCCACACCCAGTTGGCATCAAGCCTCCCGGCGGTCGCCGCCGACAAGGACCGCGCGCGCCAGGTGCTCGTCAACCTCGTCGAGAACGCCGTCAAGTACTCGCCGCGGGGCGGGCGGATCGAGGTGGGCGCGGAGCGGGGGGACGGGGCGGTGGTGTTCCGCGTCGTCGACGAGGGGATGGGCATTCCCGCCGAGGAGCAGTCCCGGATCTTCGAGAAGTTCTACCGCCTCGATCCGAACCTGACGAAGGGCATCGGCGGCACGGGCCTCGGGCTCTACATCTGCAGCGAGCTCGTCGAGCGGATGGGCGGGAGGATCTGGCTCGAGTCGGAGGAGGGGAAGGGCTCCGCGTTCTTCTTCCAGCTCCCGATCGGCGGCGCGCATCCGGTGCTCCCGAAGGCGCGCGAGCTCGCGGAGCGGGAGCGCGTCAGCTAGTCCACCAGCTCTTTGTTCGCCCCAGTCCGACGTGCGGACGTAGTCGGCGTGGCGTCCGACGACCCGAACCCGGTTTGCCGGAAAGCGCGCCTGGACCCGAATGCGCTCCCGGTCCGCCGCTGACAGGCAAGGCAATGGCACACGGAGATCCGGATCGGATCGCCCTCCGCGGTCAGACGTAGTCGACCGCAGCTACAGGCGGCCTCCCGGGTGTGCATCCCGCGATCCTGGGAGACGGACTTCGCTAGCCGCGCCGCTCGCGCTCGGCGATCCAGGCGGCGAAGCGTCCTGCGGCCGTCGCGAGCCAGGCGGCGAGCTGAGCGTCGAACGCGGCGATCTCCTCGCGCAGCTGGAAGAGGCGGAAGTCGAGCAGTCGTTCCTCGTCGCACACGTGGCTGGCGGCTGCCGCGCGCTCGACCGAGGCCCCGCACTCCGTGCAGGGCATGTGGCTCGACTGCGGGAACATTCCGAACATCGGTGCGAATAAGACGCCTGCCACGATGATTCGTTGCTGGCGCGCCGCACCGCATCCCTCGAACGAGGGATCGTCGCGGATGCGACGACCCCCCGCCCTTCGGTCAGGTGTTCTTTGCCGGGATCGTCTCGGGGATTGCGCCGAGCTGCTGCATCATCGCGAGCGTGTCCCACAGGATCCAGGCCTCGCGGGCTTTGCCGTCCACGATCCGGCCGTAGGTGATGCCGCGGATGGTGATCTCCTTGCCGGTGGCCGGCATGCCCATCAGCTCGCCGGTGTTCGTTCCGCGCCCCGTCCAGCGCGTGACGACGACCTCGCCCTCCGCGATCTGGTCGTCGACCGTGATCGTCCCGTCCGGGAACGCCGTCAGGTAGCCGGTGACGAAGTTGACCAGGCCCTGCTTGCCGTGGATCGGCTCGGGCTCTCCGGGGATGTAGGCGATGTAGTCGTCAGCCACGTACCGAAGCGCTTCGTCGAGCTTCCCCCGCCACGGATCCTCCGTCAGTCGGCGGGCGATCTCCTTGCTGTCCATGGGGCCTCCTTTCCGGAGTCGGCGGCGCAGGAGCGCAGTTCCGCCGGCCAGGGTCGTGAGCACGCCGGCAGCGGCGGCCGCAAGCCGCAACCTGCTCGATCGGCTCATGCCGTTCCTCCTCCTCTGACCCCTCCCGTAAGCCCGATCCTCGCCCCGGCCCGAAGAGCTGTCAAGCGTTAGCCTCGAGAGCCGATGGTCGAGGAAGCGACGCTCGAGGACGTCGGCTCCGGCGTTGCTCCTGTTGGCCCGGGTTGGTTCGTCGTCAATGCCCGCGATGCTGCGTGGCTGACGAACGACGCGTTCGGGGCCAGGGTCGTGTTCGAGGGCGGCATGCCCGTCATTCGCCGGCGGCCCGACCTGCCGGCAATCAGGTTCGCCCAGCTCGGGATCACGCTTCAGGTCCTGCAGCCGGGACAGCCGAGCGGCCTCTACCACGCGGAGTCCAACCAGGAGGACTTCCTCGTCCTCGTGGGCGAGTGCCTCCTGCTCGTGGAGGGCGAGGAGCGGCCGTTGCACGCCTGGGACTTCGTCCACTGCCCGCCGGGCACCGCACACGTCTTCGTAGGAGCAGGGAACGACCCTTGCGTCCTCCTCTTGACGGGAGCCCGAACGCCGGAAAGAGAGATCGTCTATCCGAGCTCCGACCTCGCGCGCCGCCACGGCGCCGGCGTCGACGCAGAGACCCGTTCGGCGCGAGACGCATATGCTTCGCACCCGCACTGGCAGCCTGAGCGGCCGGATTCGACGGGCATGCCCTGGGCCTAGCCTCGGCAGAGCGTATGCGAACATATGTTCGTGCAGCGCGAGGCGACGATTCTGCACGCCGACCTC
>DASTCG010000003.1:0-11570 GCA_035711385.1 Gaiellaceae bacterium
CCGTCCGCCCGCATCGACTAGATCTGGAACAGCCCGGTGCGAGCGCTTGCGAAGGCGATCCGGCGCCAGGTCGGCTGGCGGTCCGAGAGGTGATTGTTCGTCAGTGTGCGGAGGTGCGTCCCGTCGGCCGAGGAGATAAAGATCTCCGGGTCGTGGTCGTTCGCGGCGATCGCCGAGATCGCAATGCGCCGGCCGTCGGGGGACCAGGCTGCACCCTGAACCTCGAGCAGGGCCGCGGGCGTGATGTCCTAGACGCCCGCTCCGTCGGCAGCCGAGACGAAGAGGCGGCCCCATGGCGGCTCATTGCCTCCGAACTGCCGCGGTAGAGCAGCCGGCCGCCGTTCGGGGCCGGCGCTGCCGCGGCAACCGATGTGGTCAGTGCGGCGAGGAGACACGCCAGGACGATGCGGCCGTACATCGGCTCTGTGCTTCCCGCCTTCGCGCCCGGCCAACCCGGGCGGTGACCTCGTGCAGGAGCACCGTGCCGGATTGCGAATTCGACGCTACTGCGGGTTGAGAGGGGCCGCCTGCCCCCTCCCGGCGGCCCCTCGGTTGTTTGCGAGAGTCGGGGTGGTCAGCACCGCAGCACCGACCACCCCCACTCGACATCGCTGATTGGACGCGTACGTGCGTCCACCCAAACGACCAGTCGACTGAGACCGAAGGTCTAGAGCGGCTCGTGCGGCGGGGCAGTGGTGCAGAGCAGGGAAGCGGTCAGGCTCCCGACGCTTGGATTCGCTGGATGTTGCCGGTAGCGATCGAGGCGTAATACAGCGCCCCGTCCGGGCCTACCTTCAGGTCGACGGGGCCATTCGCGGTCCGCCACGCGTGGTCGCTGCCGTCGAAGTAGCGGATGAAGTCGCCGAGGAAGTCCGAATAGAAGTAGTCGCCGGCGAATTCGGCCGGGAACGTCGAGCCACGATAGAACGCGCCCCCAGTGATAGCGCTCCCCAGCGCATGGGTGTACGCGTGCACCGGGTAGGTGTAGGCCGGGTTGTTGCAGTCGCCGACGCCGACTCCCTGCGGGCCCTCGCAGTCGGGCCAGCCGTAGTTCGCGCCCTTGACGCCCGGGTTGATCTCCTCCCACGTCTGCTCGCCGACGTCGTTGATGCGGAGCCGGCCGTCCTGGGGGTCGAATGCGAACGTGAACGGGTTGCGGAGACCGTACGCGTAGACCTCGCACCTGGCTCCAGGCGTGTTCACGAACGGGTTGTCGGACGGGCAGGAGCCGTCCGGGTTGAGCCGCAGCAGCTTGCCGCGTAGCGATCCGAGGTCCTGGGCTGCGTCAGATGTTGCGTTGTCGCCCACTGCCACGTACAGCTTGCCGTCGGGCCCGAAGTGGATCGCGCCGCCGTTGTGGTTGTCCGCGCTCGAACCGGAGATGTTGTCGAGGATCACGGTTTGGCTGCCGGCAGCGGCGACGTTCGGGTCGGCCTGGCTGGCAGTGAA
This sequence comes from Gaiellaceae bacterium, assembly GCA_035711385.1. GTDB lineage: Bacteria > Actinomycetota > Thermoleophilia > Gaiellales > Gaiellaceae > JACDAN01. Next base: position 1,450 of record DASTCG010000003.1, read on the forward strand.
ACGGCTGACCTGGTTCAACCCGTCGGCGGCATTGGTGTAGTACACGTAGACGAAGCGGTTGGCCGCGTAATTCGGGTCGAACGTCACTCCCAGCAGGCCCTTCTCGTTCGACGTGACCGCGTTCACCGTCACGAACGGTGAGCCGACCAGCTGGCCGGCGGCGGAGACGACGCGGAGCTGGCCGGCCTGCTCGGCGACGAACAGGCGGCCGTCGGGGGCGAACTCCATCGCCGTGGGCGTGTCGATTCCGGCCGCCCACGTGGACTCCTGGAAGGTCGAAGACTGACTGTTCTGGACCGTCGCGTTCGCGGTGTTGGCGGCGATCACGGCCCCGGCGGCGTTCCGCGACTCCACCTTGAACGCGTGGCCGCCGTTCGCCAGCGTCGTGGTGTCGACCGAGCAGAGAGCGTCGCCGCGGGCACAGTAGGGCGCGAAGCTCTCCGGTGCGCCGAGCTGAGCTCCGTCGATGTAGAAGCGGACGCTGGAAACCGGGTCGGGACCGGAGACGGTCGCCTCCCAACGAACGGCCCCCGAGATCGTCGACCCGTCGGCAAGTGTCTGGGCGATCGTGTTCCCGGGGGGAGGAGGCGGCGGCGGGGGAGGGGGAGGCGGAGGCGGGGGCGGGGGCGGAGGAGAAGCGCCGTTCTGAACCGTCGCATTCGCGGTGCTGGCGGCGATCACGGTGCCTGTGGCGTTGCGGGCCTCGACCTTGAAGGCGTGGACGCCGTTGGTCAGCTCGGTGGTGTCCACGGAGCAGGCCGCGTCGCCGTTCGCGCAGTACGGCGGGTTGTTCTCCTGGGCCCCCAGCTGCGCCCCGTCGACGTAGAAGCGGACGTTAGCCGGGGTCGCCCCCTCGACGGTGGCCTCCCAGCGGACGCTGCCGGAGATCGTGCTGCCATCGCTGATCGTCTGCGAGATCGAGACCGAGCACGGCTTGGTCGCCGTTGTGAATGTGGTGCCTTCGATCGTGATCGTGTAGCTGGTGCCGCACTCGAGGCCGCCGATCGTGATCGACGTCTCGGTTGTGGCGGAGATGGTCGGAGCAGCCCCGGCTGCGGACGCAATGAGCAGTGAAAGCGCAGCGGCCATGACGAGCAACCTGCGCGTCATGGGGCGATCCGTCCCTCACCTGCGACACCTGCGGCGAGCACTCCAATGACCAGCAGCGGGGACAACACAGCCGAGGTGACTGCGCGTCGGCCTGCCGCAGAAGGAAGGTGCCGCACGAAAACAAAGCATTTCACTATCGGTAGGAGCCAGTCAACCGACCAATGCCAAGCCGTCGAAGGATGCGTTCGAATTCCGCTGTCCAGCCTCTACTCCTCGGCGGCGATCGGCTCCGCTTCCCGGACAGCCGTCCCCAGACTGCGAATGGCCGCTCTCGCGCGCTGCCATGCGTCCGTGTGGCGATGCAGTGAAAAGAGGCGCATACGGGATTCGAACCCGTGCTACCGCCGTGAGAGGGCGGCGTCCTAGGCCACTAGACGAATGCGCCGAGGCGCATGATTGTAGCGTCGGCCGGGTAGGACCGGGCCATGCGCTGGCTACGACGACTGCTCGGCTCCGACGGCGAGCGCGAGACCACAGCTGCGCGGCAGCAGGGCGATCCAACGGTGCTCGATCGGGCCGACGACCCTCGCGGCGGCAGCCAGTCCGAGGAGTACCGCCGCGCCGACCCGAGAGAGATCGTCGTCGAGGGACGTACCGCCATGTCCGGCCCAGGCGGCGCTCCACAGAACGGCCTCTCGGTCGAGGACCGGCGCGAGCGCGATCGCGGCGACTAGCGCCGAACGCGTGCGAGGCGACATAAGGTTGGCGTGATGGCCGCGCGCGCCGAACGGCAGGCCGACCGCCGCCGGCAGATCCTCGACGCGGCGGTGAAGGTGTTCGCACGCAGCGGCTTCCACACCTCGCGCGTGAGCGACGTCGCCGAAGAGGCGGGCGTCGCTTACGGGCTCGTCTACCACTACTTCGCCTCGAAGGAGGAGCTCCTGGAGACGATCTTCCGCGACACGTGGACGCAGATGCTCGAGCGCGTGCGCGAGGTCGAGGCCTCGGGGTTGCCCGCGAGCGAGCAGGTTCGGCAGGTGACGGCGCTCCTACTTCGGACGTGGCGTCGCGACCCCGATCTCGTCCGCGTCCTCGTCCGCGAGGTGACGCGCAGTCCGCAGGTGCAGCAGGAAGTCGACGAGATCACGCAGGCGATGGCGGCGCTCGAGGGGATCATCCGCCGGGGTCAAGAGGTGGGTGAGTTTCGAGCCGATCTCGATCCGAGGCTCGGCGCCGTGGTCTTCTACGGCGCGCTCGACGAGGTGCTCACCGGCTGGGTGCTCGGGCAGCTCCCGGACGGAGACGAGGACATCGGCGTCGCCGAGCGGAACGTCGTGCACCTGCTCGTGGACGGCTTCCGGACGCGGTAAGAAAGGTTCCTAGGACAACGCCGTGTCGCCGGGGCGCGGCTCGACCACGCCGGTCTCGGGCGGCCCCACGACCGCCGGCCGCAGCGGGCGGAGGTAGAGCCACTCGTAGGCGAGCGCGGCGAGGACGCCTCCGGCGAGCGGGCCCACGAGCCAGATCCAGAAGTCGTCCCAGGTGCCCGAGATCAGCTGGGGTCCGAAGGCGCGCGCGGGGTTCATCGCCCCGCCGCTGAGCGGGCCGGCCAGCAGGATGTCGAAGACGACGGTGAAGCCGATCGCGAGCCCCGCGATCGACTTGAAGGTGCCACGCGGGTCGGCGGCGGTCGCGAAGAAGACCCACAGGAGGAAGAAGGTCAGGATCGCCTCGACGATCAGCGCCACCTCCGGCTGGATCCCGGGACCGACCGCGGGCGAGCCGAGCGTCGCCTCCGCGTCGCCGGGGAAGAACCACTTCAGCAGCGCGGCCGCGGCGATCGCGCTCACGAACTGCGCGATCCAGTAGGCGACCGCCAGCAAGGGCGAGAGCCGGCCGGTGACGAGGAACCCGAGCGTCACGGCCGGGTTGAAGTGCCCGCCGGAGATGTGGCCGACGGCCGAGACCATCACCGCGATCACGAGGCCGTTCGCCAGGGCGATGTCGAGCGTTCCGGAGCCCGCGCCTGCGGCAGCCACGAGCACCGCTCCTGCGCCGACGAGGACGAGTGCAAACGTGCCGACGAACTCGGCCGTCGCGCGACGAAAGACGTCGACCATCACGGCGAGGAGCGTATTGAGGGAGTCGGACGGCGCCCGTCAGGCGACGCTCATCAAATCCGTTGCCTCCGGGAATAGGCCGTTCGGCCCATTGAAGCCTCAAACCGCGGGTGTCAGCCTCCGCTTGGTGGAGGGGGAACACATCTACGGCCTGCAACTCGTCCTCGCGGCGAGCTTTATCGCGCTCTGCGTCGCCACGGTCGCGCTGCTGACGGCGGCGACGTAGGGGGCAGGACTCCCGAGCGGCGAGGCGGCCTCGGCCGCCTGGTCCCACGCGGACCGAAGCCGGCTACGGTAGAGGATCCAGAGGGCCGCGCCGGCGAGAATCAGCACGACTTCGTCGAGCGGCCCGGGGATCGGCAAGAGCCCGATCCCGGCCGCGGCGCGGAGCGGCCTCGGCACCTCGGGGTCTCGCGCGACGAGCGCGACAGCCCGGGCCGTGCGTCGCAGAAAAGCGTGCATTTCCAGGCTATTCCGAGAGGCTGCGGGGCTAGGATTCGAACCTAGACTACTCGGTCCAGAGCCGAGCGTCCTACCATTAGACGACCCCGCAACGGGGCCTGGATTGTAGCGGCGTCCGGGTCAGGCGACGTCGGCGGCCCAGTCGCCGTAGAGCGCGGTGTAGAGCCCCTGCCGCGCCATCAGCTCCTCGTGGGTCCCCTGTTCGATCACCCGCCCGTGCTCGAGGACGACGATCAGGTCGGCGCCGCGGATCGTGGAGAGCCGGTGGGCGATCACGAATGCGGTGCGCCCGGCGAGCAGCGTCCGGAGCGCGGTCTCGATCTTGCGCTCGGTGCCGATGTCGACCGAGGAGGTCGCCTCGTCGAGGATCAGGATCCGCGGGTCGGCGAGCAGCGCCCGGGCGAACGCCACGAGCTGGCGCTGGCCGAGCGACAGCCGCGAGCCGCGCTCCTGGACCTCCGTGTCGTAGCCGTCCTCGAGGCGCATGATGAACTCGTGCGCCCCGACCGCCGCTGCGGCGGCGCGCACGTCCTCGATCGGGGCGTCCGGCCGCGCGAAGGCGATGTTGTCGCGCACGGTGCCGGCGAACAGGAAGCCCTCCTGGGGGACGATCCCGAGCTGCCGGCGCAGCGAGACCTGCGTGACGTCGCGGAGGTCGATCCCGTCGACGGTGATCCGGCCCTGGACCGGGTCGTAAAAGCGCGCGAGGAGCTTCGCGATCGTCGACTTGCCGGCCCCGGTGTGACCGACGAACGCCACCGTCGTCCCGGCGGGGACGTCGAGATCGATCCCGTGCAGAACCTCCGGCCCGGTCCGGTAGGCGAACCGCACGCCCTCCAGCCGAAGGTGGCCCTCGATCGGCGGCAGGTCGCGGGCGCCGGGCCGGTCGAGGACCTCGGGCTCCTCGTCCATCACGTCCATGATCTTGTCCAGGGCGGCCACGGCGGCGAGGAACGTGTTGTAGAGCTGCGAGAGCTGCTGGATCGGGTCGAAGAAGTTCGAGAGATAGAGGATGAAGGCGAGGAGCGTCCCGACCGTGATCTCGTCGTGGGCGAGGAGGTAGCCGCCGTAGCCGAGGACGACCGCCGTGGCGACCGCCGAGAGGAAGTCCACGAACGGGAAGTAGAGGCCGTTGTTCACGACCGTCTGCTGGTTCGCGAGCCGGTATTGGGTGTTGACCTCCTCGAAATTGCGACGGCGGGAGTGCTCGCGGGTGAAGGTCTGCACGACGCGCATCCCGGCGATGTCCTCGGCGAGCGTCGCCGTGACCAGCCCGAGGCGTTCGCGAACCGCCCGGTAGGCGTGCGACGAACGCATCCTGAAGATCGCCGTCGCGATCGCCATCACGGGCAGCACGATCAGGGTCGCGAGCGCGAGGCGCCAGTCGAGGTAGAAGAGCAGGATCGCCGACCCGACGAGGATGAGCGTGTTCTGGACGAGGGTGGTCACGCCGTCCGTCACGAGCTGGTCGAGAGCGTCCACGTCGTTCGTGAGCCGGCTGATGACCACCCCGGCCCGGTTCCGCTCGTAGAAGCCGAGCGAGAGCTTCTGGAGGTGCCGGAACAGCGTGTTCCGCAGGTCGGCGAGGATCCGCTCGCCCGTCCAGCCCGTGAAGTACGTCTGCGCAGAGCTCGTTACCAGGCTGGCGAGCCCCGCGGCGACAAACAGTAGGACGGTAATCGTGAGCGCCCGAAGGTCCTGCTTCCGGATCCCGTCGTCGAGCGCCAGCTTGGCAAGCAAGGGCGGAACGAGGGCGGTCAGGGTCGCAGCGAGGAGCGCAAAGACGGCGAGCGCGGTGCGGAGCTTGTACGGCGCCGTCAACCGGGCGAGCGTCGAGAAGCGGCGAACCGTGCGCTGCCACGACCAGTCGTCGACGTGAGCGTCGCGGCTCCTCGTCAGGTGGGAGCCGGGCTGCCAGACCCTCACGGCTGACCCCCACGAACCTGGGAAGACCCCGCCTCCCCGACCCGATGGCTCGAGCCTAGCGCCGAGATTCGCACGCGTGAGCGACGTCTCTGCGCCGAGACTGCGTCGGACGCCGACGCGCCGAGATGGAGACCGAGGCCGCCTCTGCTCACCCGGCAGCCTCCGCCCGCTGCTCGACACGCTCCGCGAACTCGCGCTCGAGGAGCCCGTGGTCGTAGATCTCGCGGTAGACCGCGCTCCGCTCGAACAGGTCGTCGTGCGTCCCGCGCGCCGCGATCCGGCCGCGGTCGAGGACGACGAGCTCGTCTGCGAGCGCCAGCGTCGACAGGCGGTGCGCGATGATGATCGTCGTTCGGCCCCGCATCGCCTGGCGCAGGCCGAGGCGGATCTTCGCCTCCGTCGTGGCGTCGACGGACGCCGTCGCATCGTCGAGGATCAGGATCCGCGGATCGAGCAGCAGGGCACGGGCGATCGCGATTCGCTGCCGCTGCCCACCCGACAGCGTGATGCCGCGCTCGCCGATGACCGTGTCGTACCCGTCCGGCAGCGCCGCGATAAAGTCGTGCGCCTGCGCAAGGCGCGCGGCCTGCTCGATCTCCTCGTCGGTCGCGTCCGGCCGCCCGAAGGCGACGTTCTCGCGCACCGTGTCGGAAAAGAGAAACGGCTCCTGGGCGACGATGCCGACCGCACGGCGCAGCGAGACGAGCTTCGCCTCGCGGACGTCGAGCCCGTCCACGGTGAGGCGCCCCTCAGTCACGTCGTAGAACCGCGGGACGAGGCCCGCAAGTGTCGTCTTCCCGGACCCGGTGTGGCCGATCAGCGCCACCGTCCGACCCGGCTCGAGCTCCAGGTCGATCTCGCGGAGAACGGGCCGCTCGGGCTCGTAGCCGAACGAGACGCGCTCGAAGCGGACCCGGCCCTCCCCCGGCGGAAGCTCGACCGCCCCAGGCGTGTCCGTGACGTCCTCCGGCTCGTCCATCACCTCGAAGATCCGCTCGCCGGAGGCCGTGGCTCGCTGCGCCTGGCCGATCCACATCCCGAGCATTCGCAGCGGCATCACGAGCATGACGACCAGGACGTTGAAGAAGATGAACGCGCCGATGCTCAGGTCGCCGTTCACGACCATGCGGCCGCCGAGGAGGAGAACGATCGCCTGCGCGAGCAGCGGCAGGAACGACAGCAGCGGAACGTAGAGCGCACGCTGCTTGTTGGCGTTGACGCTCTGGGCGAAGACGGCCTCCGAGCGAGCGGCGAACTTCTTCCCTTCGTCGCGCTCCTGCGCGAACGACTTGACGACGTGGACGCCGACGATCGACTCCTCGGCGACGGTCGCGACGTCGGCCATCTTCTGCTGCACGTCGCGCAGGATCGGATGGGAGACGGTCGAGTACTTGTAGGCGACGACGACGATCAGCGGCGTGATCGCGGTCGCCGCCAGCGCGAGCCGCCAGTTGGCCACGTAGAGCACGGCCGTGACGCCCACGACGGTCGCGATGTGCTGGAAGAAGAAGATCAGGCCGTAGCCGAGGAAGAAGCGGACCGCCTGGAGATCGACCGTCGCCCGTGACATCAACTGGCCGGTCTGGTGGCGGTCGTAGAAGCCGAACGAGAGCCGCTGCAGCTTCGCGTACAGGGCATTCCGCATGTCGAACTCGACACCGAGCGCCTGACGGCCGGAGATCAGCCGCCGGCCGGCCATGAAGACCGCCCGGAAGAGGCCGACGACGAGGATCGCCGACGCGATCCACGCGATCGTGCCCGTGTCCTGCTCGGTCAGCGCCTGCTGGACGCCGTCGCCGGTCAGGTAGGCCATCACGACCGCCGCCGCCTGCGAGGCGACGGCGAGCAGGATCGAGACGAGCAGCGACCACTTGTACGGCTTCAAGAAGCCGAGCAGGCGGGCGAACGTGTGCCGGTAGGAAGGCTCGTCTCTCACCGCCAGAATCTAGCCGCGCGCATGGAGATGCCAGAGTGCGCCGCTGCTCGCCGACCCCGGGGCGTTCCTGGCGTGTGGCGGCTCTATGCCGTCGAGCGGTGAGCGGCGGCCTGGAGGCTCGGCCGGAGATCCGAGAGGCAGTTCAGGAAGGCTTCGAGCGAGGGTGAAGGCGGTCCCGCGTCGCGCCTGCGGAAGATCACGATCTCGCGCTTGAGCTGGGGTGCGTCGGCGAGCGTGACCGCGCGGAGGACGCCGGCCTCGAGCTCGCCGGCGACCGCGGTGTGGGGAAGGAGGGCGACGCCGAGGCCCTGCTCGACCATCTTCTTCGCCGCGTCGATGTTGTCGAGCTCCATCACGCCCCGCGGCACCGCGCCAGCGCCGCGGAAGAACTCGTTCGTGAGGCGGTGGTAGCTGGAGGTGCGATCGAAGAGGATCAGCTGCACGTCGCTGATCTGCTCGGTGCCGAGCGTCTTCGCCTGGGCGAAGGGATGTCCAGGCTCGACAACGAGCACGAGCTCGTCCTCGTAGAGCGGGATCGCGTTGACCTGCGGGTGGCGCAGGGACCGGCCGAGGCCGATCTGCACCTGCTCTTGGAGGACGAGATCGAGGATCTCCTCCGAATGTCCGGTGCGCACCGAGAGCTGCACACGGGGGTTCGTCCTCCGGAAGCGCATGAGGATCCGGGGCAGGACGTACGTGCTCACCGCAGGTGCGGCTCCCAGCGCGAGCTGCCCGGTCTGGCCACGCGCGAGCTCGTCGAGCAGCCGCCGCCCGGCCGCGGCCGCGCCGAGTGAGCGCTCGGCGTAGGGGAGGAACGCGCGTCCGGCGTCCGTGAGCCGCATCCCGCGTCCGGAGCGGAGGAAGAGCGTCGAGCCCAGCTCTCGCTCGAGCCCCTTCATCCGCGCCGTGAGTGTCGGCTGGGTGACGAAGAGCGCCTCGGCGGCGCGGCTGAGGCTCCCGCGCTGAGCGACCTCCACGAACGCCTGGAGTTGATCCATAGTCATAGAGTTCTTCTATAGCTTTAATCGAAAGGTTTGCTTGGACTTTATATCGGCCGTCCCTTAGCGTGGACCGCCTGCCAACGAAGGAGGCATGCGGTGACCCTTTTCAAACGGACGAAGCCCCAGAAACAGGCCGTGGAGCCCGAGCAGAGGCCGCTCTTCCTGAAGAGCGAGCACGCACCGTGCACCTGTCCGGAGCCCTGTGAGCGCGACCACGGTAACGAGTAGCCCGGCGACCGTTCTCGGACCGGTCGAAGGCGGCGCGCGCGAGATCCTCTCCCCGGGCGCGCTCGCCTTCCTCGCGGAGTTGCACCGGAGATTCAACCCGGAGCGCGAGCGCCTGCTCGCCGCCCGGGTCGAGCGCCAAGCGCGCCTCGACGCCCGGGAGCGGCCCGGCTTCCTCGAGGAGACACGCGAGATCAGGGAGGCCGGCTGGCGCGTGGCGCCGGCGCCGCAGGAGCTGCAGGACCGGCGCGTCGAGATCACGGGCCCCGTCGACCGGAAGATGGTGATCAACGCCCTCAACTCCGGCGCCCGCGTCTTCATGGCCGACTTCGAGGACGCGAACTCGCCCACCTGGGCGAACACCACCGAGGGGCAGATCAACCTGCGGGACGCAAACGCCGGCTCGATCTCGCTCGACACCGGCGAGAAGCGCTACGAGCTCGGCCCGGATCCGGCCGTGCTGCTCGTCAGGCCGCGCGGCTGGCACCTCGTCGAGGGCCACGTGCTCGTCGACGGTGCGGCGGTCTCGGGCTCGCTCTTCGACTTCGGGCTCTACGTCTTCCACAACCGAACGCGCCCGTGGTTCTACCTGCCGAAGCTCGAGAACCACGTCGAGGCGCGCCTCTGGAACCACGTCTTCGACTTTGCCGAGAGCGAGCTCGGGCTGCCCGACGGCTCGATCAAGGCAACCGTCCTGATCGAGAACGTCCTGGCCGCGTTCGAGATGGACGAGATCCTCTACGAGCTCCGCGACCACGTCGTCGGCCTGAACGCCGGCCGCTGGGACTACCTCTTCAGCCTGATCAAGAAGCTCCGCGCGTGGGGCGTGGTTCTGCCGGATCGCGGGCAGCTGACGATGACGACGCCCTTCATGCGCGCCTACACCGAGCTGCTCGTCAAGACCTGCCACCGGCGCGGTGCGCACGCGATGGGCGGAATGGCCGCCTTCATCCCGAGCCGTCGCGACCCTGAGGTGAACGAGCGCGCGCTCGCCAAGGTGCGCGAGGACAAGGTTCGCGAGGCGGGCGACGGCTTCGACGGCACCTGGGTGGCGCATCCGGATCTCGTCCCGGTGGCGACGGAGGTCTTCGACGGCGTCCTGGGCGGGCGGCCGAACCAGCTCGACCGGCGGCGCGACGAGGTCTCGGTGAGCGCCGACGACCTCCTCGACCTCCACGTGGAGGGCGGCGAGGTGACCGAGGAAGGCCTGCGCCAGAACGTCAGCGTCGGCATCCGCTACCTCGAGTCCTGGCTGCGCGGCGTGGGCGCGGCGGCGATCGACAACCTGATGGAGGACGCGGCGACCGCCGAGATCTCTCGCTCGCAGGTCTGGCAGTGGGTTCACGCCGGACGCTTCACGCCGGAGCACGTCCGCACGGTGATCGCCGAGCAGGGCTTCGA
>DASTCG010000004.1:0-45452 GCA_035711385.1 Gaiellaceae bacterium
GCTTGCCGGCCTGCAGTGGGACATGCAGATGATGCACGCGACGCCCACGGGCTCGTACCAGGTGGAGCGAGGTGACAAGAAGGTCCTGGTCGGCATTCTCGACACGGGCGTCGACGGCACGCACCCCGACATCGCTGCGAACTTCTCGAATGCGCTCAGCAGGAACTTCACGACCGACGTCCCGCTTGTCGACGGTCCCTGCGCCGACGAGCCCGACGCGTCGTGCTCGGACCCGGCGAACGTCGACGAGAACTCGCACGGGACGCACGTCGCGAGCACGATCGCCTCACCGATCAACGGCCTCGGGATGGCCGGCGTCGCGCCGCAGGTGACGATCGTGAACATCCGAGCCGGTCAGGATTCGGGCTACTTCTTCCTGCAGCCGTCGGTCGACGCATTGACATATGCGGGCGACATCGGGGTCGACGTCGCCAACATGAGCTACTTCATCGACCCCTGGTGGATGAACTGCGCGGCGAACCCGGCCGACTCGCCGGCCCAGCAGCTCGAACAGCGGACGATCGTCGCGGCCACGCAGCGGGCGCTCGACTACGCGCACGCTCACGGCGTCACGCTGATCGCGGCCGAGGGGAACGAACACGCGGACCTCGGAAAGCCCACCACGGACGTGCTCAGCCCGGACTTCCCGCCAGGGACCCAGTACACCCGCACCGTCGACAACAGCTGCCTCGTCCTACCCACCGAGGGGAACCACGTGATGAGCATCAGCTCGGTGGGTCCGTCGAAGCGAAAGGCCGACTACTCGAACTACGGCCTCGAGCAGACCACGGTCGCAGCCCCGGGCGGATTCTTCCGCGACGATCCTCTCTGGAAGGCATCGGATCCCCCGGCGGTCCGGAACATTGCCGGGATTCCGAACCAGATCCTCGCCGCGTACCCAGAGAACGTTGCTCGCGAGTCCGGCGAGCTCAACCCGGACGGGACGCCGAACACGCCGTTCGTCGTCCGCGACTGCAGCGATGGAACCTGCGCGTACTACCAGTGGATCCAGGGCACCTCGATGGCGTCGCCGCACGCCGTCGGCGTCGCCGCGCTGATCGTCTCGAAGTACGGCGACCAGCGGGGTGGCACGATCACCATGGATCCTCACCAGGTGCAGGAGATCCTCCAGGCGACGGCCACGGACACGCCCTGCCCGAACCCGCCGCTGCACAGCTACGCAGACAAGCTGCGGCCGCCGAGCTTCGATGCGCTCTGTGAGGGCACGCCGGAGTTCAACGGCTTCTACGGCGACGGAATCGTCGACGCCCTCGCGGCGGTCGCGACCCCGCGCGGCCAGGGCAAGTAGAAGCAGCCACAGATCGGAATCGACGGAGGGGGCCCGCGGCGGCCCCCTCCCCGTCTCGGGCGTCAAACGGGCGTCGAGTACCCGCGGGTCCCGTCGACCAGGATCGCGTAGAAGCGGTCGGCGAGCTCGTCGGTGTCGGCACCGGCCGGAAGCCATGTGTACGCCCAGTTGGCGGCCGAGAGGACGAGCAGCGCTGCCGCCTGGTCGTCGAGGTCGGTGCGGAGCTCCCCAAGCTCGCGACCCTCACGGAAGAGCGCACGGAAGCGCTCCTCGTACCGGCGGCGCTCGGAGAGGAACTCGGTTGCCCGCTCGCCCTCGAGATAGCGCCACTCGCGGATGAAGACGGTCGCGACGTCGAGCTGCTCGCCGACCACACGCAGGTGGGCACGGAGGGCGAGCCGAATCCGTTCGGTCGCCTTGACGTCCTCCGGAATCTCGTCCAGTGCGGCGTGGAACGCCTGCGCGCCCTCTCGCATCGTCTCGTACAGCAGGTCTTGCTTCGACTCGATGTGCGCATACAGCGAGCCCTTTTGCACGCCGAGCGCCTTCGCGAGGTCGCCGATCGACGTCCCGTGGTAGCCGCGTTCGGCAAAGAGCCGGGCGGCTTCGCGCGTGAGCTCCGTCTTTCGGGTCGCCATAGTACGATGCAGACCCTAACGATCGTTTGGTAGGCGGGGCGCGGGCAACGCCCGCACCCCCTAAGCGGCACCGCAAGCGGTGCCTCAGCGGAGGCGAGATGACCGAGCAGGAGTTTCTCGAGTACGTCCAGTCAGGCGGCCAGGTGGAGGTCGACGACTGGATGCCGGACGCCTACCGGGCGAAGCTCATCAAGTTCATCGAGATGCACGGAAACTCCGAGCTGATGGGCGTCCTGCCCGAGCGGGAGTGGATCCTCCGGGCGCCGACGCTCCAGCGCAAGCTCGCGCTCACCGCGAAGGTGCAGGACGAGGTCGGCCACGCGCAGCTGATCTACCGTGTTGTCGAGGACCTCGGGAAGCCGCGCGAGCAGTGCCTCGCCGACCTCATCTCCGGCAAGTCGAAGTTTCACAACGTCTTCCACTACCCGACGAAGACCTGGGGCGACGTAGGCGTGATCGCGTGGCTCGTGGACGCCGCAGCGATCATCAGCCAGAAGGCGCTCCTGAAGTGCTCGTACGCGCCGTACGCGCGGATCATGAAGAAGATCTGCTGGGAGGAGTCGTTCCACATCCTCCACGGCCGTGACGTGATCCTCACGATGATGAACGGCACCGAGGAGCAGCGGGAGCTCGTCCAGGAGGCGCTGAACCGCTGGTGGGGCCCGCTGATGCAGTTCCACGGCAACCCGATCCCGAAAGAGGACGACCCGATGTACGTCTGGCGGATCAAGAGCCAGGGGAACGGCGAGGCGCGCCAGCAGTTCCTCGACGGCTACGTCCCGCAGATCTGGGAGCTCGGGCTGACCGTTCCCGACCCGAAGCTCCGCAAGCGCGACGACGGGGTCTGGGAGTTCACCGAACCGGATTGGGACGAGCTCAAGCACGTCGTCACCGGCCACGGCCCGATGACGCGCGAGCGGCTGAACCTGCGGGAGAAGACCCGCGCCGAGACGGAGTGGGTTCGCCGCACGGTCCTCGCAGAAGCAGCGTGATCTACGAGGTCTTCAGGCAGGAGCGGAAGGGGCAGCCGTTCGCCCACGCCGGCTCGATCGTCGCCCCCGACGAGCGGTTCGCCGAGGCGTACGCACGCGAGCAGTACGGTCGCCGGGGCGAGTCCGTCGCGCTCTGGGTCGTCCCGCGCGACGCGGTGCTGCACGTCGACGAGTTCGTCGACGAGCTGCAGCGCAACTACCACCGGGTCGACGGCTATCCGTTGAAGGAGAAGCTGAGGGAGGCGCGTGAGCGAGCGGAAACCGATTCAGCCCCGACGACCTAGGGCGACTGCGATCCGCCGGCGGAGCAAACGGCCACACCGGCTAAGCCGGCGTGGCCTCCTATCGGCATCGCAAGCGATGCCTCGGCGGGCCTTGCCCGGCGGGAGCCATGCGCCGGTCGTTTCGCAACGAACGCAAAGAAGGGGGCTCACGGGGGAAACATGGTTTCCCCCGTGCTCAGGCGCGTGAGCGAGCGGGAACGGCTGCTTCTGCCGATCGCTGACGACGAGCTCGTCCTCGGCTGGCGGAACTCCGAGTGGACGGGGATCGCGCCGTTCCTCGAGGAGGACGTCGCCTTCTCGTCGATCGCCCAGAACGAGATCGGGCACGCGCGGGCGCTGTACGAGCTCGTGGCCCGGGAGCTGGGCACGACGGCGGACGAGCTCGCCTTCGACCGCGCGCCCGAGGAGTACCGGTGCTCGCGGCTCGTCGAGCTCCGCCTCGTGCCCGACTGGGCGCGGACGATCGCGCGCCACGTGCTCTACGAGGAGGCCGATGCGATTCGAATCGGAACGCTGAAGGCCTCCGACGATCCGGAGGTCGCCGGCCTCGCGGCGAAGATCGACCGCGAGGAGGCATACCACCGGATGCATGCGGAGATGTGGGCGGAGCGGCTCGAGGACGAGCCGCGCCTCACAGCCGCGCTCGAAGAGCTCCGGCCGCTCGTGGACGAGCGTGGCACCCCCGGCCCCGAGTTCGCCGAGCTCTGGGAGGAGATGACCGAGGTGCGCCGGTCGGTGGTGGGGGCGACATGGTGACCGAGGCCGCGGTCTGGGAAGCGCTCGCGGAGATCCCCGACCCCGAGATCCCCGTCATCTCGCTCGTCGACCTGGGCGTGGTTCGCGGCGTCGAGGTCGCCGACGGCAGGGTGCGAGTCGAGTTCACGCCGACGTTCCTCGGCTGCCCGGCCCTCGAGGTGATGCGTGACCAGATGGCCGCGAAGGTGCGCGAGCTCGGCGCCGAGCCCGAGGTGGCGGTGATCGCCGACGACTCCTGGTCGACCGACCGGATCACGCCGGAGGGCCGCGAGAAGCTCCGTGCCGCCGGCTTCGCGCCGCCGGCCCCGAGACAGGCGGGCGGCCCGAAGCTCGTCCAGCTTCAGAAGGGCGCCTTCCGCTGTCCGTACTGCGGCTCGACCGACACCCAGCTCGACAACCTCTTCGGCCCGACGCCGTGCCGGTCACTGCGGTACTGCCGCAGCTGCCGCCAGCCGTTCGAGCAGTTCAAGACGATCTAAACCCTGATGCAGTCAGGAGCAGCGCCACACTGGGCACGTCGGGCGCAGGAGGCGCGCGCCGAGTACGCGGAGTCGGTGTCCAAGAGGTCTCGCGAGAACCGTGACGGGACTCCAACGCGGGCCCCACACGAGAAGAGAAACGACGACCCGCAGATGGGCTGACGCGGCGGCCTCGCCGAACTACGGAGCAACTCGTCGGTAAGCAGCCAGGCGCACGCGCGCCGTCACCGCTGAGCGCCGACGAAGGGCGGGATCCCCATCGCCGTGACGACCGCCTCGGTGCGCGTGCCGACGCCGAGCTTCTCGTAGATGTGATCGAGATGTTTCTTCACTGTTCCCGGTGCGATCGAGAGGAGCTCTGCAGTCTCGGCATTCGTCTTGCCCGTTGCGACCCAGGCAAGGACTTCGATCTCCCGGCGTGTCAATCCAAGTGCCGAGTTGGAGTAGGCCCGCAGTTGGATCAGGTGGGGCAGGAGGAGCTGCACCAGGCCCACGAGGGCTAGGACGAACAGGATTTCCGGCTCCGAAGCAACCAAGGCTTGGGGGTCCAAAGCGCCCAAGGCCTCGGTGTCCAAACGGCCAAGGCTCTCCATCTTCCTTCGGCTCAAGGATACGCCGATCGGCGTATTGACCGACCTCCCTGGGCTTGGTACTCCGCCTTTGCGGACCGGATCACCGGCCGGCCCGTAGGAGAGGAGATCGGCCGAACTGAAAGGAGCTGACGTTCAGACGCTGACTCCGCGGGCACAGCGAACGCTGCGTCTCCCGCTGTGCGAGCCACCCTCTTCTCCATATATGGCGAGTAAGGAGGTTGGGAGATGAGGATCATTGCACTCGTGTCGGCGGTGCTGGCGGCGGCCGTTCTCTTGATTGCGGCGACGGCCTCGGCTGCGCCCGGCAACGTCGGCTTCGGCTTCAACGCGAGGGATATCAGCGGCTTTCCGACCGGTGCCGCCACGCTCACGGGCGGCGGCGCATACAACCCCGTGAGCGGCTTCGTCAACTCGGCGGGCGGCTTTCGCTGCACGAGCGACGTCGGCCAGGGTCCTCTGGCCGGCTGTCTCGCGGGCGAAGGCGTTCGCTGGGACACGGTCGGGCTTCGGAGGAGCACGACCTTCAAGTGCACCGGGGCGGCGGCGGAGCCCCTGAAGACCGCAATCACCGATGAGAACACGGTCGGGCTCGACGCGGACTTCTACCGTGCCGGTGACGGGAACGACGAGTCCTTCACCGCGCAGATGATCGTCTCCGCCGAGGACATTGCGCCCGACATCGCCGGGATCCAGAACGTCTGGATTCAGGGCGTTGGCTGCGCGTCGGCGATCGCGAACTTTAGCTCCTGACGGCGACCCGGAAGGAGGAGATGATGGAAACGACCGAACAGGCCGAGTATCGGACCAGCCGTCGGTCCTTCGTGCTCAACGGAGCCGCGCTCGGAGCAGGAACCCTCGGCGCGGTGCGTCTGTTGGCTGATGCGTCACCGGCCTCGGCGAGTGGCGGCCTGACCAAAGGCGACGCGGCGATTCTTCGCTTTCTGGCTGCGGCCGAGATTCTCGAGACCGATATGTGGCAGCAGTACAACGAGCTCGCCGGCATCCAGGACGGTGAAGTTCCCGGCGGGAGCGGGAATCCCGACTACACCGAGGCGGTCGCGGTGCTGGACGAGGACATGGACCAGTACATCCACGACAACACCGACGACGAGATCTCACACGCCGCCTTCATCAACGCCTACCTGAAGGCCCACGGCGCGCAACCGGTCAACCTGGACAAGTTCCGCACCCTGCCGAGCAGCAAGGCAACGGGAGCCCAGCAGATCGGACGGCTGACCAACCTGATGCAGCTGACCATCAACACCAGCTTCTGGACGCGCTACCGCAGCGACTCGCAGAACCCCGACTTCGGCGACACGCTCCCGCAAGCCGTCCCGGGCCTCGCGACCGGCCAGCACCCGGCGATCCCGCGGACAGATGCGGACCTCGCCCCGCCCGACCACCTGCAGGCGATCGCCAACACGGCCGGCTTCCACTTCGCCTGGATCGAGCAAGGCGGTACCAGCCTCTACGCCGGGCTCGCCCAGCGGGTCACCCATTCGGAGGTGCTGCGGATCCTGCTCAGCATCGGCGGCTCCGAGATCATGCACTTCCAGACCTGGCAGGACAAAGCCGGCAACGCACCTCCCTTGACCGACCCCAACACCGGGCTCACGTTCCCCGACCTCAACGCCGACGGCGAACTGACCCAGACCAACCTGATCATGCCCGAGCCGACGATCTTCCTCGATCGCAAGTTCCCGATCGTCTCGATCATCCGCCCTACGGAGACCGACGGCGCCGCCATGGGCACCGTCAGGGCCTTCACCAACGATGGCCTCTTCATCGGACAATCAGCCGAGTTCTTCGCCGTCCTCACGGGGCTGGCGAAGGCCGCGGACGCGGCCCGACACGGATCGTGAGCGACGTGCCGCAGTCCGGTCGGCTCGGCTCGCCCCTGACGGCGGGACGCTCTGGGTCGTCGACACCGGAGCGGAGGCCGTCAGCCCATTCGCGGTGAACGGCGGCGACCTGATCGAGCTGCCCTCATCGCCGACGCCGCTTCCCGCGGGCGCCGCGCCGTTCGGCATCGTCGTCACCTAAGGAGCGAGAACCACTCATCACCGAAGCGGGCGCTGCGGCGCCCGCTTCCACTGAGACGGAAAGACGATCACCCTTTGGCTGCCGGCTGGTTCCCGACGATCTAGCCGGAGCCGCCCGGGGCACCGGCCGCTTTCCCCTAGGCTCCGTCGCGTGCCGCCGCGGATCCGGATCGCGCTCCTGGGCGTCGCGGTCGGAGTCGTCCTCGCGGACTCGTCGGTCGTGACGATCGCCCTGCCGGAGATCCTGAGGCAGTACGAGGTCGAGATCCAGACGCTTGCCTGGGTGCTGACGGCGTTCAACCTCGCGCTCGCGCTCTCGGCGGTGCCTGCCGCGTTCCTCGCGCGCCGCCGCCCGACGCCGATCTTCGCGGCCGGAACCGTCGTGTTCGCAGCGGCGTCCCTCGCGTGCGCGTTCGCACCCTCGTTCGGTGTTCTCGTCGCCGGCCGCACGGTTCAGGGAATCGCAGGCGCGGCCGTGGTCTGCTCGGCGCTCGGCCTGCTCGCCGGCGCGATGGGCGCCGACGGCCCGGCCGCACGCGTCTGGGCGCTGGCGGGCATCGCCGGCGCAGCCGTTGGTCCCGCGGCGGGCGGCGTGCTGACCCAGCTCTTCGGATGGGAGTCGATCTTCGCCGTCCAGGCGCCCGCAGCCCTGATCACACTCGTCGCGCTCTACGGCCTCCGCGTCGCACCGACCCTGGAACCGCTCGGGCGGCCGCACGTCGGCGCGAACGCTGCTCTGATGCTCCTCTCGGGCGCGCTGGTCGCCGCGCTCTTCCTGCTCGTGATCCTGCTCATCAACGGCTGGCGGCTCGAGCCTCTGGCCGCCGGGATCGTCGTGACGGTCATGCCGATCGCGGCGATCGCGGCAGCCCGCCTCGCAGGGCGGCTCACGCCGCTCTGGGCCCGGGCGGCGTCGGGCGCGATCCTGGTCGCCGGGGGCCTCGCCGCGCTCGGCTGGCTCCCGGGGGCCGGAGCGGCGTGGACGATCCCGCCCCAGCTCGCCGTCGGGGCGGG
This sequence comes from Gaiellaceae bacterium, assembly GCA_035711385.1. Lineage (GTDB taxonomy): Bacteria > Actinomycetota > Thermoleophilia > Gaiellales > Gaiellaceae > JACDAN01. The sequence goes on from DASTCG010000004.1 coordinate 8,108, forward strand.
CCTCGGTCTCTCGCTCTCGGCGCTGACCGAGCGGGCACTCGCCGGCCGGTCGTCGCAGGCGGTGCACGGCGGCTGGACGCTCGGGGCCCGCCACGCCGGGGTCGTCCTCGGCCTGCTCCTGCTGACGCCGATCTTCACGGCCGACCTGCAGGAGAAGCGCGACCAGGCCCTTGCGGCCGGCACGGCGTTCGTGCTCGACAGCCGGATCCCGCCGCTGCGGAAGATCGGCGTCGCACGCGACATCCTCGTCGCGGTCGAGGACGCCGAAGCGGAGGTGCGCGTCCCCGACATCCGCGAGGTCGTCGACGAAAGAGACGACCCGGCGTACGCCGACCTGGCGGCCTCGCTCCAGGATCAGCTCGACCGGGCCGTCACGAACGCGTTCTCCCGCTCCTTCCTCGTCGCGGCCCTGCTCGCGCTCGCCGCACTCGTCCCGATCCTGCTCGACCGGAGGGACGTCTCGATCTGATGCGCGCGATCGGCCTGGCCGTGCTCGCCTCGGTCGCCCTCGTCGGGTCGTACCTCGCGCTCGGTGGAGCCTCGTACGCGCCGGCGAAGGTCGCCGATCCCTGCCGGCCCCGGGAACGGGCGGCGCCGAGCGGCTTCCAGGAGGTCGCACAACAGATCGTCTTGTCGGCGCTCGACGGCGTGGCCTGCGAGCTCGGCGTGTCCCGCGAAGAGGTCGTGCTCGCACTCGACGACCGCGAATCTTTCCGGCGGTTCGCGCGCGAGCAGGGAATCGGCAGCGACGACCTCGAGCGGCTGGCGCGGTCCGCGCTCATCCGAGCCGTCGACGACGCCGAGCGTTCCGGACAGCTTCAGCCCGCGACGGCGGCACTGCTCCGAGGCCTCGCGCGCCGCGTCCCAGTCGAGCAGCTCCTCGAGATCCTGAGGTTCCTCGGGTGACCGTGCCGGCCTTCTCGGTCGCTGCCGGTTCGTGGAGTCGCCCGCGACGGCCCTCGAGGTCGACGACGGCTCGGTCGACGTCGTCGCCATCCGATCCGTTCTGATCTACGTCGAAGACAAGCGACGTGCGTTCCACGAGCTCCACGTGTGCTCAGGCGAGGCGGGCGCCTCTCGCTGTTCGAGCCGATCAACCGCTTCGGGATGGCCGAGCGCCGGTGCACCTGAGGCTACGACGTCGAAGGGGCCGGGGACCTCCTCGCCAAGGTGGGCGCGGTCTACGACGCGATCCAGCCGGAGACGGATCCCATGGTCGACTTCGACGAGCGCGATCTGCTTACGCTTGCCGCCGATGCCGGGTTCTTCCCCGTCACGCTGGACTACCGAGCCCGGATCGAGCCGCCGGAGCCCCGCCGCTGGGAGACGTTCCTGCACAGCTCCGGCAATCCGAAGATCCCGACGTTCGCCGAGGCCATGGCCGAGTCGCTGACGGACGCTGAGCGCGACCGGCCCGAGGCCGCGCTTCGAACTGCCGTCGAGGAGGGCCGCGGCGAGTGGCGCATGGGGGAGGCGTACCTGTGGGCCGTCAAGCAGTAGCGCTCGCGCTCTGCGCGCTCACCCTCGGCGGCTGCCAGTTCGGCAGCGACAGCGGCGAGGCTGAGTTCGTGCGAGACGCGGATGCGATCTGCGCCGACTACGAGCGTCAGATCGCGCTCGTGCCGCAGCCGCAGACGTTCTTACGGGACTTCGCGGTCTACATGCGTCGCATCGTGCCCATCGCCCGAGAGGAGAACCAGAAGCTCCGGCAGCTCGACGCGCCCGAAGGCGACGCCGCCGACTTCCGGCGCATGCTCGCGCTGCTCGACCAGCAGCTCGACCTGTGGGCGCAGGCGAGCGAGCAGGCCTACGCGGGAAACGACCAGCGGGCCCAGGCCACGTTCGAGCAGTCGTCCGCCCCCGGCGCGGAGGCACAGAGGATCTCGGACGAGATCGGCTTCAACTCCTGCGCGACGCCCGAGGGCTAGCAGGGTCTACCGGCCGACGAACCGCGGGTCGCGCTTCTCGAGGAAGGCCTCGACGCCCTCGCGGAAGTCCTGCGTCTTCGTCGCCGCCGTCTGGAGCTGCGCTTCCCACTCGAGCTGCTCCTCCAGGGTGGATTCGGCGGCGCGGTCGAAGAGCCGCTTCGTCATCGCGATCCCTCGGGTCGGCATCGCGGCAAGCTCTGTCGCGAGCTCGGTGACCCGCGTGCCCAGGTCGTCGGCGGGGACGACCTCCGAGACGAGCCCCCACTCCCGCGCCTCCTCGGCGGAGAGGCGCCGGCCGGACGTCATCCACTCGAAGGCACGGGCCGGGCCGAGGAGCCGCGCGAGGAAGTGGGTCCCGCCGGAGTCGGGGACGAGCCCGATGTTGATGAACGCGGGGACGAAGGTGGCGGCGTCGGCCGCGATCCGGTGGTCGCAGGCACACGCGAACGAGAGGCCTGCGCCGGCCGCTGCGCCGTTCACCGCGGCGATCACCGGCTTCTCCAGGGCGCGGATCGCGAGGATGTTCGGGTGGTAGCTCGAGCGGAGCCGGTCGCCGATGTCGCCGGGCGCCTCGCGGAACTCCGTCAGATCCTGCCCCACGCAGAAGCCGCGGCCCGCGCCGGTGAGGACGACGGCCCGGACCTCCGGATCGCGCGCCCCCTTGAGCGCTCCGGCGAGCGCCTCGTGCATCGCGGCGTTGAAGGCGTTGAGCACGTCCGGGCGGTTGAGCGTGATCGTCAGGACGGCGCCGTCCCTCGCTGTCTCGACCTCGGCCATCGGGCAATCTTGGCGCATCTCACGAGTCACAGGGGCGGCCCCGACGCAGGCCGCGCCCGGGGAGCTACCGTGGCCGGATGGCGAACCTGAGGCTCGTCCACACGGACCAGAACGCGGAGCAGCCCGCGGTGCCGGCGTCGGTGCCGACCGAGGAGGAGGCGCTCGACGCCTACTCGCGCGTCGTGACCACCGTCGCCGAGCGGCTCTCGCCCTCGGTTGCGAACCTGAAGGTGTCCCGGCGCGTCCGGGGCGGGCGCCGGCTCGACGGCGCCGGCAGCGCCGTCGTCATCACCCCGGACGGCTTCACGCTCACCTCGGCGCACGTCGTCGAGCGGACGGAACTCACGGGCCAGGCCTCGTTCGTGGACGGCCGCCAGGTCGACTTCGAGGTCGTCGGCTCCGACCCGCTCTCCGATCTCGCCGTCCTCCGGCTCGACGCGCGCGACCTGACGGCCGCCGAGCTCGGCGACGCCGAGGGCCTGCGCGTGGGCCAGCTCGTGGTCGCGATCGGAAACCCGAACGGGTTCGCCGGCTCGGTGACCGCCGGCGTCGTCTCGGCGCTCGGCCGTTCGCTCCCCGTCCGCTCCCGTCGCGCGGCACGCCTGGTCGAGAACGTGATCCAGACCGATGCGGCGCTCAATCCCGGGAACTCGGGAGGGGCGCTCGTCGACGGGCAGGGTCGCGTGGTCGGCATCAACACGGCGGTGGCCGGCGTCGGCCTCGGCCTCGCCGTGCCGATCGACCACGCGACGCGGAAGATCGTCGGCGCACTGATGAGCGAGGGGCGGTTCCGCCGAGCCTTCATCGGCATCGCCGGCGGCTCCCGGCCGATTCCCCCGCGCCTCAGCCAGCAGCTCGGGAGGACGACCGCCGTCGAGATCGTGGAGACCGTGGAGGAGAGCCCGGCGGCCCAGGCCGGCCTCAAGCCGGAGGACCTGATCCTCGCGGTCGACGACCTCTCCGTCGAGGGCGTGGACGACCTTCAGCGGCTAATGGTCGGCGACCTGATCGGTCGAAGGGTGCGCGTGACTGTCCATCGGGATGGACGGACCTTCGCGGTCGACCTCGTCCCCGACGAGCTCGAGGTCTGACCCCATGTGGGCCTCGTGGCCCACGAGCTCGACGACCAGCAGGCAGACGATCAGCGCAGCGACGAGCGCCGTGAAGGCGACGGGCCAGAGACCCGTGGCGAAGGCGGCGATCCCGATCGCGACGATCGCGCCCCCGAGCCGTACGGCGACGTCGGAGTCGAGCCCGGCGGGATCCGTCACGAGGGTGATGACGGCCATCGCCGCGAGCACGAGCGCCACACCGCCGGCCATCGCCCAGGCGGCCCCCGCCGGCATGCCCGAGTCGCCGCTCGCCTTGATCGCGAGCTTGACGCCGACGCCGAGATCCGTGAGGCCGATCAACAGGGGAAGGTGGGCGAACAGGTACACCTGCCCCGCGAGGATCGAGCGCTGGACGACGCCCGTGTCGAGGAAGTCGAAGTAGAGCCACCAGATCGCCGCGGCCGTGGCGAACCCGAGAGCCGCGACGAGTCCCGAGTCCCACGTCCACGTGACCGTGTCGACTCCGATCACGACCGCGAGCACGGTCTCGCCGAAGACGATGATCGTCAGCAGGCCGACCCGCTCGGGGATGTGCGAGGTATGGATCGGCACCGCCCGGATCCGCTCGGCGCTCAGCAGCGGCGTTCCCAGGTCGATCGCGAGCGCCACCGTCCAGAGGACGTACCTGAGCGGTGGGTCGACCAGAACCGAGAGGGCGAAGAGGACGGCGCTGGCGGTGAACGCCGGGATGTAGACGTTGAGCAGCGGCCGCGCGGCCGGGAGGTGCAGCCAGGCACGCGCGTTGAGCACGATGACGACGAGCCTCGTCATCGCGTAGGCAACGGCGAAGCCCGCGGTGTTGCCCTCGTAGGCCTCCGGGATCGTCGAGGCGAGGCCGGCGACTGCGAACATCCCCAGGAAGACGAGCAGCCGGTGGGGCCCGTCGTCCGTGTCGAACCGGTCGGCGTAGAACGTGAAGCCGACCCACGCCCACCAGATCGGCACGAACAGTCCCGCGAGGATCGCGAGCTGCCGCGCGCCGGCCTCGTCCCCGACTCCTGACGAGAGCTGGGCGATGGCAACGACGAAGACGAGGTCGAGGAAGAGCTCGAGCCACGTCGCCCGCCGCTCCCCGCCGTCGCCCTCGAGCGTCCGGAGGCGCGGTGGGTCGACGAACCGGGCGAGCCGGCTCAGCACGCCTACCTCCCTCGGAAGTCGGGCCGGCGCTTCTCCACGAAGGCTTGGAGGCCCTCCTTGGCGTCCTCCGAGGCGAAGGCGAGGTACAGCAGGCGCCGCTCGTACTCGAGACCAAGCGAGAGATTCCCCTCGTAGGCGCGGTCGACCGCTTCCTTCGCGAGCCTGGTCGCGACCGGGCCCTTGGCCGCGATGTCGCGGGCGACGCGTTTGGCCTCGTCCAGCCAGGCCTCCCTGGGGACGACGCGCGCGACGATTCCGGCCGCGAGCGCCTCTCGGGCCGAAAGGAACCGGCCGCTCAGGATCACGTCCATCGCCACCGCCTTGCCGACCGCCCGGGTGAAGCGCTGCGTGCCTCCGGCGCCGGGAATGATCCCGAGGCCGGTCTCCGGCTGGCCGAACTGCGCCGTCTCGGAGGCGATGATCAGGTCGCAGGAAAGCGCGAGCTCGCAGCCTCCGCCGAGGCAGAAGCCGGAGACGGCGCCGACGAGCGGCGTCCAGAGGTCGCGGATCGCGTCCCAGCGCTCGACGCGCCGTTGGTAGTAGAGGTCGATCGACGAGGCCTCGGCGAGTTGGCCGATGTCCGCGCCGGCCGCGAAGGCGCGGTCCGACCCTGCGAGGACGATGCAGCGGACGGCGCTGTCACGGTCGAGCTCCTGGAGCCGCTCGACGAGGGCCTCCATCAGCTCGTCCGAGAGCGCGTTCAGCTGCTTGGGCCGGTTGAGGAGGACGACCGCGACCGCGTCCTCCTGCTCGACCTTGACGAGCGGCTCGGCGTTCACTTCTTCAGGAACTTCTCGATCGCGGCCTTGGGCTCCTCGGTCGCCATCGACAGCGCGAGCCAGTCGCGCGCGTGGTTGATCGTCTCGTGCCAGGCGAGGTCGCGCCAGAAGTTCATGTGCTGCTTCGCGTAGCGCGTCGTCTGGGGGAGCTTGCGCGCGAGGTTCTCGACGACGGCGTCTGTCTTCGCATCGAGCTCGGCGGCGGGCACGGCCCAGTTCACGAGCCCCCACTCCTCGGCCTGCTTCGCCGGGACCTCCTCGCACATGAGGACGATCTCGCGTGCCCGGCGGTCGCCGACCATGATCGCGAGCCACTGGGTGGCGCCGCCTGCGGGGACCGAGCCGTGCTCGGGGCCGACGTGGCGGATGAAGGCGTCGTCGACCATGACCGCGAGGTCGCAGGCCATCTGGAGCTCGTTGCCGCCGCCGACCGCGATCCCGTTGATGCGCGCGAGGGTCGGCTTGCCGATCTCGCGGAGCCGGTCGTGCGCGTCCTTGAAGGCGCCGAACCACTTCCAGTACTCCGTCGGCTTGCCGAGGTACTCCTCGGCCCAGTTGCGAAGGTCGGCGCCGACGCAGAAGGCCCGGCCGGCGCCGGTGAGGACGACGACGCGGATCTCGTCGTCCCAGGAGGCGTCCTCGCACGCGCGCGCGAGCTCGCGGAGCATCCGGAAGTTGAACGCGTTCAGAACGTCTGGGCGGTTCATCGTGATCGTCGCCCTCGGCGGGGCCTTCTCGTAGACGATGTGCTCGAAGCCGAGCTCGTCCGGCGAGACGGGCGCGGGGTAGCCCGGCTCAGTCAACGTCGGCAAAGTGGACGTGGAAGCGGCCGCCCATCTCCATCGCGTCCTTGCCGGTGGCCGTGAACTCGTCGGTCCTTGCAGCGGACTTGAAGGCGTCCATGTCGGCGAACTCCCACTCCGCGTAGTACGGGAACTTCGGTTCGCCCATCGGGGCGCCGAAGACGGGGCCGTGCCTGAACGTCCCGCCCGGAACCCGGCGGCACAGCTCCGCATGCTGCTCGTACCGGTCGGCATCCGGCCTCTCCTCGTACAGCATGAACACGCGAACCATCGCTCTCCTTCCGTCGTCGGCGACGGGCCGGAGCGTATAGCTTCGCCCGATGTCCAGCGGAACGGCCGTGGCGGTGGCGCTGACGGCGACGGCGGGGCTGGCCGGCGCGGTTCAGGCCGCCGTCATGGGCGAGCTCGGCGAGCGGGTCGGGATTGCGCCCGCGCTCGCGTTCGCCGTGAGCGTCTCGCTCGTGTGCGCCCTTGGGATCCTGGTCGTCTGGGAGCGAAGCTTCTCCGGCGTCAGGGCTGCGGCGGGCGAGCCGGCTTGGCTCTGGCTCGGCGGGGTGATGAGCGTCTTCATCGTGCTTGCGATCACCGTTGCGGCGCCGCGGATCGGCGTCGCGGCGACGATCGGGATCGTCATCGCGGGCAACCTCGTGATGGGGGCTCTGATCGACCAGTACGGCCTGCTCGGCCAGGAGCAGGCGTCACTCACCTGGCCGCGCGTCCTCGGCCTCATCCTCTTGGCGCTCGGCGCAGCCCTTTCCCTCGACCGTTAGAGCCAGGTTCCGGTGCCAGGCACCGGGACACGGCCTTAGAGGCAGATGTCGTCCGGCCTGACGGGGACCCGTGTGAGCTCCCGGCCGGTGGCGTCTCGCAGCGCAGACATGACCGCCGCCGTCGAGACAACGGTCGGCGGCTCGCCGACGCCCTTGACTCCGAAGGGCGCCTCGGGCTCAGGGTCCTCGACCAGCTCGGCGACCACAGGCGGCATGTCGAGCGCGGTCGGGATCAGGTAGTCGGTGAAGCTCGCGTTCGTGATCAGGCCGTCGTGGGTCTGGATCTCCTCCATCAGCGCGAGGCCGATCCCCTGCGCCGTGCCGCCCTCGATCTGGCCCTCGACCGCCTGTGGGTTGAACGCCTTCCCGACGTCCTGCGCGGTCCCGACCCAGACGACCCGCGTCAGCCCGAGCTCGACGTCGACCTCGACGACGACCCGCATCGCCGCACACGCGACTGCGACATGCGCCGGCCCGCCGGTGATCTGGCCCGTTTCGGGCTCGACCGGGTATGTGCGCGGGTGCCGATAGACCCGCTCGAGGTCGATCTCCTCACCATGGCCGAGGGAGCCGCCGCGCCGTTCGAGCTCGTCGCGCACCGCCCTGCACGCGGCCTGCACGGCACCCGAGGCCATCCACGTCATCCGCGAGGCGGACGTCGACCCGGACGAGCCGACCTCGGCCGTCGACCCCTGCGCCAGCATCACGTTCTCGAGCTCGAGCTCCGCCCTGGCCGTCTGGAGGATCACGTTCGTGACCCCCTGCCCGACCTCGGCGCCCGCGAAGTGCACCTCGGCGACGAGCTCGCCCCCCGCATCCGGGAACAGCCGCACCCGTGCGGCCGCGTAGTCGTCGAAGCCCTCGGAGTACCCGATGTTCTTGAACCCGAGCGCGAAGCCGATGCCCCGCCGGATCCCGTCGCCGCGCGTCGTGTTGCCGGCGCCGCCGGGGAGACGGATCGGGTCGCGCGGCAGCCCTTCGGCCTCGGGGACCGGAATCGCGGCCGCCCGGCTTATCACCTCGGCGACCGGCAGCGAGCCGGTGATCTTCTGCCCCGTCGGCAGCTCGTCTCCGGGCGCCATCGCGTTGCGAAGCCGCAGCTCGACGGGATCCATCCCGAGCGCGGCGGCCAGCTTGTCCATCTGCGCCTCGGCCGCGAAGCAGGACTGCGGCGCGCCGAACCCACGCATCGCACCGCAGGGAGGGTTATTCGTATACACGCACGTCCCCTCGATCAGCGCGTTCTCGACCGCATACGGCCCGACCGCGAAGGACACCGAATTCGAGATCACAGCCGTCGAGCTCGAGGCGTACGCGCCCCCGTCCAGCAGGATTCGCGTCCGGACGCAGACGAGCTTCCCGTCCCGGTTCGCCCGGTGCTCGGCCCAGATCCGCGCCGGGTGGCGGTGGACGTGGCCGAAGAACGACTCCTCGCGGCTGTAGACGATCTTCACGGGCCGGTTCGTGTGCAGGGCGAGCATCGCTCCGTGGATCTGCATCGAGAGGTCCTCGCGGCCGCCGAAAGCGCCGCCGACGCCGGCAAGGTGGATCCGCACCTGCTCCTTCGGCAGGCCGAGGCAGGGGGCGACCTGATCGCGGTCGACGTGCAGCCACTGCGTCGCGACGTAGACGTCGACGCCGCCCTCCCCGTCCGGAACGGCCAGACCCGATTCGGGCCCGAGGAAGGCCTGGTCCTGCAGGCCTGTCTCGTAGTACCCCTCGACCGCGACCTCGCCACTGGCGTCGGGGTCGCCGCGGACGATCCGCATGTCGCGGACGACGTTCGGGCGCGGATCGTCGCGGTAGCCGTGTCCCTCCGTCCACCGCTGCGGATGGATCGCCGGCTGGTCGGCGGCCTGCTCGGGGTCGACCACGAGCTCGAGCGGCTCGTAGTCGACCTCGATCGCAGCGGCCGCGCGCCGCGCCTGCTCGGGATGCTCGGCGGCGACGAGCGCGACGGGCTCGCCGACGTACCGAACCCGGTCGAAGGCGAGCACGGGCTGATCCTTGAACTCGAGGCCGTAGCGCTTGTCGCCCGGTACGTCCTCGTGCGTCAGAACCGCGTGGACGCCGGCCATCCCCACCGCCTTGGAGATGTCGATCGACACGATGCGCGCGTGCGGATGCGGGCTGCGCACGGTGTGCCCCCAGAGCATCCCGGCGGCGTGGAGATCGCTCGAGTACGCGAACTCACCGGTCACCTTCGGGATCGCGTCGACGCGCTTGACGACCTCGCCGACGCGCCCGAGCTCGAGCTTCCGTGTCGGAGCCGCGCTCATGCCTGCGCCGTCAAGCGGACTGCGTCGAGGATCTTCGCGTAGCCCGTGCAGCGGCAGACGTTGCCGGAGAGCGCCTCGCGGATCTCGTCGTCCGTGGGCTGCGGATTGTGGCGGAGGAGATCGACGGTGGCGACGATGAGGCCGGGCGTACAGAACCCGCACTGCACGGCGCCGGCGTCCACGAACGCCTCCTGCACTCGATGCAGCTGTCCGTTCTCGGCCACGCCCTCGACGGTCACAACCTCGTGCCCGTCCGCCTGCGCGGCCAGCACGAGACAGGCGCAGACGAGCTTCCCGTCGAGGAGCACCGAGCACGAGCCGCACTCGCCCTGTTCGCAGGCGTTCTTCGAGCCGGGAAGCCCGAGCCGCTCGCGGAGCGCGTAGAGCAGGCTCTCCCCCGGCCAGATCTCGGCCTCGTACGGCTCCCCGTTGACGGTCACCGTGATGTTCATGCCAGCACCCGGTCGAGGGCGCGAGTCGTGAGCACGAGGAGCGCGTGGCGCCGGTAGGCGGCCGTGCCGCGAACGTCGTCGATCGGGCTCGCCGCCTCGGCGACGCGCTCGGGGAACGAGTCGCGCTCGTCGAGCGGCGCCGTCACGAGGCCGGTCACCGGGCCGGCGGAGCCGTACGACGCCCGGAGCTCGCCCCGTTCGCGGTCGGCTGAAAGCGCGAGCGAGCAAACCGCGATCACCATCGCGTTCCGCGGCCCGATCTTCATGAACGTCTGGCGGGCGCCGCTCGGACGGACGTGCACGGCAGCGATCAGCTCGTCGGGCTCGAGCGCATTGCGCTTGGGTCCCACGAGGAACTCGCGGACCGGCATGCGTCTCGTCCCCCGGACGCTCGCCAGCTCGACCTCGGCGCCCTCGATCAAGAGCGGAGGTAGGGCATCCCCGGCGGGTGACGCCGTACCGAGGTTGCCGCCGATCGTCCCGCGGTTCCGGATCTGCGGCGAGCCGACCGTCCGCGACGCCTCGGCGAGCGCGGGCAGCTCCTCCGCGAGCGCTGCGCGCATCGCCTCGTCGTAGGTCAGCGCCGCCCCGAGCCGCAACGCGCCGTCGGACCGCGTCCACCCCTTCAGCTCGTCGACCTCGTTCAGATTGAGCACGACTTCCGGTCGTGCTCGGTCGAAGTTCAGCTCCACCATGACGTCGGTCCCGCCCTCGATGGGAACGGCGGCGGGATGCTCCGCTCGCACGCGCAGCGCCTCGTCGAGCGTGCGCGGAGAGACGACGTCCATGCGGGCAAGGCTAGTACGTTCTCCCTGGATGGCTGAACTTGCGCGCCGCCTTGCAGTTGCCCGCGGAGACGAGCCCGCCGATCTCGTCATCCGCGGGGCGAAGGTCTTCTCGGTCTTCACACGCGAGTGGCTCGACGGCGACCTGGCGATCGCGGACGGGTTCGTGGCCGGCCTGGGCGACTACGAGGGGAACGAGGTGCTCGAGCTCACCGGTCGTTACCTGGCACCGGGGTTCATCGACGCGCACATGCACCTCGAGTCGTCGAAGCTGCTCGTGGACGAGTTCGCGCGGCTGGTTCTCCCGCTCGGGACGACGGCAGTCGTCGCTGATCCGCACGAGATCGCCAACGTGCTCGGGACCGACGGCGTCCACTGGCTCGCCGACCTCTGCAACGACCTTCCGCTCGACGTGTTCTTCATGGCCTCGTCCTGCGTGCCGGCGTCGTCCTTCGAGTCTCCACGGCGGCCGCTCCTTCCCGGCGACCTCGAGGGACTTCTCCGCCGCCGGCGGGTGATCGGGCTCGCCGAGATGATGAACTTCCCCGGCGTCATCTCGGGCGCCGACTCCGAGCTCGAGAAGCTCGCCCTTCCGGGCGCGACGCACGTCGACGGCCACGCGCCGCACGTGCTCGGCAAGGCGCTGAATGCCTATGTCGCGGCTGGAATCCGCTCCGACCACGAGATGAGCACGATCGAGGAGGGGCGCGAGCGGCTGCGAGCCGGCATGTGGGTGCTGATCCGGGAGGCGTCGGGTGCCCGCAACCTGCACGCGCTGCTCCCGCTCGTCCAGGAGTTCGGACCGCACAGGCTTGCCTTCTGCACCGACGACCGCGAGCCGGAGCACATCGCCGAGGAGGGGCACGTCAACTCGATGGTCCGCGCGGCGGTGGCCGCGGGGGTCGCCCCGGAGGACGCGCTCGTGATGGCGAGCTTCAACCCCGCGCAATGGCACGGACTGCGCGACTTCGGCGCCCTGGCGCCCGGCTACCGGGCGGACGTGCTCGTCCTGCGCGACCTCGAGGAGTTCGTCCCCGAGCTCGTTCTGAAGGCCGGCAGGCCGGTCGAGGAGATCCCGAAGGTCGACGTTCCGGAGTGGGTGCGCCACACCGTCCGGATCCGACCGCTCTCCACGAACGACTTCGCCGTCCCCTGGCAGGGGGACGGCGGCGCACGCGTGATCGGGATCGTTCCCGACCAGATCGTCACCGACGCGCTCGTCGAGCAGCCGCTCGTCAACGCCTCGAGGGCCGTCTCCGACCCGGACCGGGATTTGCTGAAGATCGCGGTCGTCGAGCGGCACCTCGGCACCGGCCGGATCGGGCTCGGCTTCGTGCGCGGCTTCGGGCTGCGGTCGGGCGCCATCGCCTCGACGGTTGCGCACGACGCGCACAACGTCGTCGTGGTCGGGGTCAAGGACGACGACATGCTCCGGGCCGTCCGGCGGCTCGCCGACACGGGAGGCGGCGTGGTCGTCGTCGACGGCGGAATCGTGAAGGCCGAGCTGCGGCTTCCGATCGCCGGGCTCCTCTCGGACGCCCCGCTGCCCGAGGTGATCGCGTCGAGCAAGGCCTGCGTGGAAGCCGCGCGGGCCCTCGGCTGCGAGCTGCCGTCGCCGTTCCAGACCATGGCCTTCCTCGCTCTGTCCGTCATCCCGAGCCTGAAGATCACGGATCGGGGGCTCGTCGACGTCGATCGCTTCGAGCTCGTGCCGCTCCAGGCCGAGGGTTGAGCACGCTCCTCCACAACGCCCACGTCGTCGTCATGGACGATGCGGGCACGGAGCACGAGGACGGCTGGGTGTCGATCGCCGAGGGTCGGATCGACGGTGTCGGTTCCGGACGGCCGCCCCAGGCGGACGAGCGCGTCGACCTCGTCGGCGCCGTCGTCACGCCCGGCCTCGTCAACACGCACCACCACCTCTACCAGACGCTGACCCGGGCCCGGGCACAGCAGGCCGACCTCTTCACCTGGCTGAAGACGCTCTACCCGATCTGGGCGCGGCTCGACGGAGAGGCCGAGTACGCCGCGGCCCGCACCGGCCTCGCCGAGCTGGTGCTCGGCGGCTGCACGACGGCGTTCGACCACCACTACGTCTTCCCGCGGGGCCAGCTCGACGTCGTGCCGGCGTTGCTCCAGGCGGCGGAGGAGCTCGGCGTCCACCTCGTCCTGGGTCGCGGCTCGATGGACCTCGGCGAGTCGCAGGGCGGCCTTCCGCCGGACTCCCTCGTCGAGGAGCGCGACGCGATCCTCGCCGACACCGAGCGGCTGATCGCCGACGGCGTCGAGCTCGCGGTCTCGCCCTGCTCGCCCTTCTCCGTGACGCGCGAGCTGATGGTCGAGTCGGCGGAGCTCGCGCGCAGGCACGATGTCGCGCTGCACACCCACCTCGCCGAGACCGTCGAGGAGGAGGCGTACTGCCGCGAGCTCTACGGCTGCACGCCGGTCGAGTACCTCGAACAGGTCGGCTGGCTCGCCGACGACGTCTGGTGCGCCCACTGCGTCCACCTCTCGAGCGAGGACGTGCGGCGCTTCGGCGACCTCGGGGTCGGCATCGCCCACTGCCCGACCTCGAATCTCCGGCTCGGCGCCGGTGTGGCGCCGGTGCGGGAGCTCGTGGACGCCGGGGCGCCGGTCGGCCTCGGTGTCGACGGGTCCGCCTCGAACGAGCGCAGCGACCTCTCGCTGGAGGTGAAGCAGGCGCTGCTCGTCGCACGGGGCCGTCACGGGCCGGCCGCGATGACGGCCCGAGACGCACTCCGCCTCGGGACCCGCGGCGGCGCGTCCGTCCTTCGGAGAGACGACTTCGGATCGCTCGAGCCCGGAATGCGGGCGGACGTCGCCGTCTGGCCCACCTCGAGCCTCGAGCTCGGCGGCGCGGCCGACCTGGTCGCCGGGCTCGTTCTCTCAGGGCCGCATCGCGTCGACCGCCTGTACGTCGCCGGCGAGGAGGTCGTGCGCGACGGCCGCCTCGTTCGAGCCGACGAGGAGGAGATCGCAAGGGAACATCGCGTCCAGGCGAGAAGATTCCTGCCGTGACCGTCTCGGTCTCGACCCACGTCCTCGACACGGGCGCCGGCCGGCCGGCGGCGGGCGTTCGGGTCGAGCTGCTGCGCGGCGAGGATCAGGTCGGCGGCGGCGAGACGGACGACGACGGACGGATCGTCCACCTCGCGGCGGACCTCGAGCCGGGGGAGTACCGGCTGGTGTTCCACCCGCCGTCGCCGTTCTTCCGGCGCGTCGAGCTCTCGGTCTCGCTCGAGGACGGCCACTACCACGTCCCGCTCCTCGTGTCCCCCTACGGATGCGCGAGCTACCGCGGGAGCTGAACCGAGACGAGCTCGCGGAGCTCTTCGGCGGGCCGTCCGCGCTCGTCGATCAGCTCGCCGAGACCGAGGACCCGCTCGGCCGCGCGGAGGAGGTCGCCCTCTCCCTGGACGAGGCCGACCGGGCCGCGGCGCTGGAGCAGCACCCGCGTATCGGCGAGCCCTCGCCCGAGCAGCGCGGCGAGGATCCCGCCGTCCTCACCGACCTCGCCTACCTGAACCAGGTGTACGAGGAGAAGTTCGGCTTCCGGTTCGTCGTCTTCGTGGCCGACCGCTCGCGTGCTGAGCTCTTGCCGGTGCTCCGCGAGCGGTTGGAGCGTTCGCGGGAGGAGGAGCTCGAGACGGGGATGCGCGAGCTCGTCGCGATCGCGAGAGACAGATGGCAGCGACGCTGATCGATCCCTACTGGCGCGACTGGCTCGACCTTCTGATCCGGTGGCTGCACGTGATCGCCGGGATCGTCTGGATCGGGACGTCGTTCTACTTCGTCGCGCTCGACAACCATCTCGGGCAGCCGCGGGAACGGCGGGACGTCGACGACGGCGTCGCGGGTGAGTCGTGGGAGATCCACGGCGGTGGGTTCTACCGCGTGTCGAAGTGGACGGTCGCGCCGCGCGAGCTTCCCGAGCCCCTGCACTGGTTCAAGTGGGAGGCGTACACGACGTGGCTCTCCGGGTTCGCCCTGCTCGTCGTCCTCTACTACCTCGACGCGGACACCTATCTGATCGACCCGTCGGTGCGGGACATCTCGCCGGGCGCGGCGGTCACGCTGAGCCTGCTCGGGCTCGGGGCCGCCTGGGTGGTCTACGACGTCGCCTGCCGGCTGATCCGCATCGAGGCGCTCATGGTCGTGTTCATGCTCGGACTGATCGCGGCCTCGGCGTATGCGGCGAGCGAGGTGTTCTCGCCCCGAGCGGCGTATCTCCAGGTCGGCGCGATGCTCGGGACGATCATGGCCGGAAACGTCCTGCTCAACATCATCCCCGCGCACTGGGAGCTGATCCGCGCGAAACGGCGGGGCGAGGCGCCCGATCCGGCGCCGGCCCTGGAGGCGAAGCGGCGCTCGGTCCACAACAACTACCTGACGCTGCCGGTCGTCTTCACCATGATCTCCGTCCACTTCCCGTTCACCTACGGGCGGGAGCGGGGTTGGCTCGTGCTGGTGGCGCTCGTCGTGATCGGGGCGTTCGTCCGGCACTTCTTCAACCTGCGTCATGCGGGCCGGAACGCGTGGTGGATCCCGGTGACGGCGGCGATCGCGGTGGTGGCCCTGGCGATCGCGATCCGGCCGGACGAGGGCGGAGGCGGCGGCACGGCGAATCCGGTGAGCGCGGCGCGGGCGCAGGCAATCGTCCAGCAGCGCTGCGTGCCGTGCCATGCGACCGAGCCGTCGCGCGAGGGCTTCGACTCGCCGCCTGCGGGCATCGTCCTCGAGACGATCGAGCAGATGCGCGCGAGGGCAGGGCGGATCGAGGCGCAGGCCGTCGACTCGAAGGCGATGCCGCTCGGGAACGTGACGGGCATGACGGACGACGAGCGCGCGGAGCTCGGCGCCTGGATCGCCTCCGTCCAGTAGGTTCCGGCGGTGCTCGAGATCGAGGCTGCGGGACTCCGCTTCGTTGCCCAATGGGAGGAGGAGCTGGCGCCGAAGACCGTGGCCGCCTTCAAGGCGATCCTGCCCTTCGAGGACCGCATCATCCACTGCCGCTGGAGCGGCGAGTCCAACTGGATCCCCTGGGGCGACCGCGACCTCGGTATCGGCCCCGAGAACGCGACCTCGTATCCGCACCCCGGCGAGCTCGCGCTCTATCCCGGCGGCAAGAGCGAGACGGAGCTCCTCTTCCCGTACGGCTACTGCAGCTTCGCGAGCAAGGCGGGGCAGCTGTGGGCGAACCACTTCGCGACGCTGGTCGAGGGGGAGGAGCACCTCAAGGAGCTCGGGCGCCTCACGCTCTGGGAGGGCGCCCAGCCGATCTCCTTCCGCGAGCCCTAGAGCCCTCGTAACAGTCTGTTACCTGGCTTCGGCGAGGCGCCGGAGCGATGCGGTCAGGACCTCGACGGCGAGCGTGATGTCCTCATCCGTCGAGTGCTCCTCCGGCGAGTGGCTCGCGCCGCCTGCCTGGCTCCGCGCGAAGAGCATCCCCGCCTCGACGCCCGCGGCTCCGAGCACGCCCGCGTCGTGGCCGGCGCCGGAGGGAAGCTCGAGCACGGCGGCCCCGACATGCTCGATCTCCCCGCGCAGGACGGAGCGAACCCGCTCCGACATCGCGACCGGTTGGATCACGTAGTGCGCGTCCGCGAGGCCGAGCGACGCGACGAGTCGGTCGAGCCGCTCCTGATCCGGCGCCCGCGCGTCCACCGTCAGCCGCACCGACGCCGGGACGACATTCGCCGCCCCGGGCAGAACCTCGAGCTCACCGACGGTCGCGACGGCACCCTCGATCTCGGCTGCCCGGGCGCTCACCTCGAGCACGTACTCCGCCGCCGCCGCCAGGGCGTCCTGCCGGACGGCCATCGGCGTCGTCCCCGCATGGTCGGCCCGGCCCTCGAACTGCCGCGTGCACCGCACGATCCCGGCGATGCTCGAGACGACGCCGAGCGGCGCTCCAGCGGCGAGCAGCACAGGGCCCTGCTCGACGTGAAGCTCGACGTAGAACCCCGGCAGCGCCGCATTCGCCGCGCGCCAGCGGCTTCCATGGCAACCGGTCTCCTCGTCGCGGAACACGGCGACCCCCAGCGTGCGCTCCGAACGGCCGACGGCCGCAACAGCCTCCAGCCCCGCCACGACCCCGAGCGCCCCGTCGAACTTGCCGCCCTCGGGCACCGAGTCCAGATGCGATCCCGTCCAGACCTCCGGCAGCTCCGGCCGGCGGCCCGGGAGCCGCCCGACGAGGTTTCCCCGGCCGTCGACCTCGACCTCGAGGCCGGCCTCCTCGAACCACCCGGCCGCGAGCCGGCACGCCTCGTCCTCCGCCGGCGAGCCGCCGACCCGGTTGGCCCCTGGGCCGCCGCCGATCGCATACAGCTCTTCCAGGCGCTCCATCACACCTCGCGCAGCCTCCCGAGCATCGCCCACCCGGCGATCGGCCCCAGCGCCGAGCACGCGAACGCGATCCGCCAGGACGTCGCCTCGACGAGGTTCGCGAAGACCACCGGCACGACCACCCCGATCACCCCCAGCGTCGTCTGTTGGAACCCGATCGCCGCGCCGCTCCGGGCCCTCCCGGCGAGCTCCGCCGCCGCTGTCAGCGACAGCCCGTTCCAGGCCATCGAGATGGCGCCCGCCACGACGAGAGCGGCGATCACGAGCGGGAGACCGCTCCCCGCCAGCACCGCCGTGACGAGGAGCCCGGCGGCGCTCGCCAGGCCGATCCAGCGCAGAGGCCGAATCCGGCTGCCGATGCGGTCGGACAGGCGGCCGGCGGCAATTCGGGAGAGCACGGCGCAGGCCTGGAACACGGCGAGCACGGCGCCGGCCCGGGCGGTCGAGAGCCCGTGCGCGTCGTGGAGGAAGAGCACCGCGAAGGACATGAGCGGAATCTGCCCGCCGAGATAGAGACCGCTTCCGACGGAGAGCGTCCAGAGCCGCGTGTCGCGAAGCGTCCACGGGATCGCGTCGCCCTCGAGCTCTGCGTCTCGGACCGGCGCCTCCCTGATAACGGCGACGGCGACGAGCGCGGCGGCGAGACAGAACGCGCCAAGGAACGTGAAGGAGGCCTTGAGGCCGCCGGCGGCATCCACGGCCGGCAGGACGACGGCGCACATCCCGACCCCCAGCGGAATCGCGGTCTGGCGGATCCCGAGAGCGAGCCCGCGCTCGTCCGGCCGGAACCACTGCATCACGGCCCGCCCGCTGGCTGCGTTCACGCTGGCGCCAGCCGCGCTCGCGAGGAAGAGCACGGCGAGAAGCGTCCAGAAGCCTCCGGCCCAGCCCGCGACGATCGCGAGCACACCGGCGAGGCCGAGGCCGAGGGCGAGCACCGCGCGCTCTCCGATCCGGTCGGCGAGCAGCCCCCAGCCGAGCAGCGTGAGAATCGTGCCGACCCACAGGCTCGCGAGCAGGAGGCCGACCTGCGACAGGCTGGCGTCGAACTCCTCCCGGATGTCGGGTGCGAGCACCGCCGGCCCGATGAAGAGCGCCGCCCCTGCGGTGGCCGCCGCCGTCCCGGCGACGAGCACGGCCCACCGGTAACGCAACGCCCTAGAGCCCGAACGGGTTGGACGGCTTGGGCGAGGTGGAGACGATCACACTCTTCGTCTCGAGGTAGAGCTCGAGCGTGTCGAGGCCGAGCTCCCTCCCGAAGCCGGACTGCTTGTAGCCGCCGAACGGGATTCCCGGGAACGCCGTGTACGGCATGTTGATCCCGACCGTCCCGGCCTTGATCCGCCGGGCAAGCCGATGCCCCTTCGCGGGATCGCCGGTCCAGACGGTCGCCATCAGCCCGTAGCGGACGTCGTTCGCAATCCTGGTCGCGTCCTTCTCGTCCTCGAACGGGATGACGGTGACGACCGGCCCGAAGATCTCCTCCTGAGCCACCGTCATCGAGTTGTCGACCTTCGACAGCACGGTGGGCGGATAGAAGGCCCCGTTGCCGTCGGCCGGCTCGCCGCCGGTGACGACCTCGGCCCCCTCCTCGACGCCCTTCTCGACGTAGCCGTGCACCCTCGCCCGATGCTCCTCGGAGATGAGCGAGCCGACCTGCGTCTCGGCCTCGAGCGGGTCGCCGACGTTGAGCGCCTCGGCGCCCCGCGAGAACCGCTCGACGAACTCGTCGTAGAGCGGACGCTCGACCAGGATGCGGGAGCGCGCCTCGCAGCTCTGTCCCGCCGAGTAGTAGATCGCCCAGATCGAGCTCGGGATCGCATCGTCGAGGTTCGCGTCGGCGAAGACGAGGTTCGGGCTCTTGCCTCCGAGCTCGAGGATCAGCCGCTTGATCGAGTCGGAGCCGAGCCGCATGATCTCGGCGCCCGTCGCCGTGGAGCCGGTGAAGGCGACCTTGTCGACGCCGGGGTGCCGGACGAGGTGCGCGCCCACCGTCTTCCCCTCACCGGGAACGACGTTGACCGAGCCCGGCGGAAAGCCCACCTCGGTCGCGAGCTCGGCCATGCGAAGCGCGCTGAGCGGCGTCTGCGAGTCCGGCTTGAGCACGACGGAGCAGCCCGCCGCGAGCGCCGGCGCGAGCTTCCAGGTGGTCATCATCAGCGGGTAGTTCCACGGGACAATCTGGCCAGCGACGCCGACCGGTTCCTTCAGCGAGTAGAAGAGGAGCGAGCCGCCGATCGGATTCGAGCGCCCGGCGATCGAGCCGATCGCGGAGGCGTAGAACCGAAAGTTCTCGACGCCCTGGTGCAGCTCGGCCTTGACGGACGAGATCGCCTTGCCGACGTTGCGGACCTCGAGCTCCGCGAGCTCCTTCCGGTTCGCCTGGATCGCGTCGGCGAGGGCGTGCAGCAGCCGCGAGCGCTCGGTCGGAGGCGTCTTGCCCCAGTCGCCCTCGAGCGCGGCCCGCGCGGCGGCGACGGCGCGGTCGACGTCGTCGGTGGAGGCGAACGCCACCTTCGCGAGCGGCTCGCCCGTCGCGGGCTCGGTCAGCTCGACGACCGAGCCGCCGGCCGGCTCGACCGCCTCGCCGTTGATGTGAAGGAGGTACTCGCGGGTCGCGACGGCCATGACGCGCGGGACGATATCGGCAGAATGGGGGGAGTGCAGGCCGTCGTCGACGCACTCACCGAGCACGGAGTCGAGTCCTTCGAGGTCGAGGAGGAGGGCTACGTGCTGGTCGAGGTGCCGTGCGGTGCCGACGACGACCGAGACTGCCAGGAGCTGATCGGCGAGATCGAGACCTGGCTCTCGGAGCGTGGCCTGCCCTGGGTCCCCGAGGAGGTCGAGGGCCGGATCGTGATCAGGCCGCCGGCGACGTGAGATCGGCCGGCGTCAGCTGCTCGGTGAGCAGCCGCTTGAACCGCGCGGGATCTCCAGCAACCCAGCTCTTGCAGACCTCGTAGCCGTCCTCGTAGGTCGTGACGTAGGAGCGCCACACGGGATCGGCGATGAACTTCATCGCCTGCTTGGCCCGCCGTTCGGACATGAGCGCCCAGCGCTCCAGGTACGCGAGCCCCTCGCCTTCGGTCGCGCCCTCTTCGTGGATCATCAGCGCCGCGTTGTCCCATGCCCGCGAGAGCGGGCGGCGAACGGCCTTGACCCTCCGCGCGAGATCGCCGTCGTACGCGATTCCGTGCCGGGCGAAGACACGTGCGGAGAAGGCCTCCTCGTCGTCGAGGACGATCTCGACGGCGAGCCCGGCGATGCCCTCGGCGATCAGCGACTCCGGCGTGCCGATCATCAGGATCGACGCCTCCACCTGTGAGCCCCGCCGGTAGAGCAACTCCTCTTTCCAGCCGTGCTCGGTCTGGTGACCCGGGTACAGCTCGTGGGCCAGCAGCTCCGTCACGAAGTTCGTCGCCATGGGGACGTCGGTGTTGATCGCGATGCGGCTCCTCAGGTCGCCCTCGTAATAGTTGTAGGCGGCCCACGGCTCGTCGGTGACGAGCTCGAGCTCGTACGACTCGCCTTCCGGAAGTCCGACGAGCTCGGACGTTCGGCGGCGCAGCTCCTCGACGATGTCGGTCAGAACCGCGCCGAGCTGCTCTGCAGGCACGATCTCTGACTCGCGCCACCGCTGGTACCGCTCGGCGAGCGAGCCCGTTCCGGGCAGGACCTCGTCGAGCGCCGCGTGGGTCGCCTCGAGCTCCGTCTCGGCCGTCCGCCGGGGACGGATGCCGTAGCAGCGTTCGACCTCGTCGGCGAACTCGAGCTCCTCGCCGGCGAGCTTCCGAGCCACGGTCTCCAGGCCGACGAGCTGCGCACGCAGCCAGCGGGCCCGCTGCTCGTCGCCGTCGAGAGCCTCGAGCAGCCGAGCAGCGTGTGCGACGAGAGCGGCCGGCGCCCGCAGGGGCTCCGCGTCGATCCTCACCTTGACCGCCGGATCCCCGTAGTAGGCGTCCACGAGCCCGTCGACGTGTCGGCCGAGCCGGAGGCCGAGCTCGACGTACTCCTGCGCGACGCTCACCTCAGGTCGGCGGGTGTGAGCTGCTCGGTGAGCAGCCGCTTCAAGCGGGTCGGGTCGCCCGCGACCCAGTTCCGGCAGAGCTCGTACCCGCCTGAGTACGTCGTGATGTACGTCCGCCCCCACGGATCCATGACGAAGTCGGTGTGCTGTTGGGCACGTTCGTCCGAGACGAGCTCCCAGCGCTGAAGGTATGCCTTCGCGTCGTCCGGCGATACACCGTCGACGTGGAGGAGGATCGCTGCATTCGTGATCGCGCGGTCGAGCGGCCTGGCGGCTGATCGAATCCGCCGCTCGGCGTCGGAGTCGTACGGAATCCCGCACTCGGCGAGGGCTTCGGCGACGAGCGAGGCGTGATCCTCCGCGACCATCTCGACCGCGAGCTTCGCGATGCCCTCCGTAATCAGCGACTGCGGCGTGCCGTACGTAAGCACGCTCTCCTCGAGCTGCCCGCCCTCGATGTACAGCAGCTGCTCCTTCCACGTACGCTCGGTGTGGTGGCCCGGGTAGAGCTCGTGGGCGATGGTCACGACGAGGGCGAGCGCGTTGATGGGGAGATCGATGTTCACGGCCATGTTGCTGTGGAGCTTCCCGCGGTAGTCGTTGAAGGCGTACCAGTGCTTGTCGTTCACGAGCTCGAGCTCGAACGTCTCTCCGTCCGGTAGGCCGACGAGCCCCCTCGTCAGCTCCCTCAGGGACGCGCCGAGTCTCCGGATCGTCGGCTCGAGCTTGTCGGCCGGTACTGGACTCCCGTCCTCCCACCGCTGATACCGGTCGGCAAGCGTGCCGCCGGGCGGCAGCACCTCGTCCAGCACGCGATGCGCCTCCTCGAAGCGTTCTTCGGGAACGCGCTCTGGCCGGACCCCGTAGCAGCTCTCGACCTCCTCCTCGTAGGCGATCTGCTCGGCGGCGAGCTTGCGTGCAACGGTCTCGAGGCCCCGAAGCTGCGCCTGCAGGTACGCGGAGTCCGTCTCCTCGGCGAGGTTGCGCGCGTCCGCAGCCAAGTAATCCGCCTCTCGCAGCGGCTCGCTCTCGACGCGCTCGGCGATCTCTTCCGGGCCGTAGTAGTAGTCCACGAGCTCTTCGTCGTGCCGGGCAATGCGGAGGCAGAGCTCGACGTACCGCTCGGCGACGCTCATCGCTCGAAGAGCGCGGCCTGCCCCTGCCCGACGCCCACGCAGAGCGTCGCGAGCCCGTAACGACCGCCGCGGCGGCGAAGCTCGTGCAGCAGGGTGACGACGAGGCGGGCGCCGCTCATCCCGAGCGGATGGCCGATCGCGATCGCTCCGCCGTTCACGTTCACCTTCTCGGGGTCGAGGCCGAGCTCGCGGATCACGACCAGGCTCTGAGAGGCGAAGGCCTCGTTCAACTCGACGAGATCGAGGTCATCGACGGCGATCCCGGTGCGCTCGAGGAGCTTGCGGACCGCCGGGATCGGACCGATGCCCATCACGCGCGGGTCGACCCCGGCGACGGCGGAACCGACGAAGGCGCCGAACGGCTCGGCGCCGAGCTCCCGCGCCTTCTCCTCGGAGGCGATTACGAGGGCGGCCGCACCGTCGTTCACGCCGCTCGAGTTCCCCGCGGTGACCGTCCCGCCCTCCCGGAACGCCGGCCGTAGCGAGCCAAGCTTCTCGAGGCTCGTGTCGGGGCGGGGATGCTCGTCCCGCTCGACCCCGTTCACGGAGAGGATCTCGTCCGAGAAGTCGGCGGCCGCCCAGCGCTGCTGCGAGCGCAGCGCGAACTCGTCCTGCTCCTCGCGCGAGACACCCCACCGCTCCGCGACGTTCTCGCCCGTCTCGCCCATCGACTCGAGCGGGAACATCGCCTCCATCCGCGGGTTCGGGAAGCGCCAACCCAGGGTCGTGTCGAAGACGGTCCGGTTCCCGCGCGGGAAACCGCGCTCCGGCTTCGCCATCACGAGCGGCGCGCGGGTCATCGACTCGACACCGCCGGCGACGAAGAGGTCGCCGTCACCGGCCGCCACGGCATGGCACGCGGAGACGACGGCCGAGAGCCCTGAGGCGCAGAGCCGGTTGAGCGTGACGCCTGCAACGGACTCCGGCAGCCCGGCGAGGAGCGCCGCCATCCGGGCGACGTTGCGGTTGTCCTCACCCGCCTGGTTCGCAGCGCCGAAGTAGACGTCCTCGATCTCCCCCGGCTCGATCCCGGCGCGCTCGACGGCAGCGGTGATCGCCGTCGCTGCGAGGTCGTCGGGCCTCACCTCCGCGAGGGCGCCGCCGTACCGGCCGACCGGAGTCCGGACGGCGGAGAGCACGACCGCCCGGCTCATGCGCCGACGAAGTCGACCTGGACCGGCGCCGTGAAGGCGCCCGCCTCCTCGCCGCGCCGCAGCAGCTCGCGGACGGCCTTACGGCCGTCCTCGCCGTAGTCGCGGGTCAGGTCGTTGACGTACATGCCGACGAAGCGGTCGGCGAGCTTCTCGTCCAGGCCGCGCCCGAACCGGAGGGCGTACTCCATCGCCTCCTGCCGGTTCGCGAGACCCGCGTCGATCGACTCGCCGAGCACGGCGGAGAGATCCTCGAGGATGCGGTCACCGAGATCGCGCCGCGCGGCGTTCACGCCGAGGGGGAGCGGGAGTCCGGTCTCGCGCAGCCACCACTCGCCGAGGTCGACCTCCTTCCGGAGACCGACCGACTCGTACGTGAGCTGGCCCTCGTGGATCAGGAGGCCCGCGTCGGCCCTGCCCGACGAGACCTCGTCCAGGATTCTGTCGAACGGCACCTCGCGGTAGGTGAAGTCGCCGCCGAGGTAGAGCCGGAGCGTCAGGAACGCGGTCGTCATCTTCCCGGGGACGGCGATCTCGACCCCGTTCAGGTCGACGGGCTCGCGCGAGACGACGATCGGGCCGTATCCGAAGCCCATGCTCGCGCCGTGCGGCAGCAGCACGTAGCGGTCCTGGACGAACGGGTACGCGTGCAGCGAGAGCGCCGTCACCTCGAGGCGGCCCTCGAGCGCCCACTCGTTCAGCGTCTGGATGTCCTTCAGCACGTGCTCGAACTCGAACCCGCGGACGTCGATCCGGTCCTTGGCGAGCGCCCAGAACATGAACGCGTCGTCGGGATCGGGGCTGTGGCCGAGGCGGATCAGCACTTCCCGGGCACCGTATCTAGAATCGACTCCGTGGCCTTTCGCGACTTCCTGCGAAACCCGTTTTCGTTCCTCACCACGCGCTCCACGTCCGAGGAGCGGATCGCGCAGTACGTGATCCGGGAGCACGAGCGGGGCCGTCCGCTCGCGGACATCCTCGAGGACCCGTACGTCAGGAACCGCACGACGCCGCAGGAGCGCGCTCGGCTGCTCGACCGGCCCGAGGTCGTCCGGGCGCTGGGTCACGACGCCGTCGAGTCGGCCCGCCCGCAGATCGAGGCATAGGAGGGTTTGGCGCAATAGCGGCTGTGCCGCCAGGCTGCGAGCGCTATTCCGCCAAACCCTCCTAGACCGCCGTCCCGACGCCGCGCTCGCGCGCCCGCTCGAGCGCGAGTGCGCCGATCGCGACGTCCCAGGCGGCGATGCCGTTCGACTTGAAGAGGACGATGTCGGCGTCCGACTGCCTGCCCTGCACCTCGCCGGCGACGACTTCCTGGAGCTCGTGCACCTCGAGCCAGTCGAGGACGCCCTGCTCGACGGGCTCGATCAGATCTCCCGACTCGAGCCGTGCCTGCTCGATCGCGTCGCAGCAGACGAAGGCCGCGCGCTGGAGCACCATGTTGTCCAGCTCACGCGAGCGCCGGTCGTTGGCGCCGATCGCGCAGACCAGGGCGCCGTCGACGAGCCACTCCCCGCGGAGCACCGGGTCGCGCGACGTCGTCGCCGTTACGACGACGTCCTGTCCGCCCGGGTCGCGGTGGGTCTCTCCGACCTCCGCGCCGACCCGCTCGCAGAAGTCCTCGAGCCGCTCCTCGGACCGGCAGTAGGCGACGACGTGCTCGATCCCCGGCAGCGCCTCGCGGATGCACTGCACCTGGCTCTCCGCCTGCCAGCCGCAACCGACGACGCCGAGGGTCGCCGCCCCGGCGCGCGCGAGGTACTTGGCCGCGACCCCGCTCGCGGCGCCGGTCCGCAGCTGGCCGAGCTTGTCCGCCTCGATCAGCGCCGCCAGCTCCGCTCGTTCGAGGTCGAACAGGCAGACCACGAAGGGAGTCCCGTTCGGGAGCCAGGCGTACGACTTCAGCCCCGCGAAGCCGAGGCCGCGGTCGACCGCCGACATGACGGCGAAGGCGCCGCCCTCCAGCGGGTGCCGGTGACGCGGCTTGTTGTCGACCTCGCCGGCGGCAAGCCGCCGAAAGGATCCCTCGACCGCGTCGAGCGCGTCGGCAGGCGTCAGCAGGTCGGCGACCTCGGCCTCGGTCAGGTAGAGCGGCATCAGCGCACGGTCGTCCCGTCGCGGACGACGATCCCGCGCCGGTCCGCGCGCACGACGGCGCTCCAGGGGACGAGGTCCTGCGTTCGGATTCGAGTGGCGCTCCGCGGCGCCCCGATGCCGAGCCGTTCGAGCAGCCCGAGACCCCCGACGACGAGACCGACGACCGGGACCGAGCGCGGGCGCAGCTCGGCCCGAAGGTCGTAAACCCGCCCCAGGCGCTCGCCCGACTCGGTGTGGACGGAGAGCCCGATGAGCTCAGTCAGCCTCATGGGCTCCCGGGATCCAGGCGACGAGCTTCCGGGCCCGGTCGTCTCCCCGTCCGAGTCCCAGCTCCGACGCCTTGCGCTTGAGACGAACGGCCGAGTCGACGGACGCGACCTCGGCCCAGGGGACCCGGACGGGCCGGCGCCGGCCGCACAGGATCGCCTCGACCGCCGGGGTCCCATCCCGGATCCCCTTCAGCTCCACGTCGTCCACGTTGCCGCAGCGACGCCCGTCGGCGTCGACGAGCTGATGGTCGAGGATCCCGAGTGCGAGGTCGATCTCGTTGCTCATCCCTGCCCCATGTTGGTCACGATCATGAGCGGCACGGCTGCCACGGCCACGACCAGGATGATCACCAGGAACGCGATCCCCAACACGTTTGCAAGCCGGCCGTTCGCATATCCGCCCATGTAGGCGCGGTCGTTCGCCACGAGGAGGATCGGGACGTAGGTCAGCGGCAGCGCCACGACCGAGAAGATCACCGAGATCTCTGTGACCATGATCGGATCGACGCCGGTGACGACGATCAGGAAGCCGAGGACGAGCATGACCATCCAGGCGAGCGTGAATCGCGGCGCGTCCACGGGCGCTCGATACTTGCCCCACTCCCACCCGAAGAACTGCGCCATGTTGTACGCACCGGAGAACGCAGAGTCGATCGCGGCCCCGCCGACCGCGAAGAGGATCCCGATCAGGCCGAGCAGGAGGCCGATCTGGGCCAGCGGGACCTCGACGCCGAGCGCCACGGTCCCGAGCGACTCGGGCGTGATCCCCGCCGGGTAGAACAGCGTCCCGGCCAGGATCATCAGCGCGAACGAGAGGAGTCCGCCGAGCGAGTAGCCGATGATCGCGTTCGCCTTGTTCGTCCCGAGATCCTTGGGGGTCCACCGCTCCTCCACGGCCCCGGACGAGTAGAAGAAGACCTCGTACGGAACGGTCGCTGCGCCGATCAGGCCGACGACGAAGTACGCGTAGAGCGCGACGTCGCTCGAGGGGACGTGCGGCACGAACCCCGAGGCGACCTCGCCCCAGTCGGGACCGAGCTTGATCGCGGCGACGGCGAACACGAGCATCGTCAGACCCACGTAGCCGAACACGCGCTCGATCCACTCGAACGGCAGGATCCAGATGACGACCCCGAGAGCGAGCACGGCGAGCACGAGCAGCACGCGGAATGGGAGACCGGCCAGCAGCTGCAGAGCGAGCGCGATGCCGCCGATCTCGGCAGCGATCGTCAGAAGGTTCACGAACTGGCCGGCCACGAGCGCGACGAGGCCGACGCGGTAGCCCAGCCGCTCGCGGACGGCGTCCATCACGGCTCGTTGCGAGACGACGGCGACCCGGCCGCACATCTCCGAGTACGTGATGATCGCGCCGACCCCGATCACGACCACCCAGAGGAGCTGATAGCCGAACATCGCCCCGGCGGCGACGTTGAAAACGATGTCGCCGATGTCGACGAAACCGCCGATCGCGGCCAGGATTCCGAGGGCGATCGAGAAGATTCGGTTCATCCGGCGAGCCGCCGAAGCTCGACCCGGACCCGGGCGGCGAGGGCCCGGTCGGTCGGGTCGTCGTGGAGGCGGCCGAGCGCGTCGGCCACCTGCACCGCCCGCCGCTCGGTCGTCCGCCGTTCCGCCTCGAGCGACCGCTGAGCCGGCTTGTCGAGCGCGTCGGCCGCGGCCTGGGCCTGATCCTCCAGCACGCCGGAGTGAATCCGCGCGAAGGGTTCCGTCGAGCGGCCCCGGGCGACGTCGGACGCGAGGAGCGCGCCCTCGGCCGCAGCGCTGTGCACCGCATCGGACTGCGTCTGCAGCTCGTCCTTCGTGATCGTGGCCGAGGCGCCGCACCCGCACGAGACGAGGACGAGGAGCACCGCGACGAGCGCCCGACGCAAGGCGGGAAGTCTACGAGCGTTTCGGGATCACGCTGATGTTGCCGCTCGTCTCCAGGACGGCCCACTCGATGTCCGCGATATGCGCGATTTGCTGCATCCGCGCCTGGGCTGCGAGCTCCTCGAGGGTGATGCGGTTGCGCCGGAGGTTCCGGTCGATCGTCTTCCCCCGTTCGACGAGGATGACGGGATCGCCCTCGAGCACCGGCTGCATACGTGGAAACCGGAACGCCAGGTAGGAGAAGAGCACCGCCATCAGTGCCATCGTTCCTCCCGCCAGCATCGCCCCCGTCACCGAGAAGTCGTTCTGGGTGACACCCTGCTGGATCAGGTCGCCGAGGACGACGAGGAGGATCAGGTCGAAGGGCTCGAGCGTGGAGAGCTCGCGGCGGCCGACAATCCGTGTCACGAACCAGATGAAGAGGAACATGACGACTGCGCGGATGACGATGTCCATCGGGCCTCCTAGGGAAACACGGTGATCGACCGGTCGACGCTTGCGATTAGCCGGTCGCCGTCGTAGAGGCGCACGTCCTGCGAGCGATGGCCGACGTTCGTAGGGTTGACCTGGAGCTGGAGGAAGAAGACGTGCGTCTGCCCGGCCGGGATCCTGCCGAGCTCGAAGGCGAGGTCGCCGTCCCGGCTGGCCTCGCCGACGGGTGCCGGCTCGACGGTGTTGATCGTGATCGCCTCGGCCCAGCCGGGATCGAGAACGAGCGTCGCCTCCTTCAGCTCGTTCTTGGCCTCGATGGTGAACCGCGCCTGGTAGAAGAGGCCGCTGCGCACGCGCTCGGGCGCGTAGAGCTCGAGGGACGCGTCCTCGGCGTCCACGGTGGTCGTCGAGGGGCGCTGGCCGAAGAGGTTGAGGAGCGCCAGGCCGAGGAGGATGCCGAGCGCGGCGACGCCGATCCGCCGGACGACGACGTCGCGCTTCCCCTCGCGGTCGCGGCTGACCTTCAGCGTCAGCTGGTCGGGTATGTCGGCCACGGGACCGGATTCGCCCGCGTCGTCCGCGGTCCTCCGCTAGAGGCGCTTGCGCAGAAGCCCGAACATCCCCCGGATGACCTCGCGCTGCAGCGTCTTTCCCTGGCGCGAGCCGAGGAAGTCGGTGAGCGGGTCGCCGGACGGGGTCGGCTCGGCGCGCCGTTGCCGACGCGGCAGCGGCTCGGGCTCGGCGGGCTCGGGCTCGGCGACGCGCTCGGGCTCGGGCGCCTGCTCGATGCGCCTCGCGAGCAGCTCCCGGGCGCTCTCCCGATCGACGGCCGTTCCGTACTTGGCGAAGAGCGGAGACGCCTTGGCGGCTCCGTCGACGTCGTCGGCCGGCGCCATCAGGGCGAGCGGCGCACGCAGCCGCGTGTGCACCACGGGGGTCGGGACGCCGCGCTCGGAGAGGATCGTGACCGCCGCCTCGCCGGTGCCGAGCTGCGTCAGCAGCTCCTCGAGGTCGTAGAGCTCGGTGGTCGGGAAGGTCGAGACCGTCGCCTTCAGCGCCTTCGCGTCCTGCGGCGTGAATGCGCGGAGGGCGTGCTGGATCCGGTTCCCGAGCTGCGCGAGAACATCGGCGGGGATGTCCTTCGGCGTCTGGGTGATGAAGTAGACGCCCACGCCCTTCGACCGGATGAGGCGCACGGTCTGGATCACGGAGTCGAGGAACGCGTCCGTGGCGTCGTCGAAGAGCAGGTGCGCCTCGTCGAAGAAGAAAGCCAGCTTCGGCTTCGGCAGGTCTCCGACCTCGGGCAGCTCCTCGAACAGCTCGGCGAGCAGCCACATGAGCACCGTCGAGAACAGCTTCGGCTTGTCCTGAACGGCGGGCAGTTCCAGGCACGAGATCACACCTCGGCCGTCGGGCGCCGTGCGGAGGAGGTCGGCGATGTCGAGCTGTGGATCGCCGAAGAATTCCGTCCCACCGCCGTCCTCGAGCTGGACGAGGGAGCGCAGGAGCACGCCGATCGTCGCCGACGACACGCCGCCGATCCCCTTCAGCTCGGCCTTGCCCTCGTCGCTGTCGAAGAAGGTGAGCAGCGCCCGGAGGTCGGCGAGGTCGAGGATGGGGAGGCCGCGCTCGTCCGCGTACCGGAAGACGAGCGAGAGGCTCTGCTCTTGCGTCTCGTTCGCCTCCAGGACCTTCGCCAGTAGCAGCGGCCCGAAGTCGGAGACCGTCGCCCTGACCGGGACGCCCGGGCCGATCCCGCCGATGGACAGGTACTCGGTCGGAAAGCCGCTCGGCAGCCAGTCCTGGCCGATGTCGGCGGCACGCTTCTCGGCGGGACCGCCGGTCTCGCCCGGCTGGGCGATCCCCGAGAGGTCGCCCTTCATGTCCGCGGCCACCACGGGGACGCCGGCCTGGGAGAGCTGCTCGGCGAGCAGCTGGAGCGTGCGGGTCTTGCCGGTTCCGGTCGCGCCTGCGATCAGCCCGTGGCGATTCGAGGTGGCCAGCGGGAGCCGGACGGCCGCGTCCTTGTCGAGCTTTCCGTCGTGGACGCCCTTGCCGAGCTCGATCGACTCGCCCTGGAACGCGTAGGCCTCAGCGATCGTCTTGGCGAACTCGGACATGGCGCGAGAACCTACACGGGTACACGGCTACACTGGTCGACCGAGCGCCCGTAGCTCAGGGGATAGAGCGCTGCCCTGCGGAGGCAGAGGTCGCACGTTCGAATCGTGCCGGGCGCATCCTCCGGATCTTCTGCACAGCGCCGAATCCTCCCGACGTCGGGAAGATTTGAGCGGAAGCGCCGTGCCCCACTAGTGCCCAAGAAGTCGTGCACGCAGCTTCTGTTCAAGATAGGAGTTGCGCGGCTCGGTGCCAGCAGTCGCGCACGAGATTAGTAAGGACGTGCGGCCGCGGTTTCCGTGGGGCTCGACTAGAACCTAAGGCGTGCTGAAGAAGCGGGTGCTACTCGGTGCGGCGCAGGGCATCCTCGTCGCCGGGTTAGCCGCAGGTTGCGCTGGTGGCGCACGAGAGCCCACCAAGGAGGAGTACGTCTCGAAGTTGAACGCGATGTGCGACGACTTCAGCACGAGGGAGCAGAAGATCGGCGAGCCGCACACCCTCGCCGATCTTGTCGAAAAGGGCCCGCGGATCCTCGACGCGTTCGAGAGGGCGATCGCCGACAAGGTCAAGACCCTGAAGGCCCCGGACGACATCGCCGATCAGGCGGACCGCTTGGTCGATCTCGCGGATCAGCAGCGGGACGTGCTCGGCGAGCTGGTTGACGCTGCGAGGGCCCACGACTTCGCTGAGGTGCCGCGGCTCGTCGCGAAAAACGACGCGCTCAACGAGGAGTCCAACGCGATTGCTCGCGAGCTCGGCGCGGACGCCTGCGGCTGAAAGGACGCGGTGCGGTTCTCACGACCCGCGCGCCTCAGCTGCCTGCTCAAGCTGGGCCTCGATCGCGTTCAGCCGCCCGAGAATCCCGGCGTGGGCGCCGCCGATGAGCGTCCCGTAGTGGCGCTCGATCGGACTTGTGGAGTCGCATGTCCGAATCATGCTGGGCGCATCTCTCGCCTCCCCCGCCAACTGCAGCACTAACCGGAGGTCCAGGGCGAATGCGGCCGCGGGGGGAGTAGGCTCGACCGTTGGGGGTCCACTGCGGTCATCGAAAAGGGAGAGGATTTGGAATGACAGGAGCGATTCGTCTTGCCTGCGGCGCTGTGCTCGTCACAGCGCTCGTCCTCGGCGCGACGGGCGTGGCCGGCGCTGCGTCTCCGGCGACGGCCTGCACCGGCGTGCTCGCGGCAGGCACCTACCAACGGGTGGTCGTCCCCGAAGGAGCCGCCTGTCTCAGTGAAGGCCCTGTGACCATCAGGGGCGGGCTGTACATCGAGCCGGGGGCAACGTTCGTGCTCGGCAGCGAGGAGAACCCGGTGGACACCGGGACTATCTCCGGCGGTGTCCACGCCACGAACCCGGCGTCGGTGCAGATTCACTTCACGACCATCAACGGCGGCGTCGAGGTGCACGGCGGGTCGGGCCCGTTCGGTGGGCCGTTCGACATCACCTGGAACGCGATCGAGGACAACCACATCAACGGCGGCGTGACCGTCGAAGGGTACGACGGCTTCTGGTTCGGGTTCATTCGCAACCACGTGAACGGCTCGGTGAGCCTCAACGGCAACGTGCTGCTCGATCCCGACGGCAACGAGTACGTCACGAACACGATTCACGGCAACTTGAACTGCTCCGGCAACTCGCCGGCTCCGCAGGTCGGCGACTCGGAGGGTTCTCCGAATCAGGTGACCGGCGCCAAGACCGGGCAGTGCGCGGGTCTCTGACGCGGCAGTAGACGGCAATCGGCCGGGGGCTTCACGCCCCCGGCCTGCCGGTGAATCGACGGCCCGTGACGCCGAGCTCGTCCGCGCGTCAGCGCCGGGGTGTGGTCACGGTCACCGTCTCCGTCTCGGTCACCGTCTCCGTCTCGGTCTGAGTCGTGGTCACCGTCTCCTGGACGGTCGTCGCCTCGCCCGTCTCGGTCACGACGTTCGTGACGGCCGGCGAGCGTTCCGTGATGGTCGTCGTCTCGGCCGTCTGATCGCCGATCAGGTACCCGATCCCGACGCCCAGCGCGGCGAGCGCGACACCGGCGAGAACGACCAGCGGCCAGTTCGTCTGCCGACCCTCGGGCACCGGCCTCGCCGCTTCGGATCGGCCGGTCATGACCCGCGTCGGGGCGCTCATGCCCGCGAGCCGGTCGAGCTCCTGCCTCGCGTGGACGGCGGCGGGCTCGTCGCCGAGCGCCCGGGCCGCTTCCAGCCGGCGCTCCACGATCCGCGCCCACTCATCCACTCGTTGGGTCGCGGCGAGCGTCGGCTCCGCGGCCTGGGCCAGCCGCAGGAGCTCGGGCCAGCGCCCCGTCTCGGAGGCCACGCGTGTGGCCTCGTCGACAGCGCCGATGTCGCCGGGGTCGAGGCGACCGTCCTCGGCCCGGCGGATCAGACCCCGAATCACGGCGTCGACCACCTCATCCGTGACCAGCAGACGCTTGAGCCGTCCCTGGACCGCCGGCGCGACCGACACGCGATCGCCGGGCTCCTGGATGATCAACTGACGCCGCTCGAGCTCTGCGACCACCGGCCGGACGTCCACGACGCCGGAGACCTCGCCGAGTGTCTCGGAGGCGACGGGGGCCCGTCCGACGAAGGCGAGCGCAGCCAGCGCACGTCGCGCAGCGACGTCGAGGGCGCTGAGCTCCGCCGAAAGCTGCGTCCCGGCCTGGTCGCCGAGGTCGGACACCGACGCTAAGTCTGACGAACGAACGAGGCTCGGGCACCGCCGACCACCAGGTCGGCGTCCTCCGGCACCTCGACGCGCACATAGGCGAGCGCGAGCCCGGGAACCGAGCTCGTGATGCGGCCGACCGTCTTCTCGCCGTGGAGAACCTCCGTCTCCGGCTCTGGGGCCCCCTCGACCTCGAGGACGCGGAGCCCGCGGTTGGCCTTGCCGCGGTAATGGAGCCGCGCGATGGGCTCCTGGCCCGGATAGCAGCCCTTCTCGCGCGAGAAGCTGACGTGCGTCTCCGTGAGGCCGGCCTCCGCCGGGAGGACGCGGTCGTCGATCTCGCGACCCCAGCGCGGGCGCCCGGCGAGGATCCGCAGCCGCTCGAGCTCCTCGTCCGATGCGAGCTCCGCGGGCGGCTCGCCGTCGAGGACCTCGACGGCCGGCACGCCGTAGTCGTCGTTCGGGATCCCCTGGCCACCGCCGAAGACGAGCAGCGACGTGTGCTCTTCCGGCTCGATCTCCACCTTCGCCGCGAACCGGGCGCGCAGGAGTGCGCCCTGGAGTGTGGGGCCGAGGCCGGGCTCGGTGAGGAGCAGGAAGTCGTCGTCCGCGCGTCGCACCACCGTCAACGGCGCGATCACGCGGGCCTTCGGCGTCAGGAGCAGCGCGCGGCACGGCGCCTTCGCGACCTCGTTCGAGAGCATCCGGTCGAGGAACTCGGCTGCGTCCGGGCCTCGTACCGCCACGTAGTCGCGCGGCCGGCGTGCCGCCGTCGGCGTGAGAACGTCCACGAGAACTAGTGTAGGAACCGATGTTCCGCTCGCGGGCGATGCGCAAGGTCGAGGAGGCGGGGTACGACCCCAACCGGCTTCCTCCCGGCCAGTACCTGACCGAGAAGTGGCCGGTGCTCCACGCCGGCACCGTCCCGCAGACGGATCTCGCGACCTGGGACTTCAGGGTCTTCGGCGAGGTCGAGGAGCCGATCACGCTCTCCTGGGACGAGCTCACCGCGCTCCCGCCGCACGAGATCACGATCGACATCCACTGCGTGACCCGGTGGAGCCGGTTCGACACGAGCTTCAAGGGCGTCCACTGGACCGAGCTCGCGAAGCTCGTCCGGCCGAGGACGAGCGCCCGCTACGTCGTCGCGCACTCCGAGCAGGACTTCACGGCGAACGTCCCGCTCTCCGCGCTCGAGGACGACGAGGCGCTGCTCGCCTACGAGGCCGACGGCGAACCGCTCACGCCGGAGCACGGCTGGCCGCTCAGGCTCGTGATCCCGAAGCGCTACTTCTGGAAGAGCGCCAAATGGCTCCGCGGGATCGAGCTCCTCGATCACGACGAGCCGGGCTTCTGGGAGCGCCTCGGCTACCACAACGAGGCCGACTACTGGAAGGAAGAGCGCTACGGCTTTTAAGCCGTGGGGGAACCCCTGGTTCCCCCACGAGCCCCCTCCTTGCGAGCGGGGTGGTGCGTCGAACGTGCATGGAGCCGGCTTCTCGCTCGCTCCGTCCACCGTCCTTGGATCTGTGAGCCTCCCGCGGGGCAGAGCCCCGCTCCGGCGGCTGATCGCACTCGCTCCAACGCGGACTCCGTTCCCCCCTTTCGGGGGAGTGAGGGGCTGCCAATAGGCGCCGATACCGGAGGCAACCCACCTCCCCCACCCCTCAGGAAGCGACCCTCCTCGGGTCGCTTCAA
Organism: Gaiellaceae bacterium; assembly: GCA_035711385.1. Classification (GTDB taxonomy): domain Bacteria; phylum Actinomycetota; class Thermoleophilia; order Gaiellales; family Gaiellaceae; genus JACDAN01. Next base: position 42,781 of record DASTCG010000004.1, read on the forward strand.
GTGAGAGACTGAGACCGGCTCCCCAGCCGGTCTCTTTCTTTCCGAGGAGGTTCCAGGTGTCCGTGCGGCTGCTGCTTCGCCTCGAGGGACTCGCGATCGCCGTCGCCGCGATCCTCCTCTACGCCGACGGCGACCACAGCTGGTGGCTGTTCCTCCTGCTGATCCTGGCGCCCGACCTCTCGTTTCTCGGCTATGCCGCCGGGCCGGCTGTCGGCGCCGCCGCCTACAACCTCGTGCACAACCTCGTCCTCCCCGTCGCGCTCGGGACTGCCGGCGTCCTGTGGGACACCGAGTGGGCGATTGCGGTGGCGCTCGTCTGGCTCGCGCACATCGGCGTCGACCGCCTGCTCGGCTACGGCCTGAAGTACCCGACGGCCTTCAAGGACACGCACCTCCAGCGCGTCTAAACGCCTTCGGAGACCACAGGGCGGGCGCCGGAGCGGGGCTCTGCCCCGCGGGAGGCTCACAAACAGAAAGGCGGTGGACCGAGCGGGCGAGAAGCCGGCTCCGTCCACCGCCGAACCCACGACCCCGCTCGCAAGGAGGGGGCTCGCGGGGGAACCAGGGGTTCCCCCGCGCTACTTACATCATTCCTCCCATGTCCGGCATTCCGGCGCCGACACCGGCCGGCTGCTTCTCGGGCATCTCGGCCACGACGGCCTCGGTGGTGAGGATGTTCTTCGCGATCGACGCGGCGTTCTGCAGCGCCGAGCGCGTGACCATCGTCGGGTCGATGATCCCGGCCTTGACGAGGTCCTCGACCTCCCCGGTCTCGACGTTGAGGCCGTGCCCGGCCGCGGCCGAGCGCACCTGGGAGACGACCACGGAGCCCTCCATGCCGGCGTTCGCCGCCAGCTGGCGGATCGGCTCCTCGAGCGCGCGGACGACGATGGCCGCCCCCGTGCGCTCGTCGCCGTCCAGCTTGTCCAGCTTGATCGCCTGCACACCGTTCAGGAGTGCCACGCCGCCGCCGGGGACGATGCCCTCCTCGAGGGCGGCCCGGGTGGCCTGCACGGCGTCCTCGACGCGATGCTTCTTCTCCTTCATCTCGGTCTCGGTGGCTGCGCCGACCTTGATGACGGCGACGCCGCCGGCCAGCTTCGCAAGCCGCTCCTGCAGCTTCTCGCGGTCGAAGTCCGAGTCGGTGTTCTCGATCTCGGCCTTCAGCTGCTTGATCCGAGCCTTGATCGCGTCGGCGTCCCCCGCGCCGTCGATGATCGTGGTCGAGTCCTTGTCGACGACGATCCGGCGGGCCCGTCCGAGCTGCCCGATCTTCGTGTTCTCGAGCTTGAGGCCCATCTCCTCGGTGATCACCTCGGCGCCGGTGAGGATCGCGATGTCCTCGAGCATGCGCTTGCGGCGGTCACCGAAGCCCGGTGCCTTGACCGCGACGGCCGTGAAGGTGCCGCGGAGCTTGTTGACGACGATCGTGGCGAGCGACTCGCCCTCGACGTCCTCGGCGACGATCAGCAGCGGGCGGCCCGCCTGGATCACCTGCTCGAGCACGGGGAGGAGGTCCTTGACCGCGCCGATCTTCTGGTTCGCGACCAGGATGTACGGGTCGTCGAGCACGGCCTCCATGCGCTCGGGGTCGGTGACCATGTAGGGCGAGAGGTAGCCCTTGTCGAACTGCATGCCCTCGGTGAACTCGAGCTCGAGCCCAAACGTCTGGCCCTCCTCGACGTTCACGACGCCGTCCTTGCCGACCTTGTCGATCGCCTCGGAGATGACGTCGCCGATCTCCCGCTCGCGCGCGGAGATCGTCGCGACCCGGGCGATGTCCTCCTTGCCCGAGATCTCCTTGGACTGCGACTTCAGGTTCTCGACGACGGACTCGACGGCCGTCTCGATGCCTCTCTTGAGGCCCATCGGGTTCGCACCGGCGGCGACGTTCTTCAGGCCCTCGCGGACGATCGCCTGGGCGAGAACGGTTGCCGTCGTCGTCCCGTCGCCGGCGACGTCGTTCGTCGCCGTCGCGACCTCGCGGACCAGCTGGGCGCCCTGGTTCTCGAAGACGTCCTCGAGCTCGATCTCACGCGCGATCGTGACGCCGTCATTCGTGATCGTCGGCGCGCCGAACTTCTTGTCCAGCACGACGTAGCGGCCCTTCGGGCCGAGCGTCACCTTCACGGCATCGGCGAGGACGTTGACGCCGCGCTCGAGCGCGCGACGCGCTTCCTCGTCGAACTTCAGTTCTTTGTGTGCCATTCAGTTTCCTCCGTTTGCTCTCTCGTCAGGCGGATGCGCCCGCCATCTCCTTCTTCTTGCCGGACTTCGAACCGCTGCCTGCAACCTTCGCCAGCACGTCCGACTCGCGCAGGATCAGGTACTCATCGCTCCCGAGCTTGATCTCGGTCCCGCCGTACTTGGAGAAGACGACCTCGTCGCCCGCGGCGACCTCCATCCCGACGAACTTCCCGTCCTCGTCTCGGCTGCCCGGGCCGACCGCGAGGACCCGGCCGCGCTGCGGCTTCTCCTTCGCGGTGTCCGGCAGCACGATGCCGCTCACCGTCTGCTCCTCCTCATCGAGGACCTCGACGATGAGGCGGTCACCTAGCGGCTGCAAATCCATCAACCGACCTCCTGTTCACGAGACTTTGTGACAGCTACTGGCACTCATGGGGGGAGAGTGCCGGGGCATTCTAACGGCGGTTTATAGGCTTCCGCAACCT
>DASTCG010000005.1:0-2637 GCA_035711385.1 Gaiellaceae bacterium
GGCACCGGCTGCCGTTCTCCTCGCTCGACGCGGCACTGCTCGTAGCGGGCGGAGCGCCGTTGCTGCTGATCGGCGCCGGGCTCCGGCGCCGGCTTCAGCCGCCGAGCGACGCCCAGGCGGTCGGCGGGTGATCGAACCGACAGCGACGACCGCCCCGGCGCGACGGCTGCCGGGGCCGGCCGCCGAGCCGCTCTCCCGCCCGGACCGGCGGCGCTCGCGCTTGCGGCCCGACACGGGGTGGGTGCTCGCGCGGCTCTCGCTGGATGCCGGGATGCTGCTCGCCGCCTCCGTCGCCGCCTCGCTCGGCTCCCGCGCTGCGAGCGTCGACGCGGCGCCGGTCGGCTGGCTGCTCCTGTTCTCGGTTCTCGTCGTGGCGGCGTTCGCCGCTCGCGGCATGTACCGCCCGCAGCTCCGGGCCGACATCCTGGACGACCTCCGCGGAGTCGTCACCGGGACGGCGCTCGCCGCAATGGCGGTCCTGACCCTGCGAGCGATCCTGACGGATCCTGCCGACCTCTCGGCCGAGACGATCCGGCCGTGGGCGTTCGCGACGGTCTACCTCGCTGCCGGCCACGTGGCGCTCTACTGGTCGCGCACGCAAGCCCGGCGGCACGGCGAGTCGCTGCGCCCCACGCTGATCGTCGGCGCCGGTCGGGTTGCGCACCTCGTGGCGAAGAGGCTCCAGGAGCAGCCCGACCTCGGCCTGAGGCCGATCGGCTTCCTCGACCACGACCCGTTGGCCGCCTCGAGCGACGAGGTTCGCCTTCCCGTGCTCGGTGCGAGCTGGGATCTGGAGCGCGTCGTCGCCGACCACGGCGTCCAGCAGGTGATCGTCACCTTCTCGACAGCGCCGCACGAGGTCCTGCTCCGCCTCGTCCAGCGCTGCGAGGACCTCGGCGTCCACGTCGCGTTCGTCCCGCGGCTCTTCGAGCGGATGAGCCGGCGGCTGACGATCGACTACGTCGGCGGCGTCCCGCTCGTCGTCGCCCGCCGGCCGAATCCGAAAGGCGTGCAGTTTGCGATCAAGGACGCCGTCGACCGTGTCGTGGCCGCGGCCCTGCTCGTGCTCGTCTCGCCGCTGATGATCGGAGCCGCGATCGCCGTCTGGCTCTCGCTCGGCCGCCCGATCTTCTTCCGCCAGCGCCGGATCGGGCGAGACGGCCGGGAGTTCGACATGCTCAAGTTCCGGACGATGAAGGGCTCTCCGGCCGAGCGCGGCGAGGCCGACGCCGACTGGGCCCGCCAGCAGGCCGGCGATCCCGACGACGTCTCGACCGACTGTGTCCCGGCGCAGGCCGGCGAGGGCCGAACGCGAATCGGCCGCTTCCTGCGGGCGACCTCGATCGACGAGCTCCCGCAACTCCTCAACGTCCTCGTCGGGCACATGTCGATCGTCGGTCCGCGACCCGAGCGGGCCCACTACGTCCGTCTCTTCGAGCAGAGCGTGTACCGGTACGGCGACCGCCATCGCGTCAAGGCGGGGATCACGGGCTGGTCGCAGGTGAACGGCCTCCGTGGCAAGACATCGCTTGCCGACCGCGTCGAGTGGGACAACTACTACATCGAGAACTGGTCGCTCTGGCTCGACGTCAAGATCCTGCTCCTGACCTTCGTCGCAGTCCTCCGGTTCTCTCGCCAGCCCGAGTAGCGGGGCGCTTCTCGACGCCGTTCTCCGCGTCCGGTTCGGCGCGGGCGAAAACCCGTCCTAAACCGCACGAGCCTTCCGGCCGAAAGGCCTTTAGGTAGATGCGGTTACGACCTCGTAAAGACTTTTCACTTCACCCCTCCGGGGCGACGTGGGCTCCGACCACTGAGCTAGGATGGGCCGACCTTCGATCTGTGGCCGGCAGTCCCGGTCGTCCGAGAGCAACGCTGTGGAAGGGGGAATCGAAGGTTGTTTGAGCGGTTCACCGAACGGGCTCGCCAAGTCGTCGTTCTCGCACAAGACGAAGCACGTGCGCTGAAGCACAACTACATCGGCACGGAGCACATCCTGCTCGGCCTCCTGCGCGAGGAGGAGGGTCTCGCGGCTCGCGTCCTCGAGTCCCTCGACATCACCGTCGAGGAGGTCCGCGCCCAGGTCGCCCGCATCGTGGGGCAGGGCGACGAGGTGACGACCGGTCAGATCCCGTTCACGCCGCGCGCGAAGAAGGTGCTCGAGCTTGCGCTGCGCGAGGCGCTCTCCCTCGGCCACAACTACATCGGCACCGAGCACATCCTGCTCGGCCTCGTTCGCGAGAACGAAGGCGTCGCCGCCCGCATCCTGCTCGACTTCGACGCCGACGCGGAGAAGATCCGCAACGAGATCATCCGGATGCTCTCCGGCCCGGGCCGCCGCCAGCAGGGCGGGGGAGCGGCCGGCGAGAAGGCGAAGAGCTCCAAGCTCCTCGACCAGTTCGGCCGCAACCTGACCAAGCTGGCCGCCGAGGCGAAGCTCGACCCCGTCGTCGGGCGCCAGACCGAGATCGAGCGCGTGATGCAGATCCTGTCGCGCCGCACGAAGAACAACCCGGTCCTGATCGGCGAGCCGGGCGTCGGCAAGACGGCGGTCGTCGAGGGCCTCGCCGCCCGCATCTCCGGGAACCAGGTGCCCGAGCTGCTGAAGGGCAAGCAGATCTACACGCTCGACCTCGCGGC
>DASTCG010000006.1:0-15326 GCA_035711385.1 Gaiellaceae bacterium
CGCGGCGAGGTTCGTCGCGGCACCGCCCATGGCGACAAGCCGTTCTGGCGGAGACCGTCCGTCGAGAGTCGCGAGCTCGCTCGCGATCGCCTCGCGCGCGGGACGCAACGTCTCGTCCGAGACGACGCCGCCGAGAGCGAAGCGCTCGGTCAACCTCACCGAGCCGACGTTCAGGCTGAACTGATCGTCGATGCGCTGTCCGCGACCGAAGGTGAACTGCGTGCTGCCGCCACCGGTGTCGAACACCGCGACAGATCCCGAGCTCGGGCCGAGTGCCGAGATCGCTGCGAGGTACGCGAGCCGCGCCTCTTCCTCGCCGCTGATGATCTCGAGCTCCACGCCGCAACGCGCCCGCACTGCGTCGACGAACGCACGGGAGTTTGCGGCGTTCCGCAGCCCGGCGGTCCCCACCGCTGCGATCGCCACGGCGCCGGTCTTCCTCGCCTCGTCCGCCATTGCGGCGATTGCGTCGATGGTCCGCTCCATCGGCTCCGGGCCCAGCCGCCCGGTGTCCCCAAGACCTTCGCCGAGCCGCGTGATCTCGGCGCGATCCACGATTGTCCGCCACGCACGGTCCGCCCCGAGCTCGCCGACATGGAACTTGACCGAGTTCGTGCCAACGTCGATGACTGCGTACCGGCCGAATCCGAGGAGCGCCTTGAGCCCTCGTGGGTAGCTCACGTTCCGAAGCGAGCCGAGTCCGAGCTCCCGCACCACTGCGAGCACGCGAGCCGGATCCTCCGACTCGACCGCAATCGTGCGTGTCTGTTCGCCTGCGGCGCGCACGTCGGCGAGCTCCGTCATGCAGCCGCCGATCGAATACCGCCGTCGCCGCTTGTGGACATCGACCGTCAGCAGGTCGCGGCGTGGACGGACGACCTCGCCCAGGAGCTCGTCGAGCGTGTACGCGGCGAGCTCGAGCGCGGGAACCGGCACATGGAGCCCGGTGAGCACGTCGCCGACCCCTGCCGCCGAAAGCGGAAACGCCGCCTTCAGGACCGGCCGCCATCGCTCCAGCCCGTCGTCGTTCACCTCCTCGAGCCGTTTGACGTCCAGCAGGCCGTCACGCACCTTCACGGTGTCGCCGTCCTCCACCGTGAGCAGGTAGAGCTCGTCGCTCTCGTGCACGGACTCGGGATCTGCGAAGCGCTCCTCGGCGGCTCCGAAGGCCTCGCCGAAGGTCCGCCATTCCCAGCGGGGGACGATCGCGGCGCTCGTCGTCAGGCTCCCGTCGGCGGCATCGCGACGAGTATGCACGCGTGACTGCTCGGAGCGATCGAAGGGCGAGCCCTCGACGGCGCGTGCCCGTGCTGCGCTCGCTGCTCGTGATCAGCCGATCCGGGTGAGCTCCATGATCCAGTTGGGGTCGAAGGTCAGCCCGCCGTCGAACGAGAACGACTGCTGCCAGCGGGCCGACGATGGGGTGATGTCGGTCCAGTCGTAGCGCACCGTGAGGTCACGGCCGCCGATCGTGTCGTCGCAGTCGAACCGTCCGCTCCCGTCCTGGAAGCGTCCGACGACCGGAGGGTCGAGCAGCCCGCCCCCGATCGTCGAGGCCCACCAGATCCGCCAGACGTCCGCATCGCAATCGAACAGGCGGAACCCGCAGCCGTGGAAGTCCCCACGGCCGGGGAGCTCAGGTGCGGCGTACGTGTCGACATTTCCGAGACCACGAAGAATGGGCCGGCACTCCGAGCTAGCCGGGAACTCGAGCCAGCGGGTTGATCCGTCCGCGAGCGGATCCTCGAGCTTGCGGTTGGCGATCCGCCAGCGGCCGAACAGGAAGTCGAAGTCGTGGCGGCCGTCGATCTGACGCGTCGGCGCCGTGGTTTCCTGCTGAGCCATCCTTCGCTCCTTTCGTCAGTTCGGCTTCATGCCGCCGAGCGTCCGGCCCGATTCGCGGTCGCCCGGCATGCGGGCGAGTCGCCGGCGAGCAGTGAGCGCGAGCTCGGCGCGAGTCGAAGTGCCTGCGGCAACCCCACCGGCTCCAGCGCGCGGACGGCGCGCGTGACTGCTCGTGCCGAGCGCCAGACATGCTCCTCGCTCTTGCCGTGGGCGAAGCCCGCGAACCAGACGAGCACGCTCTCTCCCTCGCGCACCGGTAGGGCCGGGAACGTGTTCTCGCTCGGCTCCGTCAGGAAGTAGGCGAGCATCGTGCCGCCGCTCGCAGCGACCGCCGGCAGGACGACCTCGTCGAAACGGACCAGTACCTCGTCGGCGTCCAATCCCGGCTCGAGGTTGAGAACCGTCGCCTCGACGATGCCGCAGCCGACCTCACCCAGCGCGCGGCGTACCGAGCCGTCGAGCTTGAAGCCGGAGCCCGGGCGGGCCGGGCGCAGGAGGAGGACGTCGTCGCAGTCGACCATCGTCGCGTTGGCCGCATCCCGATGGGCCCGCCAGATCGGACCGGAGTAGAAGTCCGTGAGGCTCCGCCGCCGCTCGTCCATGGTCTGGAAGCCGCGGAGCCAGACGAACCTTTCCGGTGCGTCGAGGTCGCGGAACTGGCCGATGATGTCCATCCCCAGCGCCTCCTGAGACTCGACAAACCTCGAATCGAAGAGATCGACCAGCTCGTCCCGCCGCCCCGGATGGAGCGTGTACTGCCGCAGCTCGACGATCGGCGACCGGCCGATCGCGGACTGTGCCTGGGCGTGCACAGCAGGAATCGTGCCGATAGGTTGGCCTGGTGGAAAGGGCCACGACTGACGAGATCGATGAGGCCAGATGGCTGAAGCTCGACCAGGCCCCCGGAGAGACGCTCCGGGCGGCCCTCGAGCGCATGCTCCGCGAGGCGATCCTCGCCGGGGCGCTGCGGGAGGGCGTGCGACTCCCGGCCTCGAGAGTGCTGGCGCGCGAGCTCGCAGTCTCGCGCGGGGTCGTCAGCGACGCGTACTCCCAGCTCGAGGCGCAGGGTTTCCTCGTCGTGCGGGCCCGTGCGGCGCCGGTCGTCGCTCCGACCGTCCGCCACGCGGAACGGCTCCGCCGCGAGCCCGAGCCCACCCCGCACCCGCCCCGTTTCGACCTTACGCCGACGACTCCGGACGTGACGCTGTTTCCGCTCGGCAGCTGGCTCACGGCCGTGCAAAGGGTCGCCCGTCGAGCCGGCCCGCTCACGCTGGACTACGGGGATCCGAGGGGCGAGAGCGCGCTGAGGACGGCACTTGCCGACCACCTCGGCCGCACGCGCGGCGTGATCGCCGATCCTGAGCAGATCGTCGTCGTCCAGGGGACCGCACAGGGCGTAGATCTCGTGCTGCGCGTTCTCCGTGCACGCGGCGGGACACGGGTCGCGGTCGAGGACCCCTCACATACGACGCAGCGCGAACGGGCGAAGGCGCTCGGGCTTCGGGTCGAACCTCAACCTCTCGACCGCGATGGGCTGCTCCTGGCGGGGTTGGACGCAGACGCCGTCCTGGTGACACCCGCGCATCAGTTCCCGACCGGCTCGGTGCTGAGCGGCGAGCGGCGGAGGCACCTGCTCTCCTGGGCCGACGAACGGGGGAGTCTGATCGTCGAGGACGACTACGACTCGGAGTTCCGCTACGACCGCGAGCCGGTTCGCGCGCTGCAGGGGCTCGCGCCGAGCCGGGTCGTGCACCTGGGCACGGTCTCCAAGACACTGGCGCCCGCCCTCCGGCTCGGCTGGGTGGTCGCTCCTCCCGAGCTCGCAGACCAGGCCGCCGACACGAAGCGCCTGCTCGACGACTTCTCGCCATCCCTCGACCAGCTTGCGCTGGCCGAGTTTCTCGCGGGCGGGCACTACGACCGCCATCTGCGCCGCGCGCGCGGCGTCTATCGAAGGCGCAGGGATCGTCTGCTCACCGCGCTCCGCCGCCAGCTCCCGGAGCTGCCGGTCGAGGGAGTCGCGGCGGGCGTCCACATGCTGCTCGGCCTCCCGTCCGGCGTCAGCGACCGCGCGATCGCCGAGGCGGCGGCCGCCGAGGGGATCCGTGTCCCACCGCTGTCATGGTTCCGGGTCGAACCTTCCGGCGAGGGTGGCCTGGTGGTCGGGTACGGGAGACTCCATGAGTCGGCCGTCGGGCCCGCCGCCCGAGCGCTGGCGGCCGTCATCCGGCCGCACCTGTGATCAGGTCGGGCCCCGACGGAACCGTCGGGGCCGACCAGCGTTCTACTTCGTCCTGTTCGGTTGCGGAGGTAGGAAGGTCCTGTTCGGATTGCAGGCCACGCCAGGATTGAGCTCATGGGGATTGGCGAGACCCAGCTTGAGCTCCTGTCCGTAGGACTGCGACTTGCCGCCGGGGCCGTTCGGGCCGCTGCCGTCCAGCGGGGCACCGGGGTCGTCATTCAGTCCCGAGAAGGAGCACCAGGACACACCCTGATTCTGGTTGACGTTCTTTCCACTTCCGGTCACCTCTCCGGCCAGAGCCGGACCGGCACTGAGAACCGCGACCGCGGCTGCACAACACCCAACCGCGAGCGCGGACTTCATACGCCGCATGTCTCCCCTTTCAGTTGAAGCGCCTCGAGGGCGCCCTAGGCCGCAAGGCAACCAGCGTACAACCGTTCGCCGCAACAGGTCAACGCCGCCGCCGTGGACGGCCCAGGCTCAGGCGTCGGCGTCCGGCCGGGCCAGATCGCGTCCAGTCGCTCGAGGCTCGCGGCTGCGAGAACGGAAACGGCAGCAGTCCCAGCCGTAGAGTGCAGCCATCGCGAGACTGCGAAGAGCGATGGCCAGGGAGATCGACGTACCGACCAGGGATTCGGAGCGATTCCGCGCCGTCCTCTCTCACGAGCGCTTCGAGGAGTTCCAGCGCGGGGCCTTGGAAGCACGGGAGCTGTTGGCCGGGCGCGCAGTCTGGAACGTGAACTCGACTGCACGGGGCGGTGGTGTCGTCGAGCTCCTCCGCCCTCTCCTGGGTTATGCCCGCGGCGTCGGTGTCGATGCCCGCTGGGCGGTCATCGACGGCAACCCGGAGTTCTACGACATCACCAAACGCATCCACAACCGGCTGCATGAATTCGAAGGTGACGGCGGCCCCCTCGATGAACGGGCCCGCCGTATCTACGAGGAGACATTGGCGGAGAACCTGGCCGCGTTCGCACAACGTGTGCGCCCGGGCGACGTCGTCATCCTCCACGACCCGCAGCCTGCAGGGATGGCGCCGGGGCTGCGGCCCGTCACCGCCGCGTTGATCTGGCGCTGTCACGTGGGCGTCGACGAACCGGGGGACTTCGCACGTGAGACGTGGTCGTTCCTGCGACCGTACGTCCGCCACGCCGACGTCTGCGTGTTCTCCCGAGACACCTTTGCTTGGGACGGCCTCGACCGCGACCGCATCGCGACCATCAGGCCGACGATCGACGTCTTCACGCCGAAAAACGACGAGCTCTCGACCGAGACCGTGCTGAGAGTCCTCCGTGCGAGCACGCTGGTTGCCGACGGCACGGCCGAGCCGGTTACCTTCTGCCGGCAGGACGGAACGCCGGGCCGAGTCGAGCGGCGGGCCCAGCTGATCGAGGACGAGCCCCTGCGGGCAGAGACACCGATCGTCGTGCAGGTGTCGCGCTGGGACGCGCTGAAGGACCCGGTCGGCGTCATCCGCGGCTTCGCGGAGCACGTCCCGGCTGAGACAGGAGCTCATCTCGTCTGTGCCGGCCCGTCTGTCGACGCAGTCGCCGACGACCCGGAAGGACCGCGGACGCTCGAGGACGCGGTCGCCGCCCGCTCGCACCTCCCCGCCGCTGTTCGGCGCCGCATCCACCTTGCAACGCTGCCGATGGACGACATCGACGAGAACGCCGTCATCGTCAACGCGCTTCAGCGGCACGCGCGGATCGTCGTACAGAAGAGCCTCGCCGAGGGATTCGGGCTGACGGTCGCAGAGGCCATGTGGAAGGGGCGACCGGTCATCGCCTCGGCAGTCGGCGGTATCGAGGAGCAGATCGTCCACGGTGAGAGTGGTGTTCTCCTCGACGACCCGCGCGACCTGGGAGGGTTCGGCCGGGCGATCACCGAGCTGCTCGCCGACCGGGAGCGCGCCGAGCGGATCGGCAACGGCGCACGGGAGCGAGTACGCGACCAGTTCTTGAGCGTGCGAAGCCTGCTGGACTACCTGGCGGTGATCCGCCGCATTTTCGCCGCCCGCTCGGGCGGCGGCTAGCTTCGGTTCGGGCCTCAGGCGTCCGCGTCCGGCCGGGCCAGGATCGCGTCCAGTCGCTCGAGGCTCGCGGCCGGCCACAAGGCTCTGCTGTCGTAGTAGACCTCGAACGCCGGCACCGCATCCGGGAGCCTGATCCAGCTCAGCTTCGACCGGGTGTAGATGTGGACGTCTGGCGCGATCGACGAAGGGTCGTCGAGCGTCCCGCCGCGGACGAACAGCACCTCAGGGCGGCCGTACTGACTGTAGACCGCCACCTGGCAGGTCGGGCAGCGGAAGATCCGCTGCGTGCTGCCGTCGTCGCGGGGCACGTCGACCGGCTGCGGGTCGCCGGCGAGGAGCTCCACGCGGTCGGCCTCGATCAGCAGGTTGATTACGAAGGCGCTGCCGGTCTGCCGCTGGCAGTTCAGACAATGACAGCAATGCGTGAAGAGCGGCTCGGACGTCAGCCGATAGCGAACCGCTCCGCAGGCGCAACCACCCTCGCGTGGGTCGCTCATGGTCCCTCCTCTCAAGGCGATGTTCGTGCGTTTGCTCCTATCGCGCATTCAGCCGCTCGTCGGCGAGAACGTCGGCCGCTCTCGCGGGAGAGATGCCGCGCTCCTCGGCCCGCTCGTAGATCCGTCGGAGGGTCTCGCCGATTCGAGCAAGGGCAGCGTCCAGATCGGGTCTGCTCCAGCCCAGCTGCTCGAGGCCGACGATCGCGATCGCACCGCCGGCGTTGATGACGTAGTCCGGCGCATAGAGGATTCCACGCTCGTGGAGCAACTCCGCTGCTACCGGCTCTGCCAGCTGGTTGTTCGCCGAGCCGGCGACGATCCGGCACCGAAGCTCTCGCGCTGTCTCCGTGTTGATGGTGCCGCCGACCGCACAGGGTGCGTAGACCTCGCACTCCGTCTCGCGCACTCGGTCGGCGGCCAGCTCCGCTCCGCCGACGCGGGCGGCCACCTCGGCCGCGCGATCCGGCTCGATGTCGGCGACGAGGATCGAGGCGCCGGCGTTCGCGAGCCGCTCTGCGAGCGCCGAGCCGACGGCACCGGCGCCCTGGACGACGACCGTTCGCCCACGAACGTCCCCCGACCCGAAGACATGCGAGAGACTGGCGCGGATCCCGTGGTAGACGCCGACCGCGGTTGCCGGCGCAGGATTCCCGGAGCCGCCGGCGCCGACCGACCGACCGAAGACGTACTCGGTTCGCTCGCCCACGACGTCCATGTCGGCTTCACCGGTGTTCATGTCCGAGCTCGTCCGAAAGGTGCCGCCCAGCGACTCGACGAGCTCGGCGTACCGCAGAAGCAATGCTCGTCGGTGTGCGCCGCTCGGGATCTCGGAGACCGCGAGCACCGCCTTGCCACCGCCGAACGGAAGCCCCGCGACCGCAAGCTTGCGGGTCATCGCCGCCGAAAGGCGCATGGCGTCCTCCAGACCCTCGGCCGGATTCCCGTAGACCTTCAACCGCGTGCCGCCTCCCGCGGGACCAAGGCGGGTCGAATGAAGGCAGATGAAGATCCAGCCGCCGCTCTCCCGGTCGCGCCGTATGACGACCGTCTCCCCGTCCCAGATCTCGAGCAGGTTCTCGAACGTCCGCATTTGGGTCGATTCGATCACACGGACCCTTGCCCACCGAGCAGAGATGGCATGCTCGACCGACTCGGCTCGGAGACCGCCGATGGCTAGCGTCGAGTGCTTACAAGAAGCGCTCCGTGCATTCGCGGCAGACGGCAGGCGCTGCGCGAGCTCGGAGCGGACCGCGGCGAGATCGAGTCCAACCGGCTCGAGCTCGTTCGTCGGCAACCAGCAACTCTCGCGGGCGCTCAATGACCGTTACGGTGATCGTGCGGAACCCCGCGCGGCCTAACCGCGGGACGGCTCGAGTCGGCGGGCCATTTCCGCCCACGACGCCTCCTTGTTTCGACACCGCCAAGGTCATAAGCTCGGAAAAATCCGCTGGGCAAGCCATGTCCGAACCGCTCGTCGTCATCGACAGCTCCGCGATCCGCGAAGGAAAGCTCGAGGAGCTCAAAGCAGCGGTCGAGGAGCTCGCGGACTTCGTCGAGGCCAACGAAGCCGAACCGATTGCTTACAGCGTCTACTTCGATGAGGGCGGGAGCCGGATGACAGTCGTCCAAATCCATCCAAGCTCGGCATCGATGGAGTTGCACATGGAGGTGGCAGCCCCGATCTTTCGGAGGTTCACGGATCTGCTCGAGCTCTCGAGGATCGACGTCTACGGCAAGCCGAGCGAGTCCCTGCTCGAACAGATGCGACAAAAGGCGCAGTTGCTCGGCAATGCGCCCGTGGTGGTCAACGAGCTCCACGCAGGATTCGCACGATTCGGGACCTCACCCGACGCGATCAGTACTTCGCCACGAAGCTGATCGGCTCCCGCCCCGATGCGCGTCGCGGCTCGATCGACGACGCTCTCAGCGATGGACCACGATGGAGCACCCGCTCGCCACGACGCCCACGTGCTCGTCATCGGCGGGGGCGGGACTGGGGCTGCGCTCGCACACGACCTCACTTCGCGCGGGCTGCGCGTCACGCTGGTCGAGCGCGGGGAGCTGACGTCGGGCACGACCGGCCGCCACCACGGGCTGCTGCACAGCGGGGCGCGCTACGCGTTCGCGGACCGTGAGTCGGCCGTCGAGTGCATCGAGGAGAACCGGATCCTGAGGCACATCTGTCCCGGGAGCTTCGAGGAGAACGACGGGCTCTTCGTCGGGATCACCGACGACGACTTGGAGTTCCTCGAGCCGTTCCTCGAAGGCTGCGCAGCCTGCGGGATCCCGACCCAGCAGCTGACGCCCGCCGAGGCCCTTCGCCTCGAGCCGAACCTGAACCCCCAGCTCAAGGTCGCCGTCCGGATCCCGGACGCCACCGTGGACGCCATGCGGCTGCCGCTCCGCTTCTTCGCCACCGCGAAGCACAACGGGGCCCAGATCTGGCCCTACATGGAGGTGACGGACCTCGTCGTCCACGACAGGTGCGTGAGCGGCGTCCTGCTGCACGACTACGTGACCGGCAAGGAGGGCGAGGTGGCCGCAGACGTGGTCGTGAACGCCACGGGCCCCTGGTCGGAGAAGATCGCTGCGATGGCGGGGGTCGAGGTGCCGATCCGGCCCTCTCCCGGCGTCTTGCTGGCCCTCGTCGGCCGCCTCTGCAACATGGTGGTCAACCGCCTCCACAAGTCCGGAGACGGCGACATCGTCCTGCCGCAGCGCGGGTTGTCCGTCGTCGGGACGAGCTCGTGGGTCGTGGACGACCCCGATGCGCTCGACGTGCCTGAGGACCACGTCGCGCTCATGTACGAGGAGGGCTCGAAGCTGATCCCGGCCGTGAAGCACGCCGAGTTCCGGGCTGCCTGGTCGGCGGCGCGTCCCCTGATCGGACCCCGCAACGGGGCCGACACCGGACGCGAGCTCTCGCGCACCTTCCAGACCTTCGACCACCAGGAGACCGACGGAGTCGACGGCTTCGTCACGATCACCGGCGGGAAGGGCACGACGCTGCGGGCCATGGCCGAGCTGTGCGGCGACGTGGTCTGCAAGAAGCTCGGGATCGACGAGCCGTGCACGACCCGGGACACGATCCTCCTGCCGCACACCGCCTACTACGCCGCCTGATGGATGCGATGGACGCTCAGCAGGTAACCGCCGACACGCGCCGCTTCCGGATCTTTCGCTACAAGCGCGGCGACGAGGGCGGCAAGCACTTCGACGAGTTCGTCGTTCCGGTCGGCCCGCGCACGACCCTGCTCGAGGCGCTGCTCTGGATCCAGCTCCATCGCGACCGCAGCCTCGCGCTTCGTCACTCGTGCCTGCACGCCTCATGCGGCACCTGCGGCCTGCTCGCGAACGGCCGGGAGGCGCTTGCCTGCGTGACGCCGGTAAGCGATCTCGGCGACGAGATCACCGTCGAGCCGCTGGCGAACATCCCGGTCCTCACCGACCTCGTGTCGGACATGGGTGCGTTCTACGCCCGCCTCCCCGACCGCCACCCGTTCCTCCGTGCCAGCGAGTTCCTCCCGGACGCCGACAGCCCCGAAGGGCTGAGCGAGTACGTCCGCTTCGAGGATTGCCTCGAGTGCGGCCTCTGCCTGTCGGCGTGCCCGGTCGCCTCGACCTCGCGCGACTACGTCGGGCCGGGCGCGCTCACCGCCGCTCATCGTCTGCTCGAGGATCGGCGGGGCGCCGACGAGCAGGCGCTGCTCGACTGGGCGGCCGGGCCGAACGGGGCCTGGAGGTGCCACGCCGCCTACGAATGCACGGAAGTCTGCCCTGCAGGCGCCGATCCGGCCGGACGGATCATGGCCATCCGAGGCGAGCTCCTGCGCCGACGCAACGGGAGCGAGCGATGAGCGGAACAGGCGTGACCGAGCTCCCGGGCGCGAGGGAGCGCGCCGCGCCCGGGCCCGTCCTGCACAAGGGCATCGGGCCCGCCCCGAGCGGCTGGCTGGATCCCCGCGGCCGGTCTCTGGGCGGCCGGGCGTTCGCCCTGAATCGGGTGACCGGCCTGGCGCTCGTCCTCTACCTCTACCTGCATCTCGGCGTCCTCTCGATCCTGCTCTTCGGCGCCTCCGCGTGGGACGACCTGCTCGGCGTCGCGACGAGCACGGCCTTCCTCGGGCTCGACGTCGTGCTGCTCTTCGGCCTGCTGTTCCACGGCCTGAACGGGATCAGGGTCGGGCTCGTCGGGAGCGGCGTGGCTCCCGATCGGCAGCGGGTCCTCTTCTGGGCCGGCGCCGCGGTCGGCGGCGTCGTGCTCGCGTACGGCGCCTTCCACGTGTTCGGGGCGGGCTGATGAGCGTCCTCGAGATCCGTCCGCGACCCGAGCGCGCACGCGGCTACGGCACGAGGTCCGCGCGCGTGTGGTGGTGGACGGTCGGGACCGGCATCGCGCTGCTCGTGCTGGTGACCGTTCACATGGTGGCGCACCACTTCGTGGTCGACGAGGCCGGCGGCCTGCGGACGTACGACCAGGTCCTCGACTACGTCGGGAATCCGCTCATCCTCGCGATCGAGGCCCTCCTGCTCCTGACCGTCACGATCCACGCGATGCTCGGCGTGCGAAGCGTGCTCCTCGACTTCGACTGGGGCCCGCGCGCCCGCCGGCTGGTCGACGCCGGGCTCTGGCTGCTCGGCGTCCTGACGGTCCTGTACGGGTACGTCCTCCTGGCCGTGCTCGCCTGGCGCGCCTGACAACGCCTGCCGAAGGGTCCCCGTGCGGGACACTGACGGCATGGCGGTGAGCCCTTCGAGCTATGACGCGATCGTGATCGGCGCCGGGCACAACGGCCTCGTCACCGCGTGCTACCTGGCCCGCGCCGGGCTGCGGGTGCTCGTACTCGAGCGGCGCGACGTCGTCGGCGGCGCGTGCGTCACCGAGGAGACGTTCCCGGGCTTCAAGGTCTCCACCGCCGCCTACGTCAACAGCCTCTTCCACACGGCGATCGTCCGCGACCTCGAGCTGACCGCCTACGGCTACGAGGTGCTCGCCCGAGACCCGTCGGCGTTCACGCCGTTCCCCGACGGGCGCTCGCTGCTGATGGGCCCCGATGCAGACCTGACCCGCACCGAGATCGCCAAGTTCAGCGCGCGCGACGCCGAGCGTTACCCGCACTACGAGGCGATGCTCGAGCGGGTGGCGACGCTGGTCGAGCCGACGCTGACGATGGCACCACCCGACCTGCAGAGCCCGCGCCTCGGCGACCTCAGGACGCTGCTCTCGCTGGGACGCGCGTACCGCCGGCTCGGCGACGGTGCCGGCGAGGCGGTGGAGATTCTCACCGGCGCCGCGCGCCCGATCCTCGATCGCTGGTTCGAGACGGAGGAGCTGAAGGGGACGCTCGCGACCGACGCGATCATCGGCGCGATGGCGAGTCCCTCGATGCCCGGCACCGCGTACGTGCTCTTCCACCACGTCATGGGTGAGGCCGGCGGCAAGCGCGGCGTGTGGGGATACGTGCGCGGCGGCATGGGCGGGATCACGCAGGCGCTGGCGGCGGTTGCCCGCGACCTCGGCGCCGAGATCCGCTGCGACGCCGAGGTGGCGCGCATTCTGGTGCGCGGCGGCCGCGCCGCCGGCGTGGCCCTCGCCGGCGGCGACGAGTATTCCGCCCCGATCGTCGCCAGCAACGCCGACGCCAACGTGACCTTCCTGCGTCTCCTCGACCGGGCCGCCCTGCCCGAGGCGTTCCTGGCCGACGTCGAGCGGATCAGCTATGCCAGCGCCTCGCTGAAGATCAACGTCGCGCTCGGGGAGCTGCCGAGCTTTCGGGCGCTGCCCGGCACCGCTCCGGGGCCTCAGCATCGCGGCACCATCCACATCTGCCCGGACCAGGACTACATCGAGCGCGCGTTCGACGACGCCAAGTACGGCCGTCCCTCCGCGGAGCCCGTGCTGGAATGCACGATCCCCTCGGTCGTGGACCCGACGGTCGCGCCGCCCGGCCGCCACCTGATGTCGATGTTCGTGCAGTACGCGCCGTACGAGCTCCGAGACGGCTCCTGGGACGAGGAGCGCGAGGCGTTTGCCGATCGCTGCTTCGACCTGCTGGACGAGTACGCACCCAACTTCAAGCGCTCGGTCCTCGACCGCCAGGTGCTGACTCCCCTCGACCTGGAACGCGTCTTCAACCTCACCGGGGGCAACATCTTTCAGGGTGCGATGACGCCCGGTCAGCTGTTCGCCTTCCGTCCGGTGCCCGGCTATGCGCGCTACCGGACGCCGATCCGCGGCCTGTACCTCTGCGGCGCAGCGGCCCACCCGGGCGGCGGCGTGATGGGCACGCCGGGCTTCAATGCGGCCCGCGAGATCCTCCGCGGGCGCCGCCTGCGGCTGCAACGAAATGCGGCCTCCTGAGCTGGGCAGGCTCGTCGTCGCCGGGACGCTGCTTGTCGCCGGTCTCGTCTCGCAGGCCTCGGCCGGGCGGGAGGCCCTCCCGCAACGGACGCGCTCCGTGGACTTCCTCCAACGAGGCAACCTCATCCGCATCGACGGCGCGGCCGAGGGCGATAACGCCGGCGTCTCGGTCGCGGGCGCAGGCGATGTGAACGGAGACGGGCGCGCAGACGTCGTCGTCGGAGCGCACTTCGCCGACAACAACAGCCGCGCGGACTCGGGCTCGGCCTCCATAGTCTTCGGGAGGGCCACGCCCCGAACCGTGGATCTCGCGAGACTTGGCCAGGCGGGCATCCGGATCGACGGCGCCGCCGCAGGCGACCTCGCCGGCTGGTCGGTTGCGGGCGCGGGCGACGTGAATGCGGACGGGCGGGCGGACGTGCTCGTCGGCGCGCGCGGAGCCGACACCAACGACCGGGCCGGGTCGGGTTCCGCCTACGTCGTCTTCGGCAGGGCCGCACCCGGGGTTGTCGACCTCGCCGCGCTCGGTCCGGCGGGCTTCCGGATCGACGGCGCGGCCGCAGGTGACGAAGCCGGGGGCTCTGTTGCAGGCGCGGGCGATCTGAACGGCGACGGACGGGCCGACGTGCTCGTCGGCGCGCGCCTCGCTGGCAATAACGGCCGCGAGTTCTCCGGCTCCGCCTACGTCGTGTTCGGCAGGGCCGCGCCCAAGACAGTCGATCTCGCCGCGCTCGGGCAGCAGGAAGGCTTCCGGATCGACGGCGCAGCCGCAGACGATCTCGCAGGCCACTCGGTTGCCGCCGCGGGCGACGTGAACGGGGACGGACGGGGTGACACGCTCGTCGGGACGCGCTATGCCCGCAACAACGGCCGCGAGTTCTCGGGCTCGGCCTACATCGTCTTCGGTAGGGCAGCGCCGCAGAACGTCGACCTCGCCGCGCTCGGGCAGGCAGGCTTCCGGATCGACGGCGCAGCCGCAGGCGACTTTGCCGCGGGCTCGGTCGCCGACGCGGGCGACATGAACGGAGATGGGCGTGCCGACGTGCTCGTCGGTGCGCGCGGCGCCGACAACAACGGCCGCCTTGGGTCCGGCTCTGCGTACGTCGTCTTCGGCAAGGCAACGCCTGGAACCATCGATCTCACCGCGCTCGGATCGGCGGGCTTCAGGATCGACGGCGCGGCCTCGAGCGACCGGGCCGGGTACTCCGTTGCGGGCGCAGGCGACCCGAATGGAGATGGGCGGGCAGACGTGCTGGTCGGAGCACACTATGCCCGCAACAACGGCCGCAGGTTTTCGGGCTCCGCCTATCTCGTCTTCGGCAAGGCGACGCCCGGAAACCTCGATCTCGCCGCGCTCGGGCCGGGGGGATTCCGGATCGACGGCGCGGCCGTGGGCGACGGTGTCGGCTGGTCGGTCTCTGGGGCAGGCGACGTGAACGCCGACGGGCGGGCGGACGTGCTGGCCGGTGCCCCGGACGCCGACAACAACGGCCGCCTGGACTCGGGCTCGGCATACGTCGTGTTCGGCAAGGCGGGGCCTGGAACGGTCGATCTCGACATCACGGCGCCGGCGCTGCGCGTCGCCGTCCGCTCGCCCCAGCGCGCGCTCGAGCAGAAGGGCGTCATCGTCCGCGCCTCGTGCAACGAGGCCTGCAGGCTCAAGGCCTCGGGCGCGATCTCAATCGTCGGGCAGGGGACGAGCGTGTCTCTCAGGCCGGCCGCCGGGAGACTGGGCGGTCCCGGCCGGCGCATGCTCCGCCTCGCGCTCTCGGCTGCCGGGGCGACGCGACTCGCGCGACTGCTCGATCGAGGCAGGCGCGTCCGCGCAAGCGTCACCGTGCGCGCCCGCGACGCCGCCGGGAACATGAGCATCGCGCGGCGTACGGCCGCACTTCGCCGATAGGCGCCGTCCGAATCACGGACCGGCGACGCGCGTGAGCTGGGCGGCGACCGCCTGCCAGCGTCCTCCACAGAGCTGCCAGACGTCCGTGTAGCGCGTCGACGCGGGCGCACCGTCGCGCCGGTAGTGCGTGACCCCGTGGACGAGGGCCACGTCGCCGAGCGGGCGGACGTCGACCTCGTCGTACGTCACGTCCGTCACTCCGTGCCCCTCGTCTGCCCGCCGGAGGAACTCCGTCCTGTCGATCCGCCGTCCGTCGGCGAGCGTGCAGACGAAGTCGGCGGCCAGATGCTCGCGGTACCAGCCCGCGTCCCGTTCGACGAATGCGCGGATGCAGTCAGCATTCAGGTCGTGGAGCGCAGCGAACGCCTCGGCCTCGCGGGTCGCCGCGTGGGCGATCTCCGCCTCACTGGTGCTCTCGACCATGGTCGTCCTTCAGCGTGCGC
>DASTCG010000007.1:0-10678 GCA_035711385.1 Gaiellaceae bacterium
GAGAGCGAGGGCGATCCGAACGCGCTCGGGTGGAGAGGCACGCGCGACCTTGCGGGAGCGATCGAGTACCTCCGCAGCCGGCGCGACGTCGACCCCGAGCGGATCGGCGGCGTGGGCCTCTCGGTCGGGGGCGAGATGATGCTGCAGGCGGCTGCGGAGAGCGACGACTTCGCGGCGGTCGTCTCCGAGGGCGCGGGAGTCCGTTCCGCGCGCGAGGCGGTGCATCTGTCTGGCGCTTCGAAGGCCATCGCGGTGGAGATCTTCGCGCTCGCCACTCTGGCGACGATGGTCTATACGAGCGACCTCCCGCCTCCCGATCTCGAGGAGCTCAGCGTGCGCATCAAGGAGCCGCTCTTTGTCATCCATGCCGACCCCGGGCAGGGTGGCGAGACGCTCAGTCGCCGCTACTACGCCGCCGCCAAGGGGCCGAAGGAGTACTGGTCCGCACCCGGCGGGCACACCGGAGCGATCGACGCCGCACCCGAGGAGTACGAGCGGCGGGTGCTCGCCTTTTTCGACCGGTCGTTGCGGCCGGACGGCTGACCCTCAGCCCGCCCCGAAGCGCGCGGCCTCCTCCGAGCCGCCGGTCGCGTCGCCCTCGCTGTAGGAGTGGGCGCCCACGCCCGCAAGGTGGCCGCCGGCGACGATCAGGTACTCCTCCCGGATCGGCCGGTCCTCGAACCAGCACTCGAGGATCTCCCGAACCCCGGCGGCGTAGCGCGCCTGCGCCGAGAGGCTCGTCCCCGACGTGTGGGGCGTCATCCCGTTGTGCGGCATCGACCGCCACGGATGATCCTTCGGGGCCGGCTGCGGGAACCAGACGTCCCCCGCGTAGCCCGCGAGCTGCCCGCTCTCGCACGCACGGGCGACTGCGTCGCGGTCGCAGATCTTCCCGCGCGCGGTGTTCACGAGGTAGGCGCCGCGCTTCATCTTCCCGATCAGCTCGTCGTCGAAGAGCCCCTCCGTCTCGGGGTGGAGCGGTGCGTTGATCGAGACGACGTCACAGGCGCCGACGAGCGACGCGGCGTCCTCGTGGAAGGTGACGCCAAGGTCCTGCTCGACCTCGGCCGGGAGGCGGTGCCGGTCGGTGTAGTGCAAGTGGACGTCGAACGGCTTCAGCCGCCGAAGCACCGCCGAGCCGATGCGCCCTGCGCCCACAACGCCGACGTGCATCCCCTCGAGGTCGTAGGACCGGGAGACGGCGTCGGCGATGTTCCAGCCGCCCTCCTCGGCCCACCGGTGCGCGGGCACGTAGTCGCGGACGAGGACGAGGACCAGCATCACCACGTGCTCGGCGACGCTGATGCTGTTGCAGTAGGTGACCTCGGCGACCGTGACCCCCCGGTCGATCGCCGCCTGGAGGTCGACGTGGTCGGAGCCGATCCCCGCGGTGATCGCCAGCTTCAGGTTCGGCGCGTTCTCGATCCGCTCGGCGGTGAGGTACGCCGGCCAGAACGGCTGCGAGATCACGACGTCGGCATCCGGAAGCCGGCGGTCGAACTCGGAGTCCGCGCCGTCCTTGTCGGCGGTGACCACGAGCTCGTGGCCGCCCTCCTCGAGGAAGCGCCGCAGCCCGAGCTCGCCGGAGACGCTCCCGAGGAGGTCGCCTGGCGTGAAGTCGATCGCGGACGGGGTCGGCGTCACCTGCCCGTCCGGGTAGCGCTCGATCGCCGGGATCCCGTCGCGGGCGTACGCGGGCGGGTAGCCGCCCACGGGGTCGTCGTAGAGGACGCAGAGGACGTTTGCCATCGTGACTCCCCTTTCACTCGTCGCTCACTGCAGGATCCATCTTCTCGCGCCGCGCAACATGCGGGGTTCCACTGATTGCGACTGCGCCGAACCCCGGAAGCCGGGCCTGGGGGGCGCTCCTAGCATCGAAGCGAGTCGAGCGACCGGGAGGTTGCGATGGTGTCGTCGCGGTCAGCCGTGCACGGCGACCTTGCCGACGAGGGCGTGAGCGAGCAGACCGTCGAGCGGTTGCTCGACGCGCGCGTCGCGCTTCCGACCTTCGTGCAACTCGCAGATCCGGCGCGGATTCCACAGCGCGTCCGCGACGCGCTCGCCGAGGTCGGGCCGGACGACGCGCACCCGCTCAACCTCTTCCGCGTCCACTGGCACAACGCGTCCGACCGGCAGAGCTTCACCGGCGTTCCGGAGCACG
Organism: Gaiellaceae bacterium; assembly: GCA_035711385.1. Classification (GTDB taxonomy): domain Bacteria; phylum Actinomycetota; class Thermoleophilia; order Gaiellales; family Gaiellaceae; genus JACDAN01. The sequence goes on from DASTCG010000007.1 coordinate 2,162, forward strand.
TCGAGCTGCCCACCGAGCTGACCGGCGTCGAAGCCAGGATCGTGCTCCTCCTCGGCGACCGCTTTCCGCTGATCGGGGCGCACAAGGTGCTGGCCGCCTACGCGTGCCTGGCGCCGGGGCTCGTGACCGGCCGGTTCGACCCGACCCGGCACCGGGCCGTCTGGCCCTCGACCGGCAACTACTGCCGCGGCGGGGTCGCGATCTCGCGCCTGATGGGCTGCCGCGGCGTGGCCGTGCTTCCGGAGGGGATGAGCCGCGAGCGCTTCGCCTGGCTCGAGCGGTGGGTCGCCGACCCCGACGACATCGTCCGGACGCCGGGGACCGAGAGCAACGTCAAGGAGATCTACGACCGCTGCAAGGAGCTCGAGTCCGACCCGGACAACGTCGTCTTCAACCAGTTCTCGGAGTTCGGCAACCACCTCGTCCACTACGCGGCCACCGGGGTTGCGCTCGAGCGGGTCTTCCTGGCGCTGCAAGAGCGCGCACCGGGGCTTCGACTGCAGGCGTTCGTCTCCGCCACGGGCTCCGCGGGCACGATCGGGGCCGGCGACTACCTGAAGGAGCAGTTCGGCTCCCTGACCGTGGCGGCCGAGGCGCTCGAGTGCCCGACCATGCTGCGGAACGGCTTCGGCGAGCACAACATCCAGGGGATCGGCGACAAGCACGTCCCGCTGATCCATAACGTCATGGCGACGGACGTCGCGCTCGCCGTCTCCGACCGCGCGACCGACCGGCTCGGCGTGCTGTTCGGGACCGAGGCCGGCCGCACGTACCTGGCGGACCGCGGCGTCGCCGAGCACGTCCTCCACGAGTTGCCGTCGCTCGGGCTCTCGAGCATCTGCAACCTCCTCGGCGCGATCAAGGTCGCCAAGCACTACGGCCTCAGCCGCGACGACGTCGTGCTCACGGTCGCCACCGACGGTGCCTCGCTCTACGACACCGAGCGCGAGCTCGCGCTCGCCCGCCACTTCACCGGCGGCTTCGACGCGATGGCCGCCGCCGAGGTCTTCGGCGAGCACCTGCTCGGGACGGCGACGGACAACCTCCGCGAGCTGACCTGGGAGGAGCGGCAGCGGATCTTCAACCTCGGCTACTTCACCTGGGTCGAGCAGCAGGGCGTCTCGCTCGAGGAGTTCGAGGCTCGCCGGGACCCGGAGTTCTGGGTTCGTATGAGAGATCTGCTCCCCGGGTGGGACGCGCTCATCGACGAGCTGAATGCACGCACGGGAGTCCTGGAGACGCTGTGACCGCCCCGGTCAGCCGTCTCGTCTGCGCGGGCTGCGGCGCGGAGCCCGATCCGGGCGAGCCGTTCCCCTTCCGCTGCCCGCACGCCGGCGAGGGCGACGTCGACCACGTCCTGCGCCGCCGGCTCGACCTTTCCGCGGTTCGGTTCCCCACCGGCGCCGGCGAGCCGAATCCGTTTCTCCGCTACCGAGAGCTCCTGCACGCAGCGCATCTCGGGCTCGCCGACGACGAGCTCTGCACCGTCGTCGACGGGCTCGACCGGCAGGTCGCCGCCGTCGACGGCCACGGCTTCAGGGTCACGCCGTTCGTGCGCAGCGACGAGCTGAGCGACCGGCTCGGGTTCTCGGCCGCCGGCGGCGTCTGGGTCAAGGACGAGACGGGCAACGTCTCCGGCTCGCATAAGGCGCGACATCTCTTCGGCGTCCTCGTCTACCTCGAGGTGGCGGAGCGCCTCGGCATCGCCGACCGGCGCCGCCGCCCCGGCCTCGCGATCGCGAGCTGCGGGAATGCCGCGCTCGCGGCCGCCGTGGTCGCCGCGGCGGGAGGGCGGGCGCTGCACGTCTTCGTCCCGCCCGATGCGGACCCCGTCGTCCTCGCCCGCCTCGCGGAGCTCGGCGCGCACGTCGTCGCCTGCCCGCGCAACGGTGGCGCCGGCGACCCGTCCTACCGCCGCCTGCTTCGAGCACTCGACGAGGGCGCCGTCCCCTTCACGTGCCAGGGGAACTTGAACGGGCTCGCGGTCGAAGGCGGGCAGACGATCGGCTGGGAGATCGCGGCGTCGGGCGTCTCCCTCGACCGGCTCGTCGTCCAGGTCGGCGGCGGCGCGCTCGCGAGCGCCTGCATCCACGCCTTCCGGGAGGCGGCCGCACTCGGCGTGATCCCGGCCTCGCCTCGAATCGACACCGTCCAGACAGAGGGTGCCTGGCCGCTCAAGCGCGCCTACGACGCGGTCTCCGAGCGCGGCGACCTCGGCTACGCGCGCACGCACCGCTCCGAGTTCATGTGGCCATGGGAGCGCGAGCCGCACAGCATCGCGCGAGGGATCCTCGACGACGAGACCTACGACTGGCTCGCCGTCGTCGAGGGGATGCTCGCGACCGGCGGCCGCCCGCTCGTCGTCGGCGAGGAGACCCTCGCGGCCGCGAACCGGCTCGGACGGGAGGTCACCGGCATCGACGTCGATCCGACCGGCTCGGCCGGGCTCGCGGGGCTGCTCGCCCTGCGCGACGCCGGCGACATCCGCCCCGGCGAGCGCGTCGCCGTGCTCTTCACAGGGGTCGTCCGTACCGACCAGACCGAGGAAAGGAGCCGAGATGAGAAGCTTTCTCGGACGCGACATCCTGTCGCTCAAGGACTTCGAGCGGGCTGACTTCGAGCGGGTGTTCGAGGTCTGCGAGGAGCTCGCGCCGATCGCACGCAGCCGGCAGAACACCGACCTGCTCGCGGGCAAGACCCTGCTGACCGCCTTCTACCAGCCGAGCACCCGAACGCGGCTTGCGACGGAGGCGGCGATGCACCGGCTCGGCGGGCACGTGCTCGGGTTCTCCGACGCCAAGATGACCCGGGCCGGCGACTTCTACCAGGAGTCGATCAAGGACACGGTCCACATGCTCGAGTACTACGGCGACGTCATCGCCATGCGGCACTTCGAGCAGGGCGCGCCGGCCGAGGCAGCCCGGTGGGCGTCGGTTCCGGTCATCAACTGCGGCGACGGCTGGGGCGAGCACCCGACCCAGGTCCTCACCGACCTCTACACGATCCAGGACGAGCTCGGGCGGCTCGACGGGCTGACGTACCTGCTCGTCGGCGACATGCGCATGCGGACGATGCACTCGATCCTCTACGCGCTCTCGCAGTTCGACGCGAAGGCCTACGTCGTCGGCCCGCCGGACATGTCGCTCCTGCCCGAGTTCACGCTCGAGCTCGACGAGCGCAACGTCCGGTACGAGGAGGCCGACTCCGTCGAGGACGTGATCGACGAGTGCGACGTCATCTACATGGAGCCGGTCGTCCAGGCCGACTACGAGAAGTCGCGCGAGGAGCGCGGCGGAGGCGGCCTGGCGACCACGCCTGCGACGTACCGGGTCACGCGCGAGCTGCTGCGGGCGAAGGCGAAGCCCTCGTCGATCATCCTCCACAGCCTGCCGCGGATGGACGAGCTGCCCGCGGACGTCGACGCCACCCGCCACGCGCGGTACTGGCAGGAGGCGTTCAACGGCGTCGTCCTGCGGATGGCGCTGCTCGCGCTCGTGCTCGGAGCGGCGGAGTAGGCAGTGGAGCTGAGCCTCAACGGCGAGCGAGTCGTCGCGGAGCCCCGCGAGGGGCAGAGCCTGCTCGAGCTGCTCCGCGACGACCTCGGCGTGCGCTCCGTCAAGGACGGGTGCGCGCCCGAGGGCTCGTGCGGCGCCTGCACAGTGCTGATCGACGGACGGGCCGTCGTCTCTTGCGCCCAGCAGGCGACCCGGTTCGAGGGCAAGGACGTCGTCACCCACGAGGGCCTCTCCGAGGAGGAGCGGCGGCTGTGGGCCGACTGCTTCTCGGCCTCCGGCGCCTCGCAGTGCGGCTTCTGCTCGCCCGGTGTCGTCATGAAGGCCGAGGGGCTCCTGGCAAAGAACCCCGATCCCTCGCGCGAGGAGATCTCGCGCGCGCTGCTCGGCAACCTCTGCCGCTGCACGGGCTACGTGAAGATCGTCGACGCCGTGGAGCGCGCGGCCGCAGCCCGGCGCGGGGAGCCTCTCCCCGAGCCCGACCGGAGTGGCCGTGTCGGCGCACGGAGTGCGCGGCGCGACGGCGACCGGATCGCGCTCGGCGACGCTCCCTTCGTCGGGGACATGGCCGTGCCCGGAATGCTGCACGGGGCGCTTCGCTTCTCGGACCATCCGCGGGCGCGGATCCGCCGCATCGACACGTCCGAGGCCGCGGCCTACCCCGGCGTGGTCGCCGTCGTCACGGCGGCAGACGTGCCCGGAGAGCGCACGCAGGGCGTGCTCACAAAGGACTGGCGCCAGTTCGTCGCTGTCGACGAGGAGACCGCCTATGTCGGCGACGTGCTCGCCGCCGTCGCGGCCGAGAGCCGCCACGCGGCGCGCGAGGCGGCCGCGCTCGTCCACGTGGAATACGAGGTGCTCGAGCCGGTCACCAGCCCCTGGGAGTACCGGGCCAGGGCGCTCTCGGTCTCGACGGTGAGGCGCGGCGACGTCGACGCGGCCCTGGGCGAGGCGTCGCATGTCGTCAGCGAGACCTTCCGGACGCAGGCGATCGAGCACGCGTTCCTCGAGCCGGAGTCGGCGCTTGCCGTGCCGGAAGGCTCCGGGATGCACGTCTTCTCCCAGGGGCAGGGCATCTGGGGGGATCGGGAGCAGATCGCGTCCTTCCTCGGCCTCGAGGAGGAAGGCGTCCGGATCACGCACGTCCCGACCGGAGGAGCCTTCGGCGGCAAGGAGGACCTGAACGTCCAGTGCCATGCCTCGCTCCTGGCCCTGCGTACCTGCCGTCCCGTGCTCGTCACTCTCACCCGCAAGGAGAGCCTGAGGTTCCATCCCAAGCGCCACCCGATGTGGCTCGAGTACACCGCCGGCTGCGACGAGGACGGGCGGCTCCTCGCCGTCCGCGCGCGCATCGTCGGGGACACCGGCGCGTACGCCAGCGTGGGAGACAAGGTGCTCGAGCGCGCCGCGGGACATGCGTGCGGCGCCTACCGCGTCCCCAACGTCGACGTCGAGGCCAAGGCGATGTACACGAACAACCCGCCGTGCGGCGCGATGCGCGGCTTCGGCGTTAGCCAGTCGAACTTCGCGATCGAGGGGATGCTCGACCTGCTTGCCGAGCGGGTCGGCATCGACGGCTGGGAGATCCGCTGGCGCAACGCGCTCGACGTCGGGGACCGGTTCGGAACCGGGCAGAAACTCGGCCCCGGCGTCGGCCTGAAGAAGACCTTGCTGGCGGTGCGCGAGAGGTATCGGCAGGCCCGATACGCGGGCGTCGCCTGCGCGGTGAAGAACACCGGCATCGGCAACGGCGTTCCCGAGTACGGCCGCGCGATCCTGCGGCCGGAGGCCGACGGCTCGGTCACGCTCCTCCACTCCTGGACGGAGATGGGCCAGGGCGTCCACACCGTTCTGCAGCAGATCGCCTGCGAGGAGCTCGGCCTCCCGCCCGAGCGGGTGCACGTGGCTGTCGACACCGAGCGTGAGCTGGACACCGGCCTGACGACCGCATCGCGCTCGACCGTCCTCGGCGGCAACGCCGTCCTCGACGCGGCGCGGAAGCTGAAGGCATCGCTGAACGGGCATGCGCTCGAGGACCTGGCCGGACAGGAGTTCCTCGGAGAGTTCCTCGTCGACTGGACGACGCCGAACGACGCGGACGAGCCGGTCACGCACATCGCCTACGCCTGGGCGACACAGGTGGCGATCCTCGACGACGAGGGACGTCTGGCGAGTGTGGTCGCGGCCCACGACGTCGGCCGGGCGATCAACCCGCTGCTCGTCGAGGGCCAGATCGAGGGCGGCGTGCACATGGGCGTCGGTCAAGCGCTCTCGGAGGAGTACGTCGTCGAGGGCGGCTTCCCGGTCACGGAGACGTTGAAGTCGCTCCACCTCGTGCCTCCGACGGGGATGCCCGAGGTCGAGTGCATCCTCGTCGAGGAGCCGCAGCCGGAAGGCCCCTACGGGGCCAAGGGCGTGGGCGAGGCCTCGATGGTGCCGACGGTCGCCGCCGTCGCGGGTGCGCTGCACGCGTTCGACGGGATCCGGCGCACCCGGCTGCCGATGAAGGACTCGCCGGCCGCACTGGCCGCGGTCCCGAAGCTGAGAAAGGCGGCCGAGCGCAAATGATCCTCGCCGGCGCGACCGTCCTCACCTCTCTCGACCCCGTCCGGGTAGACCGGGCGGACGTCCACGTGCGGGACGGACGTGTCGCCGACGAGGGCGGGGCCCAGCGGCGCGACTGCTCAGGCTGCCTCGTCGTACCGGGCAACGTCTGCGCGCACACGCATCTCTACTCGGCGCTCGCCCGCGGGATGCCGTACGGGCTCGAGCCGCCGGAGACCTTCGTCCAGATCCTGCAACGCATCTGGTGGCGCCTCGACCGCGCGCTCGACGAGGACCTCGTGCGCGCGTCCGCGCTCGTGGGCGGCATGGAGGCGCTCCTTTCCGGCACGACGACCCTCGTCGACCACCACGCCTCGCCGAACGCGATCGACGGGTCCCTCGACGTGATCGAGGAGGCGCTCGGCTCTCTCGGCGTCCGCTCGGTGCTCTGCTACGAGACGTCGGATCGCGACGGGCCGGAGCCCGCCCGCGCAGGGGTCGAGGAGAACCGCCGCTTTCTCGAGCGGGTGCGCCGCGAGCGCCCCCCGCTTGCGCGCGGGCTCGTCGGCGCCCACGCGTCGTTCACGCTCTCGGACGAGACGCTCGCGGCCTGCATCGATCTCGGCGGCGGCCTGCACATCCACGCCGCCGAGGACGCCGCCGACCAGGAGGACGCCCTCGAGCGCACCGGCCTCCGCGTCGTCACCCGCATCGCTGCGGCCGGCGGCCTCGACGAGCGCACGCTGCTCGCCCACGGCGTCCACCTCGACGACGTGGAGCTGGAGCTCGTCCTCGCGGCGGATGCGTCCTTCGCGCACAACGCCCGGTCGAACATGAACAACTCGGTCGGTCGGGCCCGGATCGACGCGAGGCCGCGGATCGCGCTCGGCACGGACGGCATCGGTGCCGACATGTTCGAGGAGTCGCGGGCGGCGTACTTCCGCCTGCGCGAGGACGACCTCGGCACCGCCCTGGACTGGCCGCTCCGGCGGCTCGCCGAGGGGGCCCGGCTCGCCGGCCGGATCTTCGGAGAGCCCCGGCTCGGCACGCTCGAGCCCGGCGCCCCGGCCGATCTCGTCGTCCTCGACTACCCCGCGCCCGTCCCGCTCGACGAGGCGACCCTGGCCGGGCACTGGATCTTCGGTCTCGCCTCGAGGCACGTGCGCGACGTGATGGTCGCCGGCGAGTGGGTCGTCCTCGATCGCAGGCTCGTCCGCGCCGACCAGCAGGAGCTCGCCGCGGCGGCCGCCGCCGAGGCACGGCGCCTCTGGGCCCGCCTGGACGAGATCGGGCCGCACGAGTTCGAACCGGAAGGAGACCGACGATGGCCGTCGCAGCTCATGACCGCGTAGCGCTCTACCTCCAGGACAAGCATCCGATCCGCGACGGGATGCGCTACGCCCGGCTCGCCGAGGAGGCGGGCTTCGAGGCCGTCTGGCAGGCGGAGAGCAGGCTCGTGCGCGAGGCGACGGTGCCGATGGCCGCCTTTGCCGCGGTCACCGAGCGCATCGGGATCGGCTCCGGCGTCGTCAACAACTGGACGAGGAACGTCGGCCTGCTCGCCGCGACCTTCTCGACGCTCGACGACCTGGCTCCGGGACGGATCAAGCTCGGGATCGGCGCCTGGTGGGATCCGCTCGCCTCGAAAGTCGGGATCGACCGGCGTCACCCGGTCGCGGCGATGCGGGAGACGGTCCACGTCACCCGGCGGCTGCTGGCGATGGAGCGCGTCACCTTCCACGGCGAGTTCGTCGACGTGGAGGACATCGAGATCGACATCGTCCACGGCGACCGCTCGCCCAAGGACGTCCCCATCTACATCGCCGCCACCACCGGCATGAGGATGATGGAGCTCGCCGGAGAGTTCGGCGACGGCGTCCTCCTGAACTACCTGGTCGGGCCCGGCTACAACAGCCGGGCGCTCCGGCACCTGGCCGCCGGCGCCGAGCGCGTGGGCAGGACGCTCGACGACGTCGACCGCCCGCAGCTCGTCGTCTGCTCGCTTGACGACGATCGCTCGCTCGCCCTCGACCGGGCGCGGGAGCTCGTCACCCAGTACCTCGGGCAGCAGCCCCACATCGGCGAGGCGAGCGGCGTCGATCCGTCCCTGCTCGAGGAGATCGGGCGGATCTTCACCTGGCCGGCCACACCCGCGCAGATCGAGGAGGCAATGGCGCTCGTCCCCGACGACGTCGTGCAGCTGATCACCGCCTCCGGAACCGCGGACGAGTGCCGCGCGAAGGTGCAGGAGTACCTCGAGAGCGGCTGCACCTGTCCCGTCCTCTACCCGCTCGGCGACGACGTCGAGGCGATGATCGAGACCTTCGCGGCCGTCCGCGTCTGACAGAGAAAGGAACCTCGCCATGCATCAGCTGGCCACAGACCGAAGAGCCCTCACGGGCCGCGACTTCATCGAGACCGTCGACTGGCGTGTCGAGGAGCTCGAGGAGGCGCTCGCCGT
>DASTCG010000008.1:0-7655 GCA_035711385.1 Gaiellaceae bacterium
AACTGCGGCCGCGACGTGCCATCGACCTCGAGCCTCGCCCGCGAACGAACGCGCACCCATCCGCCGAACGGACGATGGGCGAGACGAGCGCGCCTTCCTGCGTCGGCGAGCAGATGCAGACGGGGTGATCGCCCGTGCGGGCGATCCCGGGTCCTCGGGATCCGCGGGACGATCGCTCCAGATCCTGTTCCCGACTCTGGAGACTTCCATGAGGCGCACATTCGCCATCGTCGTGGCCGCGGCCGTCCTCGGAGGGCTCGCGGGAGCCTCGGTCGGAGTCGCGTTCGGCGGCGGCTCGAGCCCCGACGCGACGACCCTCACCGTCGCATCGGCGCCGACCCCCTCGACGCCAGTCCTCTCGTCGTCCACGAGCGGCGGAACGCTGACCTCGGAAGCGATCTACCGCGACGCCGCGCCCGGCGTCGTCGTCATCACCGACACTCAGACGGAGACCGTTCCGCCGACCTTCTTCACCCCGTCGCAGAAGCAGGAGGTGGGCGCTCTCGGCTCCGGCTTCGTCATCGACCGGCGCGGGGACGTCCTTTCGAACGAGCACGTCGTCCAGGGCGCGAAGAACATCCGCGTCGGCTTCTCGAGCGGTGCGACGTATGCGGCCAAGATCGTCGGCAGCGATCCTTCGAGCGACATCGCCGTCATCCGCGTGCAGGCCCCGCCCTCTGCGCTCCATCCGCTCGCCTTCGCCGATTCGTCGAAGGTGGAGGTCGGCGATCCGGTCTACGCGATCGGCAACCCGTTCGGGCTCGAGCGCACGATGACGGCCGGCATCGTCAGCGCCACCGGTCGCAGCATCCAAGCGCCGAACGGGCTGAGCATCGCGAACGCGATCCAGACCGACGCAGCCATCAACCACGGCAACTCCGGCGGTCCGCTGCTCGACCGCTTCGGCCATGTGATCGGGGTCAACTCCCGGATCCAGGGAGGAACGGTGAACGCAAACGTGGGTGTCGGCTTCGCGGTTGCGAGCAACACCGCTCGCTCCGTCGCGCTGCAGCTGATCGCAACCGGCCATGCCGAGCACCCCTGGCTGGGCATCGGATTCGAGCCGATCGACCCCACGATCGCGCGCCTCGTCCGCGGGCTCCCGCGGCAGGGCGTCATGGTGATCAAGGTCGTGAAGGGGAGCCCGGCGGCCAAGGCCGGCCTCAGTGCTGCGACCAGGCAGGTGACCGTCGACGGGGTGAGCGAGCTCGTCGGGGGAGACACGATCGTCGCGGTCGACGGCAAGCCCCTCCACTCGCCGATGCAGCTCAGCGACCTCGTCGCAGAGCACAAGCCGGGCGACAGGCTGCAGCTCGAGGTCGTCCGCGGCGGCGTCACCCGCACGGTCGACGTCACCCTCGGCAACGCGCCGTCGTAGAAGCGAGGCGTACGATGAGCCACGCGAGCATGGCGACGCAGAGCAGGAGACGCGTCACCGTCGTCGTCGCCGACGACCATCCGCTCTACAGGGAGGGCGTCGTCCGGGCGCTCCTGGCGAGCGGCCAGATCGAGATTCTCGCCGAGGCCGGGGACGGCCGGGAGGCGCTCGCAGCGATCCACGAGCACCAGCCGGACGTCGCGTTGCTCGACTACAAGCTTCCCGAGCTCGACGGCGTCGCCGTCACCCACGCGGTCGCACGCGAGCAGCTCCCGACCCGCGTCTTGCTCGTCTCCGCGTTCACGGACAGCGGCGTCGTCTACAAGGCGCTCGAGACGGGTGCCGCCGGCTTCGTCTCCAAAGAAGCGCGCCGCGAGCAGCTTGCGGACGCCGTGCTCGCGTGCGCCCGCGGCGAGAACGTCGTGCCGCCCGAGGTGGCGGCGGGGCTCGTCTCCGAGATCCGCTTGCGTAAGCAGAGCGATGCGCCCGCGCTCACGCCCCGCGAGCAGGAGATCCTGCACCTGATCGCCGCGGGCAAGAGCCTCCCGCAGATCGCGCAGGAGCTGTACCTCGGCCTGACCACCGTGAAGACGCACGTCCAGCACCTGTACGAGAAGCTCGGCGTCTCCGATCGCGCGGCTGCCGTCGCGACCGCGATGCGACGGGGCCTCATCGAGTAAGAAGGGGCGGGTGGCAGGCCCGTTCTTCCCCGCCTCCTACGGGGAAGCAACCGCGGAGTCGGAGCGCGTCGTCGCCTGGCTGCGGTTCCCGGCGATCGCACTGATCGCGCTCGGCCAGGGCCTCGAGCATCCGAACCCCGAGGAAACGGGCTTTCTCATCATGCTGGCGATCTACTCCGCCTGGAGCGCCGGGGTACTCGCCTGGGTGCACCTCCGACCCGCGGGCGAGCGGTTCGCGCTGCTCGCGACCGCTGTCGACATCGCGGCGATCAGCATGCTTGCGGTCCTCTCCGGGGGCGCCTTCTCGCATGCGCGACTGGCGTTCTTCCTCGTGCCCGTGGCCGTTGCCTTTCGGTTCCGGCCGGCGGTCACGAGCGCCGCCGTCGTCGTCACGACGGCGGCCTACGTCATCCAGGCGGCGGCCCATCCAGCCGCGAAACAGCCGCAGGCTGTCCGCTTCATCGTCACCCAGGCCGGGTTTCTCGCCTGGGTGGGGGTCGCCTGCGTGTTGCTCTCCTTGCTCCTCGCGCGTCGAACGCAGCTCGTCGCTCGCCTGGCGGATGCGCGCTCACACCTCCTTGCGGATGCGCTCGAAGCGGAGCAGCGGGAGCGCAAGCGGCTCGCAGAGGCGCTGCACGATCATGCGATCCAGAACCTGCTCTCCGCTCGCCACGAGCTCGAGGAAGCGGAAGAGGCACAGCCGCACCCTGCGCTCGCGCGGGCGGACGACGCACTGGTCGAGACGGTCGGCCAGCTGCGAGAGGCTGTCTTCGACCTCCACCCGTACGTCCTCGAGCAGGCCGGGCTCGAGGCCGCGCTCCGCTCGATCGCCCAGCAGGCAGCGGCTCGCGCCCACCTCCGGCTCACGCTCGACCTGCGCTACCAGAACCGTCATCCGCAAGAGCAGCTCGTCTTCTCGGCGGCGCGCGAGCTCCTGGCCAATGTCGTCGGCCACGCCGAGGCGAGCGACCTGACGCTCCGGCTCCGGGAAGAGGACGATGTGCTCGAGCTCGTCGTCGAGGACGACGGACGCGGCTTCACCCCGGGGCGCCTCGCGGAGCGGCTCGCAGACGGCCACATCGGTCTTGCGACCCAGCGCTTTCGTGTCGAGTCGGCCGGCGGGAGGCTCGACGTGCTCTCGAAGCCGGGCGTCGGGACTCGGGTCGCGGTCCGACTGCCCTCCTAGCGACGCTCCGCCTAGGAAGCTCCGCCTAGGATCGCTCCGCCAGGAACGCGTTCCAGTCGAACGAGCCGTCGACGATGAAGCGCACCAGCTCGACCTCGTTCTTGGTCAGGCGCGGCGAGCTCCGGCTCGTCTCCGACCGCAGATGCTCGCGGACCGCGAGCGCTGTGAAGTTCCGCAGCAAGCGCCTCATGCGTTCGCCTCCTTTCTCGTTCGAGGATCGACCGTGAGCGCCGGCCTGAACATCCTCCGCCGAGTCTGGGCCACGGACGACTCCGCCTCCTCCGGCCAAGGGGTCGGTCGGCTCGAGCGGTTCGCCCTCTGCATCCTGCGGACGGACGATTCCAGAACGCGCGTGGCGGAAGCATGCTCTCGTCGTAAGCGACAACTTGGCGGTGACCGGGTCGTCCGGTACCGCCGGAGAGAGGAGGCGAAGTGAACACTCCCCTTGACTCCGCGAGTCGGACGAGGGCGGGGGAGACGCTCGAAGAAGCCGACCTCGGATGGCGTGAGCTGGTCGCGGACGGGATCGTCTCCGGACTCGTTGGGGGCATCGCGCTCGCAGTTCCGCTCGTCGTCTGGGACTGGACGCACCAGGCGCACCGCGCGCTCGAGCTGCCGATGGCGGCGACGGCGTGGGTGTTCGGCCTCGAGCACTTCAGCAACGAGCAGAACCTCTGGTGGCCGATCGTGATCGGAGCGGCTCTCCTCGCGGTCTACTCGGCCGTCAGCGGGCTCGCGTTCGCGGGCCTGGCCGACCGCGTGTTCGCCGTCGGGGACACCGTGTCGTCGCTCGTCGGCGGCGCCGTCTGGGGCATCGTCAGCTTCGTCGCCTTCTGGTACGTGGTGCTGCCGATCGCGCGCAACGGCGCTCCGTTCCGTGCGACGCCCGCCCAACCGACGCTCTCCGTCGCGCCCAACTGGGTCTGGATCCTGGGGTTCACGCTCTTCGGGCTCGTGACGGGCGCGGTGTACGGCGCACTCCACCGGCCGCATCTCGTCGGGCGCGATGACCGATCCACCGAAGACGAGTTCGGGAAGAAGCTCGAGTATGCGGCCTGATCCGAGCGCTGCCGGCCGCGGCTCGGCGTTCCAGCGCGTTACCGAGCGGGAGACGAGGAGGGTCGCGCCGTGACCGCGCGACCCTCCTCCTTCTCCGAGTCCGTGCACGTGGTCACGGCGGACCGAATCGCGCGGTTCGTCGTCGCGGGTTTCGGCCTGTGCGAGCAGAACGGCGTGCCGCTCTCCGAGCGGCAGAGGGTCGCCCTCCTCACCGCCGCCCTGCTGGAGTTCGACGGCGTCCAAGCGGAGGTGGACGGCTTGCGGGAAGTCGAGCACATGCTCCAGGAGCTGCGCGACTGGAATGCGCGGCCGCACGCCTGAGCTCGGGCTCAGCGACTAGCGTTGCGCGCGATGGAGTACGTGAACCTGGGACGCACCGGTCTCCGCGTGTCGCGTGTGTGCCTCGGGATGATGAGCTACGGCAAGCACGAGAGCCGGGAGTGGGCGCTCGACGAGGCCGATGCGGAGCCGATCGTTCGCCGCGCCGTCGAGGGCGGCATCACGTTCTTCGACACCGCCGACGTGTACAACGGCGGCCAGAGCGAGGTCGTCACCGGACGCCTCCTCCGCAGGCTCTTCGGGATGCGAGAGGAGTACGTCGTCGCGACGAAGGTGCACGGGCGGACGATGCCCGGCCCGAACGGCTACGGGCTCTCGCGGAAGCACGTCCTCGCCTCGATCGACGTGTCGCTCGAGCGCCTCGGGCTCGACTACGTCGACCTCTACCAGATCCACCGCTGGGACGACGAGACGCCGATCGAGGAGACGATGGAGGCGCTGCACGACGTCGTGAAGGCCGGCAAGGCGCGCTACATCGGCGCGAGCAGCATGTACGCGTGGCAGTTCGCAAAGGCCCAGCGAGCGGCGCCGACGCGTTTCGTCTCCATGCAGAACCACTACAACCTCGTCTACCGCGAGGAGGAGCGGGAGATGATCCCGCAGTGCGTCGACCAGGGCGTGGGGGTGTTGCCGTGGAGCCCGCTCGCGCGCGGCCTGCTTGCGGGCAGCCGTACGCGCGAAGGTGAGCGGCTCACGACTCGCGCGCGGACGGATCCCTTCGGAGACAGCCTCTACACGCCGGAGGTCGACTTCGCCGTCGTCGAGCGGGCCGCGGAGGTCGCGGCCGAGCGCGGGGTCTCGAGCGCGCAGGTCGCGCTCGCCTGGCTCCTGCACAAGCCCGGCGTGACGGCGCCGATCGTCGGCGCGACGAAGATCGAGCACCTCGAGGAGGCACTCGCCGCCGAGCAGCTCTCGCTCGACGAGGGAGACATCGCCCGGCTCGAAGAGCCGTACGCTCCGCACGCGATCTCCGGGCACGACTAGCTTGCGCCGACGAGCGTAGGCGCTGCCGGCTTCGCGCCGCGCCGCTCCTGGCGCATCGTCCGATCGGAGGATCCCGCCGTCCGCCTGCGGCCCGGATCCGAGCATCCCGGCAATCGTCTCCTCGCGGACCCGCGCCGGCAGTCCAGGCCCAGCCCGTACCGTCGATCGTTCGATCGGCGGATTTTCCGTCGCGCCCCGCGCCGCGAACCTGGACGGATGGCAGCAGGCGTCGAGGCAAACGAGACGCACCGAGACCCGGCCGTCGCCGTCCGCGGGCTCCGCAAGGCCTACGGGGACATCGAGGCGGTCGCCGGCATCGACCTGGAGATCCGCCGGGGCGAGGTCTTCGCGCTCCTCGGCCCGAACGGCGCCGGCAAGACGACCGCCGTCGAGATCCTCGAGGGCTACCGCCGCCGAAGCAGCGGCGATGTCACCGTGCTCGGCGTCGATCCGGAGAGCGGTGGCCGGGAGCTCCGCGAGCGGGTCGGCATCGTGCTGCAGGAGAGCGGGTTCGGGCTGGAGCTCACGGTGCGAGAAGCGATCCAGCTGTACAGCGCCGCGTATCCCCGGCCGCTCCCCGTCGACGACGTGACCGAGCTCGTGGGGCTCGAGGACAGCCGCGACGCGCTCGTCCGGAACCTCTCCGGCGGCCAGCGCCGGCGGCTCGACCTCGGCCTGGCCGTCGCCGGCGACCCCGAGCTCCTCTTCCTCGACGAGCCGACGACCGGCTTCGACCCCTCGGCCCGGCGACGCTCGTGGTCGCTGGTGGAGAACCTCCGCTCGCTCGGGAAGACGATCCTGCTCACCACGCACTACATGGACGAGGCGCAGAGTCTCGCCGACCGTGTGGCGGTGATGGCCCGCGGTCGCATCGTGGCCGAGGGCTCGCCAGCGCTGCTCGCAGGGAGGGCGAACGGCGCGGCGCTCGTGCGCTTCCGACTCCCCCAGGGACTCGGTCGCGCGCAGCTTCCGCTGTTGCCTGCCGGCGCGACGCTCGAGCACGCCGACCGGCTCGTGAGCTTCCGCACCGACGCTCCGACGCGCGCCCTGACCCCGCTCGTCAACTGGGCGACCGGCCGCGGCGAGGAGCTCGAGGCGCTGACCGTGACCCGCCCCTCGCTCGAGGACGTCTATCTCGAGCTGACCGAAGCTGGTCCGTCGTGAAGTACCGCTCCGACCTGGCGGTCGCCTGGCTGTGGCTCAAGGGCCGGCTCCGGCTCATGACCAGGACGCCACGGGCGACCTTCTTCACGTTCGCCTTTCCGCTGATCCTGCTCGTGCTGCTCGACTCCCTGGGAGGAGGTGACGTCTCCGTCCCGGGCGGAAAGGTCGCGTACGGCCAGTACATCACGCCGGCGATCGCGATCTTCGCGCTGACGGCGGCGACCTACTCCTTCGTCATCTTCGGGGTCGCGACGGCGCGCGAGCAGGGCACGTTCAAGCGGGTGCGCGGGACGCCGCTGCCCATGTGGGTGTTCCTCGGCTCCTGGGTCGCAGCGACCGTGCTTGCAGCCTTAGCCTCCGTCGCCCTGATGTTCGTGGTCGCGGTGCCCGCCTTCGGCGTCGACGTTCGCATCGAGCTCCTGCCGGCCGCGATCGTCACCCTCGTCCTCGGCGGGCTGACGTTCACGGCGCTCGGCTTCGCGGTCGCCTCCTTCGTGCGGCGGGCCGAGACGGCGCCGATCGTCGCGAACCTGACGCTCTTCCCGCTGCTCTTCATCTCCGGCGTCTTCTACTCGGTCCAGGGCGAGCCCCAGTGGCTGCACCGGATCGCGCAGGCGTTCCCCCTCTACCACCTCGTCCACGCGTTCACCGCCTGCTTCAGCCCGTACACGACCGGGAGCGGGTTCTCGGGGCGCGACCTCTCGTCGCTTCTCGCCTGGGGCGCAGTCGGCACGTTCGTCGCCGTCAGGCGCTTCGCCCACGAGGCGACGGACGAAGGCGGCGTCGCACACCCCCGGCCGAGGCGCAGGGCGCTGGCAGAGGAGGCACGGTCATGAGGCCGCATGTCGCCCTCGACGGCGGCCGC
>DASTCG010000009.1:0-14007 GCA_035711385.1 Gaiellaceae bacterium
GCGGTGCTCCAGGTAAGCGCCCACGATGCTCGCGTTATGTGCTCGATACCAGTTTCGCCCCGTCGGTTTCGCGATGAACTCCAGCCACAGACCCACGGGCCGCGACGACGGCTCTCCGGCCAGGCCGCCGACGAGTGCGACCGCCTCGCATCCGTCCCGCAGCAGTCGCTCGTTGACCGCCCGCCACCACACGCTGCCGGGCGGCGAGGCGTCGAGCGGATCGAGCACGCCACGATGCGCCTGCCAGCGCATGAACGACAACGCCGCCCGCCGGAACGGCAGGTGTCGGGGGGCGCTGCCGGTCGGGCCGTGGTAGGTCCGCACGATCAAGGCAAGACGCGCCGCCGGATCGTCACGCACGGCCGCGACCTGCGCCTCAGCCGAGGCGAGGGCAGCGCCTGCGTCCTGGCTCATCGCCGGGTAGTGATAGCGAGGTGCAGCGGCAATCGCGTCGACCCAACGCGGATCGCGTTTGGCGGTGGGCCCGGGGCCGTACTGGACGGCTCGGGTTCTGGAAGAAATGGCGGTCATGATCACCCGGCGGAGAGTCTTCACCGCCTGGGCAGCGGTGCTGGTGGTGGCCTTCGGCGTTGGCGCGTTCGGCCTGACGACGCTCGTGATCGGCTGGTCCGAAAACCGGGAGGGTGTCGCCGGCCCGGTCACGGACCTCGGCTACGGCGCGCTGGTCGGCCTCATCGTCACGGTCGGGATCGCCGTCCAGTTGCGCTCGCCCGAGCGGAAGATCGCTGGTGTGCAGCAGGCGTTCCTCGCAGTTCCTGCCCTGGTCGCCGGGTCGGCGCTCGCCGCAGACGCACAGAATCTTGTGCCCGCCGCGATCCTCGTTTCCACGCTGGGGATCCTTCTCGCGCTCCATCCGGCTCGCAACGAGTTCGTCGGAAAGCCCGTCGCCGTGAGCCGGCCGCTGTTCGTGGTCTCGGTGCTCGCCGCAGTGCCGCTCACCGTCTACTCGCTGGAGATGGGAGCCGACGCCCGGGGTCTCACCGGGCCGCCTCACCACGTGCAGCGCCTCTCGACGATGGCTGCGCTCGCCGTTGCGATCGTCCTCGTGTCCTTCCTGGCCGCCCTGCGGACGCACGGATGGAGGATCCCGGCCTGGAGTGCTGGGGCGGCAGCCGCCGTTCTGGGTCTCGCCTCCGTGCGCTTCCCAAACGACCCGGGCGCCGTCGGGCGAGCCTGGGGAGCGCTGGCCCTTGCGGGAGGCGTCCTCTTCATCGGAGTCGCCGAGTGGGAGGCGAGGCGAGCGGTTTCCTCGGCGCCTCTTCGCGGAAAGGATGGTTCAACGAGGGAAGGAGGGCTCTCATGAGTCATCGCTCGCGCCGACCCGGCCGCCTCTTGCTGGCGGTCCTGCTCGTGGTCGGCATCGCGCTCTGGGGCGCCGCCGCCGCCGGCGCGGGGCACGGGCACCACGGCCACGGTCACGACCACGGCCGGGGACCGTCCCTGTGGCAGATCTACGACCACGCCCTGCGCAGCGCCAAGTACGTCGACCTGACCCACACGATCACGCCGTCGATTCCCGTCTGGGCAGGGTTTGGACCGTCGGTCTTCGCGCCGGCGAAGAACCCGGCGACGGGCCTGCCGTACACCTACGCCGTCGACGGCTTCGAGGCGACGGCGTACATGCTGCAGACGGATCAGCTCGGCACGCAGCTCGATCCGCCGGCGCACTGGGCGCCCGAGTACGCGGCGATCGACGAGCTGCCGCCGACATTCGCCGTCCGGCCGCTCGTGGTCATCTCGATCGTCGACCAGGTGCGCCGAGACTTCAACTACCACCTGCAGGTGTCGGACATCCTGCGCTGGGAGCACCGCTACGGCCGGATTCCCGAAGGCAGCGTCGTCATGGTTCGGTCCGACTGGTCGAAGCGCTGGCCGGATCCGATTCTGGCGACCCTGACGCGGTTCCCGGGCGTCTCGCTCGCCGCGCTCCAGTTCCTCCACCTGCAACGCCATATCCTCTTCCACGGGCACGAGCCGCTCGACACGGACTCGACGCCCACGCTCGAGGGTGAGAGCTGGCTGATGCACAACGGCTTCGCCCAGGCCGAAGGCGTGGCCAATCTCGACAAGGTGCCGCCCACCGGCTGCCTGGTCGAGATCGGCTTCCCCAAGTTCGGGGGAGGCCTGGGCGGCTACGCGCGCTTCATCGCGATCTGCCCGAGCAGCTGGCGCTACGGCGTCAGTGTCGGCGAGCTGCCGGAAGCGCCGTTGCAGCGCTACGACAGCGTGCTGCACTGGGATCCCACGCTCGGGATGCGCGTGCGCTGACCGAAGCGTTCCGGCCGGCGGCGCGACCCGCCGCCGGCCGGTCGACCGGATCGGTGGTTCCCCCGATGCGCGACCCGGCGCGCCGGCGTAGCGTGGTCCTACGGAGGAGCGATGATCGAGACGAGGTCGGTTGGCTCCGTTCGCGCTCCGCGTCTCCGCCGGTTCGCCGGGTTCGTGGTGATCGCGGTCGGAAGCCTGTGGACGCTAGTCATGGGCTCCATCTTGTGGGTGATGTGGGAGCTCGGTGGCGCCACCGGCGTCGGATACCTGCTCCTCGACATGACCATCTTCGGTCTGACGGCGCTCGGACCCGCCGTTGTCGCACTCGGCATCTGGCTCGTGAACAGCGCGTCCCGGCCGCCGGCGCTCCCCGCGCTGCAACGCGGTCCCGGGCGGGTGAGCCGGCGGAGCAGGACGATCTACGTGTTCGTGCCGCTCGCGCTGACGATCGGAGCCGCGTTCCTGCTCGGGGTGATCCTCCGCCACGACCCCTATCCGTTCGCCGACGTCCCGAAGGGTGACCTGATCGCCTACTCGGGAACCGGGGGCGTCCGGCTGGTTCGCGCCGACGGCGGGCGGTCGTGGACCGTCCCGGGGACGGAGGACATGAGCGGTCCCGAATGGACGCCGGACGGAGAGCGGTTCGCCGCCGTCGACTTCTGGAACTGCTGCAAGGCGTACTCGTTCGCGCGCGACGGGTCGGATCGCACCCGGTTGCCCGCCAACACCGACACGACGCCCGTGTGGTCTCCGGACGGACGTCGGCTCGCAGTCGCCGGCGAGGGCGCCACCGGCGGCATCGTCGTCCGCCCGCTCGGGAACGGCGGCTCGGACACGGTCCTGCCGAGGTCGGGAAACGAGCCCGCCTGGTCGCCCGACGGGAAGCTGATCGCCTTCCAGGGCCGCGGGACGGGCGACTTGCTGCAGATCTACGTCGTCCGTCCCGACGGCTCGGGGCTTCGCCAGCTGACGAAGCGCACCAGCCCCGGCGACGGAGCATCCGAGGCGGCGTGGGCACCCGACGGGCGGAGAATCGCGTTCACGGCCGACTTCGACGGGAACAACGAGATCTGGGTCGTTCGACCGGACGGCAGCGGCCTGCGGAAGCTCACGCGAACCCCGGCCGACGAGATGCATCCCTCGTGGTCGCCGGAAGGCCGCCGGGTTGCGTTCGCCCGCAGTACGGAGGGCCTCGAGCGGACGGCGATCGTCGTGCTCGACCTCGCGACCGGGAGGGAGACCGAGATCGCGAGCGCCGGCGACCTGGACATCGTCTTCGAGCCCGTGTGGCAGCCGGCAGGCGCCGCCTAGCCGGAGGTCAGAGCCGGTTCAGGAGGAGCGAAGCGAGGGGACGGTCCCGAGCCGCTCGTCGACGACTGCCTCCCCGGCCGCGTGCGCGCCCGGGTGGCCGGTGACGGCTGCGAGGAAGTCGTCGCGCTCGAGCGCGTAGAGCTGCGAGTCGCTCACCGCCTTCACGGTCGCCGTGCGCGGCACGTTCCGGAGCAGCGCGATCTCGCCGAAATGGTCTCCCGGGTGCGCGCTCGCTCGGACGCCGTCTCCCACCACCTCGAGCTCGCCTTCCCCGACGATGTAGAAGCGGTCGCCGGGGGCCCCGGCCTCGATGACGACCTCGCCTGCCGCGCACGTGACCGGAACGAGCGCGGTCGCCATGTGCTCCTTCGCAGCGAGCGGCAACGGCGCGAACATCGGCACGCCCTCGATCAGCTCGACCTCGGCGCCCGGTGAGGCGACCTCCTCGTCGATCTCCACAAGCCTCCGCCAGGTGACCAGCGCGAGCAGCGGGAGGACGGCTCCGACGGCGATGAACGAGGCGCGGGGGCCGATCGCCGCCACGAGTGCGGGCGCCGCGATCGAGCCGAGCGCCACGGTCCCCATCGCGAGTCCCCAGAGCACGGCGAGGACGCGCGTCAGCACCTCGTCAGGGACGATGCGCTGGAGGAGCGTGAAGACCGCGACGTCCTCGACGCTGTTCGCCGCGCCGACGACCGCCAGCAGGAGGAGAGCGGCGGCGAGCTCGGACCAGGTCGCGAGCAGCACGATCGGCAGGCCCCAGAAGACGAGCGCAACGCCGAACGTGACGGCGAGCCGGCCGCGTTCGAGCGTCATCGCCCCGATCGCGCCGATCAGGCCGCCGACCCCCACAGCGGCGGTCATGTAGCCGACCGCGGCCGCGCCGGCGTCGAGCACCTGGAAGGCCGTAACGACGATCAGGACGTTGAGGCAGCCGCGGACGAACGTCTGCCCGACGACGAGCCCGATGAGGAGGCGGGGCCTCGGGCCGCGCGCGACCGTGCGGAAGCCGCCCAGCAGCAGCCGGAGCGTGCCGTCGCCGGCCTCAGGCTCGCGGAGCCGCAGGCGACCCTCGACGGACACCCGCGCGAGCAGCGCGGCGGACCCGAGGAACGCGAACGCGCCGACGGCGAACACGAGGCCGACGTCCGTGGCCGACACGAGCACGCCGGCGACGAGCGGTCCGACGAGCGTGCCGAAGCCCTCGAGCGTCGACGTGGCGCCGTTGGCGGCGATCAGCTCCTCGGGCGTGCTCGCGAGCGACGGCAGGAGCGCCTGCAGCGCGGGTCTCACGAGCGTGGCGGCCACGCCGACGACGGCCGCGAGCGCGAACACCAGCACGACACTCCCGGCGAAGAAGGCGGCGGCCGAGGCCGCGAGCGCGCCGCAGCCGACGAGCGCGACCGCCAAGAGGAAGCGCTCGCGGCGGAACCGATCCCCGAGCGAGGCGGCGAACGGAGCCGTGAGCGCCGCGGGGAGCATCCGGACGACTCCGGCGACACCGACGGCCACGGCTCCGCCTTCGTCGTAGGCATAGATCCCGAAGGCGACGAAGTGCGCCCACTCGGCGGCGATCGCGGCGCCCCACGCAAGCTCGACGCGTCGCACGTTGTCGTTGCGCAGGGCCGCGCGCAATCCTGCGAGCGCGGCGACAGCCCGGTTCACCGGTTCGATTGAAGCTCAGTCGCGAGCGTCGTGCAACGAGGGTTAGCCTGTTCGCGTGCAGCCGCGCATCGTCGTCCTGGGTGCCGGCTTCGCCGGTCTCGAGCTCTCGACGGTCCTCTCGGAGGCGCTCGGCGACGATGCCGGCGTCACGTTGATCGACGAGAACGACGCGTTCGTCTTCGGCTACTCGAAGCTCGACGTGATGTTCGGCAAGGCGGCGCCCGACGAGGTCCGCCTGCCGTACGCGGACTTCGCGAAGCCCGGCGTCGACCTGCTGCGCGAGACGGTCACGGAGATCGATCCCGAGGCACGGCGCGTGACGACCGACCGCGCGACGCACGAGGCGGACGTCCTGGTCGTCGCGCTGGGCGCCGACTACGACTTCGACGCGACGCCCGGGGTCGCCGAAAACGAGTTCTACTCGGTCGCGGGCGCTGAACGCATGCGGGAGGCCCTGCCCGAGTTCAGCGGCGGACGCGCGGTCGTCGGTGTCTGCGGCGCGCCGTTCAAGTGCCCGCCGGCGCCCAGCGAGGCGGCGCTGCTCCTCCACGACTACCTGTCCGAGCGGAACGTTCGCGACGACACAGAGATCTCGCTCGTGATGCCGTTCGGGACCCCGGTGCCTCCATCCCCGGACACGTCCACGGCGCTCCTCGAGGCGTTCGCGGAGCGAGGCATCGCCTTCGTCCCCGGCCGTCGCGTGAGCTCGTTCGTCACCGACCGCAACGTCCTCGTGCTCGACGACGGCGCCGAGTTGCCCTGCGACCTCCTCCTCGGTGTGCCGCGGCACCGCGCGCCCGACGTGGTCATCGCGAGCGGGATGGCCGAGGACGGGTACGTGCCGGTCGACTCCCGCACGCTCGAGACGCGGTTCCCCGGCGTCTACGCCGTCGGCGACGTCGCGACGGTCGGCGTGCCGAAGGCGGGCGTGTTCTCGGAGGGAGCGGCCCGCGTCGTCGCCGCGTCGATCCTCGCGCAGCTGCAGGGCGGCCCGCAGACGGCGCCATACGACGGGCGCGGGGCCTGCTACGTCGAGTTCGGAGCCGGCCGCGTCGGACGCGTCGACGTCGACTTCCTCTCGGGGCCGAAACCGACCGGAACCTTCCAGGAGCCGTCGCCCTCCCTCGTCGCTGAGAAGCAGGAGTTCGGCGCGAACCGGCGGTCCCGCTGGTTCGGCCGCTAGTCGACTGCTAGTCGACCGCCGCGATCGCGTCCACGATGATCGGGACGTTGAGCGGCGAGGGGCCCTGGCCCGGAGCCGACCGGGCATGCCGTCCGGCGTCACCCCAGAGCTCGACGATCAGGTCGCTGAAGCCGTTGACGACGGCGGCGTTCTGGCCGAATCCCGGCTCGCAGTGGACATAGCCCACCGCCCGGATCCACTCCGTCACGCGGTCGAGGTCTCCCAGTTCGTCCTTCAGCGACGCGAGGATCGAGAGGCACGCCAGGCGCGCGGCCCGGTAGGCCTCGTCCACGTCGAGGTCGCGGCCGACCAGCCCCTCCACGAGCAGCGTCGAGCCGTCGAACGGCCCGTGCCCCGCGATGTAGGCGAGACCGCCGTGGACCTTGACGAGCCGGAAGTTGCCGGGCGGGACGAGCGGGGCCGGAAGCGTCAGGCCGAGCTCGTGGAGACGGTTCTCGATCCGGCCCATCGGGCAACCCTAACCCGGGCGATGAGTTTCGCCCGTCCAGGTCGTCTACCCCGATAGACCTGTCTCACGGCAGAAAGGAACGATCCATGCAGAAGATCACTCCCTTCCTGTGGTTCGACACCGAGGGCGAGGAGGCCGCGGAGTTCTACACGGCCGTGTTTCCCAACTCGCAGATCCTCGAGGTCACCAGGTATGGCTCGGCGGGCCCGCGGCCCGAGGGCATGGTCATGACCGTGAGCTTCGAGCTCGACGGGCAGCGGTTCGTGGCGCTGAACGGCGGCGACGACTTCACGTTCAACGAGGCGATCTCGTTCGCGGTGGAGTGCGAGACCCAGGACGAGGTCGATGCCTACTGGAGCAAGCTCTCGGAGGGCGGCGAGGAGGGTCCGTGCGGCTGGTTGAAGGACCGCTACGGCGTGTCGTGGCAGATCGTCCCCACCCGCCTGCCCGAGCTCCTCAACGATCCCGACAAGGAGAAGGCGCAGCGCGTCATGGAGGCGATGTTGGGCATGACGAAGATCGAGATCGACGAGCTCGAGCGGGCCGCCGGCGCGGTCGCGACCTAGAACCAGTTTCAGGATGTGGCTCGTCGCCAGGGTGCGATGGGTGGATGCCAGGCCCGGACGCAGACCGCGTCCATATCGATGAGATGTGGGCGCGGTTGAGGACGACGCTGGCGCCGCCCAGCGCGGCCTGGCGGCACAGCGCTCATTCTGGAACGAGTTCTCAGGAGAGGTAGGACGGGAGCCGAGCGTCGCGGAGGTCGACCCGGCCTCCGCGCATCGGCACCCCCTCCCGGAGCAGCAGCTCGCGCTGCCTCTCGCCCTGCGTGAGGCTCCCGTCGGCCCGGACGACCCGGTGCCAGGGGACGTGCTCCGTCGTCGTGGCGAGGACGCGCCCGACCAGGCGAGGGGCCCGAGGATCGATGTCGCCGTAGGTGCGGACGAACCCCTCGGGAATCGCGCGGATCCGCTCGAGGATCTCAGCCTCCCGCCGATCGCTCTCGTCTTCCTCCACGCCCACCGCCGAAGGATGCACCGTGGGCAGCGACGGCGCTCAGTGTGGGTCGTCGCGGGGTCTTCGGCTTCACCGTAGTACCCTCTTCGTGAAGCGTTGGCCGGCAGGTGCGGGGTCAGAGTCCATTCACCGAGGCCCTGCTCCTGGCTGAGAAGGAGGCACGATGTCGAAGAGACGATCTGCTGCACTGGCGGCCTTCGTCCTGCTGCTCGCGCTCGTCCCACTCGCCTGTGGCGGGGACGATGAGGAGAGCGGCGGTGGCGGCGGGACCACGAGCAGCGACACGGGGCTGCTGGCGTCGATCGAGGACAAAGGGACGCTGACGGTGTCCACCGACCCCGCCTATCCGCCGCAGTCCAAGCTGAACGAGAAGACGGGCAAGTACGAGGGCTTCGACATCGACGTCGCCACCGAGGTCGCCAAGCGGCTCGGGGTCAAGATCGCGTGGGAGGCTCCGGCCTGGGACACGATCATCGCCGGGAACTGGAACGGCCGCTGGGACGTCTCCGTCGGCTCGATGACGATCACGCCGGCACGCGCGAAGGTGTTGCGCTTCACGCCGCCCTACTACTACACGCCCGCCGCGATCGCGGTGCACAAGGACAACACGACGATCAACGGAGCGAGCGACCTCGACGGCAAGAAGATCGGCGTCTGCGGCGGCTGCACGTACGACCTCTATCTCCAGAACAAGCTCGAGATCGCCCAGGACGAGTCGGGCAAGCCGCAGAAGATCAACTCCACGATCACGGATCCGACCATCAAGACGTACGACACGGACTCGACGGCGATCCAGGACCTCTCGCTCGGCGACGGGCGGCGCCTCGACGCCGTCATCTCGGCTCTGCCGACGCTGCAGGCGGCGGAGAAGGCGGGCTCCCCGATCAAGATCGTCGGCGAGCCGCTCTACTACGAGCCGCTATCGGTCGCGATCGATAAGAAGTCGCAGGAGGATCCGTCGAGCCTCGTGGCCCGCATCTCGCAGATCGTTAAGGACATGCACAAGGACGGCACGCTCTCGAAGCTCTCGAAGAAGTGGTACGGCACGGACCTGACCGTCAAGAAGGACACGTCCACCTCCACCACGACCACCACCTCGGCCTACTGAGCTGAAGGGGTAGGTGCAGTGGCAGTCGGCAGCGAGAGCGGCGGCGGAGAGGTGGCGTCGCCGCTCCCGCCTGCCGGAGAGAGGCGAAGCAGGCGCGAGGGGCTCGAGCTCTACTCGGCGCGGATCCCCTTCAGGCTGAAGCTCGCGGCCGTCTGGGCGACGATCCTCACGCTGCTCGTCGCCCTCTTCGCCGCGGCGGACTTCGACACCGCCTGGATGCGGGACCACGCCAGCTTCATCGCGAGGGGAATCACCTGGACGATCATCATCGCCGTACTCGCGATCGTGCTCGCCTGCGTGCTTGCGCTCTTCGGGGCCCTCGGTCGGCTCAGCCACAACGCGATTGCCGTCGGGGTCACGGGCTTCTACACGTCGTTCTTCCGCGGCACGCCGCTCATCGTCCAGCTGTTCCTGATCTACCTCGCGCTCCCGCAGATCGGGATCGCGCTCGGCGAGCCATGGGCCACCTGGCTGACGCTCGACGTCCTCACGGCGGGCGTCCTGGCGCTCGGCCTGAACTACGGCGCGTACATGACGGAGATCTTCCGGGCCGGCATCCAGTCGATCGGCCACGGACAGTCGGAGGCCGCGGAAGCGCTCGGGATGACCTACTCGCAGAAGATGCGCCGGGTCGTCCTGCCGCAGGCGTTTCGCGTGATCATCCCGCCGACGGGCAACGAGTTCATCGCGATGATGAAGGACACGGCCCTCGTCAGCTTCCTCGGCACGAGCATCGACCAGATGGAGATCTTCCGCCGGGCCCAGCTCGTCGGGAAGGCGGACTTCCGCAACCTCGAGGCGCTCCTCGTCGCGGCGCTCATGTACTGGGGCCTGACGACCATCTTCCAGTTCTTCCAGCTGCGGCTGGAGCGCCGGCTCGGGAAGGCCTACACCCGCGGGACGGCCGGCGTCTCTGCCCCCGGCCAGCGCGCAGCAGCGGGCAGGGCGTGACCGAGGTGCTGAACGGCGCAGCCGACGTGCGGGTCACGGGCCTGCGGAAGTCGTTCGGCACGCACGAAGTGCTGAAGGGCATCGACCTCGACGTCGGCCACGGCGAGGTCGTGGTCATCTTCGGCCGCTCGGGGTCCGGGAAGAGCACGCTCCTGCGCTGCATCAACTTCCTCGAGGAGCCGACGGAGGGGACGATCGAGGTCGCGGGCATCCGCATCGAGGGCGGCGGCATCCGCACCCGGGCCAAGCGCGACCGGATCAGACAGGTCCGCATCCGGACGGGGATGGTGTTCCAGGACTTCAACCTCTTCGCGCACCGGACGGCGCTCGAGAACGTGATGGAGGGGCCGGTGACCGTGCTCGGGAGGTCGAGGAAGCAGGCCCGGGCGGCCGCGCGTGAGCTCATGCTCGTCGTCGGGCTTCCGGACAAGGCCGACCACTACCCGATCCAGCTGTCGGGCGGCCAGCAGCAGCGGATCGCGATCGCCCGTGCGCTCGCGATGGACCCGACCGTGATGCTGTTCGACGAGCCCACCTCAGCGCTGGACCCGGAGCTGATCGGCGAGGTGCTCGGGGTCATGCGCCGGCTCGCGACCGAGCTGCGGATGACGATGGTCGTCGTCACGCACGAGATGGGGTTCGCCCGCGAAGTGGCTTCGCGCATGGCCTTCGTCCACGAGGGGGAGATCATCGAGGAAGGGACGCCGGCGGAGCTGCTCGGCAGCCCTTCGCGCCCTGAGACGCGAAGGTTCCTCGAAGCCGTCCTGTAGGCCACGTAGATTCCCACCGCATGATCCGTCTCGTCATCCGGATCCTGATCGGGCTCGCTGCAAACGCGGTCGGGCTGATCGTCGCTGCTGGGCTGCTCGACGGGATGGAGCTGAGTGCGAGCGGGTTCGTCGTCGCCCTCGTGATCTTCACGATCGTCTACGCCCTCGCACAGCCGTTTCTCATCATGCAGTTCCGGGCGAGCGCCCCCACGATGCTCGGCGGCGTCGCGCTCGTCGCCACCCTGGCGGCCCTGATCGTCACCGACCTCGTCTCCGACGGCCTCACGATCTCAGGCGTGGGAACCTGGATCGCCGCCACCGTCATCGTCTGGGCCGTCTCCGTGCTCGCGGCGATCGTCCTGCCTTTCCTCGGGCTGAAGAAGTTCCTGGAAGAGCGGCGGGACTAGAGGCTTGATGTGAAACTAGCCCGTGCCGGATGCCGCTCCAGGCGCGGCGCCGGATCAGCACGTGCGCCCGCGACACGTAGCGCTGCTACGCGCCGCGAACGCCCGCACTGCCCGGCTTGGCCTGGAGCGCCCCGCACGGCGGCCGATTTTCACAGCAACCCTCAGCGCCCGGCTGCGAAGGCGCCGACGAAGAACGCGAGGTCCGCGTCTGCTCCTTCGGGGACCGTCTCTCCCGCCTCGACGAGCTCGTGCGCCTGCCGGAGCTTGGCGGCGAGCCCCTCCAGCTCGCTCCGCGGGACGACCCTCTCGCCGTGTCCCTCGACGAACAGCTCGGCGCCGAAGCCGAGCACCGCCTCGTAGAGCGGGAAGACCCGCTCCGGCGTCAGCCGCCCGTCGGGCGAGTCGTAGAGGCAGTCGCCGAGGAAGAGCACCCCGTCGGGCTCGACGTACATGGCGCAGGAGTCGCTCGCATGGTCGCCGCCGACGTGCCGGATCCGGACCGTCGCGCCGCCGAGCTCGACGTCGAGGCCGTCCTCGAAGACGAGGTCGGCCTGGGCGACCTGCACGTCGCGCGGTGACGGCAGCTCCTCCTTCACGTTCGCGGCGTGCTGGGCCGAGTCCTCACCCGCCGCGACCCGGCGGTCGAGCGCCTCGTCGCTCCAGTCGGTGGCCGCCAGCGTCCGCAGAGCGGCGGCGGTGAGCGAGTGCGCGATGACGGGCGCGCCGACCTCCGCCGCACCGAAGACGTGATCCCAGTGCGAGTGGGTGAGCGCGACGTGGCTCGGCGGCGTCGACAGGCCGTCGAGGAGCAGCCGCGCATGCGCGGCTGAGGACCCGGCGTCGAGCATGAGCGTCCGACGCTCGCCCAGGACCGCGCACAGCGACGGGCGGTCCGGCGGGCCCGGCGCGAGCCAGAGCACGTGCTCGCTGATCCGCTCGGGGCCGGCCACGGGCGCCACGATAACCGCGCCGTTTTGACGCGCAGCCCACGGCGGACGATACTCGGGCGGCATCGGGGAGACGAGAGGAGACCGAAGATGGCAACCGCGACGCGGCAGACGGCGCAACTCACGGACGAACAGGAGGCCGAGCTCCTGCAGCTCGTCAAGGGCGCGGACAGCGTCGAGCTGAAGCTGACCATCCCCGAATCGAACCAGCGCTCGACCGCTGGGGCGCTCCAGCTCGATCCGCTCGGCGGACAGATCCGCCAAGTGTTCTTCTTCGACACCCCGGGGCTCGACCTGGACAGGGCGGGCGTCGTCGTGCGCGCGCGGCGGATTCAGGGGAAGCGCAGCGACACCGTCGTCAAGCTCCGACCGGTCGTCCCCGACGAGCTCCCGGACGACGTGCGCAAGTCGCGGAACCTGGTGGTCGAGGTCGACGCGATTCCAGGCGGGTTCGTCTGCTCGGCGACCATGAAGGACCGGCTCTCGGCCGCCGACATCCGGGCCGCCGTCCTCGGCGAGAGGCCGATCCGGCGCCTGTTCTCGAAGGAGCAGCGGCGGTTCTTCCGGGCGCACGCCGACGTGGACCTCGACTCGCTCTCGATCCTGGGCCCGGTCTTCGCGCTCAAGCTGAAGACGCAGCCGAAGGGGCTCGGCCGCCCGCTCGTCGCCGAGCTCTGGCTCTACCCGGACGGATCGCGGATCCTCGAGCTGTCCACCAAGTGCGCGCCGACGGAGCCGTTCCAGGTGGCCGCCGAGGCGCGTGCGTTTCTCGCCGAGAAGGGGATCGACGTCACCGGCGAGCAGCAGATGAAGACGAGGAAGGCGCTCCAGTTCTTCGCGAAGGAGCTGCAGGCCACCGAGGGCGGCTGACCGGGCCCGTTACTCGTACTGCAGCGCCTCGAGGACGTTCAGCCGGGCCGCACGCCGCGCCGGGAAGATCGCCGCGATCAGCCCGACGACGATGGCGGCGAACGTGAAGACCACGATCTGCGTGACGGGCACCGTGAAGTCGATGAACTCCACCCGTGCCCCGAGCAGCGCGCCGAGGATGATGCCGAGGACGATCCCGATCACGCCGCCCATCAGGGCGGTGATCACGCTCTCGTAGCGGATCATCTGCCGCAGCTGGCGTCGGCTCATCCCGATCGCGCGCAGCATCCCGATCTCGCGCGTGCGCTCGAACACGGTGAGGACGAGGGTGTTCACGATCCCGAAGAGGCTCACGATCACGGAGAGCGCGAGCAGGACGTAGAGGATGTTGAGGATCCTGTTCAGCGCGGAGATCTGGTTGTCGATGAACTGCTCGCGGGTCTGGACCTTCGCGCTGGGGAAGGCCTCGAGCGCCCGTTCCAGCGTGGCGCGGTTCGCGTCCGTCTGGCCGCCCTTCATCAGCACGAAGGAGTAGAGGTTCCGCGGCTGCTCGTTGAACCGGTCCCAGGTCGCGGCGGAGATGGTCACGCGTCCGAAGGGGGAGCCGCCGGCGGGCGGGTTGAAGATCCCGCGCACCTGAACCGTCGTCGACCTGCCGTTCGCGAACGTGAGCGGGAAGGTCGAGCCGATCCGCAGGTGGTGGTCCTCGGCGTACGAGTCGTCGACGAACGCACCGTTCGCGCCGAGCGACGACAACACGCTTCGCGAGCCCTCCGTCCAGTCGATGCTGAAGAAGCGGGCGGCGGCCGGGTTCACGGCGGTGGCGAAGAACGGGTGGCCGAAGGCGAACGCGTCTCCGGTCCGGACGTCCGCGACCGCCTCGACCCCCGGAGCCTTCGCGGCCGCGTTCGCGACGGCGATGGGGATCGGCGAGAAGTTGTTCTGCGCCGTCAGGGCGTAGTCGCCGGCGCCCCAGAGCGAGTCGACTGCACCGCGGAAGGCGGACGTGATTCCGGCGGC
>DASTCG010000010.1:0-10254 GCA_035711385.1 Gaiellaceae bacterium
CCGAAGATCCAGAGCCCGAGGAAGGTGGACTCGAGCATGAACGCGGCTAGTCCCTCGATCGCGAGCGGCGCTCCGAAGACGTCGCCGACGAATTTCGAGTAGACCGACCAGTTCATGCCGAACTGGAACTCCTGCACGAGCCCCGTGGCCACGCCGATCGCGAAGTTGATCAGCATCAGCGTTCCGAAGAAGCGGGTGAGCCGGAGCCAGCGCTCGTCGCCTCCCCGGTACCAGAGGGTTTGCATGGTCGCGACGAGCGGCGCGAGGCCGAGCGTGAGCGGCACGAAGAGAAAGTGGTAGAGCGACGTCGTCGCGAACTGGATGCGCGCGAGGTCGACGGTCGTCACCGCGATCGGCATCGCGGTTCATCGTCCGCGCCGGACCCCCGAACCTCATCGCCCAGAGGGGATGATTCGGTGTTCTGCGGAAACTTGTACCGTGCGCGGTCGTGATCTCGAGGATCGTGGTCGGCTACGACGGAAACGAGTCCGCTCGCCGCGCGCTCGACCGCGCGATCGAGGAGGCGCAGAAGGCACGCGCAGTGCTCGTCGTCATCGCCGTCGCCGAGATGCCGCTGAACCCCGAGGGGCCGCAGAACTTCGGCACGCTCGACGACTCACCGGCCCGGATGATCCCGCTCACAGAGCCGCCGGAGCTCGAGCCGATCCTCGCCGAGGCGAAGAATCGCGTCGAGGAAGCCGGCCTGACCGCCGACTACACGTGGGCCGCCGGCGAGCCGGCCGACGCGATCGTCGGCGAGGCGCGTGACCGCGGAGCCGAGTTGATCGTGATCGGCTCCCACCACCACAGCAGGTTCGCCCGAATCTTCGGCCCGGACGTCGCGACCCAGGTCAAGCGGGACGCCGGCTGCGACGTGATCGTCGCCGACTAGAGGCCCCGCAAGCTTCCTAGCCGCTCCAGTCGATGCGCGGCGTGTCGATCGTCGACGGGTCGAGCAGCGCGGCAGAGCGATGGTGGGGCCGCAAGTAGAACTCGTCGGCCCAGGCGAGGAAGGCATTCGTCTCCGCCCCCGCGTTCGCGAGCAGCTGTGCGTGCACCCCGAGCCACGCCGCGAAGGCGATCCGGCCGTGCAGCTCGTGGCGGTGTTCACCGACCTCGGCGACCGCAGCCTTCCTCCCGATCATCGCCATGATCCCCTTGTCCTTGTAGTGGAAGGGCTGTGCCGCCTTGCCCTCGATGCCGGCGAGGATGTTGCGGGCTGCCCAGTCACCGCCCTGCTGTGCGACGCTGCCGAGTTGAGGAAGCCCGTTCTCCTCATCGGCCGGGATGTTCGCGAAGTCCCCGAGCGCATAGACCCCCGGGGCGCCCTCCACCGTCAGGTCGGGCTGCACGTCGAGACGGCCGCCGCGACCCGGAGTCAGTCCCGACCGGGCGGAGAGTGGAGCGGCCATGAGTCCTCCGCCCCACACGGTGAGACGCGTCTTGAGGTTCGTCCCGTCGCTCAGCGTGACGTGATCGGCCGCGATTTCCTTCGCGGACACGCCGAGCTTGAGCTCCACGCCACGCCGCTGGAGTTGCTTCGCAGCGTAGGCGTGGGCATCTTCGGAGAAAGGAGCGAGCACCGCGTGGCCGAGGTCGACCAGAATCACCCTCGCGCCCGCTATCGCGAGATGCTCGTACAGGTGAGGCATCACATTGTGGACAAGTTCCGCCAGCGCGCCCGCCGACTCGACCCCCGTCGCGCCGCCCCCGACGACGACGAACGTGAGCGCACCTTCGTCGACCAGCTCCGGCTTCGCGCTCGCGTCCTGAAAGAGCTGGAGGACGCGCGAGCGAATCCGCTTGGCGTCGTCGAGTGAGTAGAGCGGGAAGGCGAATTCCTCCGCGCCCGGGGTATGGAAGAAGTTCGGCTGCGAGCCCGCGGCCAGAACGACTACATCGCCCTCGATCGTGCTTCCGTCGGCGAGGGTCAGGCTCCGGGCCTCCGGGTCGGCCGACACCACCTCGGCCTGACGCACCTCGATGTTCTCGTAATCCTTGAAGAGCTCCTCGAGGTCGAACTCGATGTCTCGCGGCGTGAGCTCGGCCGTCGCCACCTGATAGAGGAGCGGCTGGAACTGGTGGTAGCTGTTCTTGTCGAGCAGGGTGACGCGGACGCCTTGCTTGCCGGCGAGTCCCCTTGCACACGCGACACCGGCGAATCCTCCGCCGACGATCACAACGTGGGCGCTGCCGTCTTCGCTCATCATGAACCCCGCATATCGCTGCTCGAACGAGGTCCAACGTAGTGCGACCGGCCTCGCTCGATCATCACCCGGAGCGGGTGATTACCTCGGCGCAGACTTGGCATCAAGCCCACGTCATCCGGTTCGGACGACGACGCCAGGGCAGCTTGGAGTGATCGTCCTAGCGTCGTGATCAATCTCGAGGTCGTCGGACGGTCGGGGGTGATGGCGACGGTCGCCGAGCGCCTCGACGAGCTCGACGACGTCAGCCGGGTCAGACGGGTCGACGCGACGCGCGCCGGGCGCTCGATCGTCTCCGCCGCCGTTCGCCCAAGGGCGGTCGACACGACGCTGGAGGAGATACGACGGCTTGGGGTGCCCGACGGAGACATCACGCTGACGCGCGTGGAGGTGGTCGGCTCGATGCGTGCTGCAGCGCCCGACGTCAGCCTGGTCTGGGCCGACGTCATCGGCACGGCCCGCGTGAACGCGCGACCGATCGCTCGCTACCTGGCGTTCATGCTCGTCGCAGGCGTGATCGGCGGCTACGGCGTGATCGACAACAACAGCATCCTGATCGTCGGCGCGATGGCTGTCAGCCCCGACCTGCTGCCGATCACCGCGATCAGCGTCGGCATCGTCGCCCGTCGGCTGGGGCTCGCCGGCCGCGCTCTTCTGACGCTTGCAGTGGGCCTAGGGTTCGCCGCTCTCGCGGCGGCTCTGTCCACGTATCTCCAGGATCAGTTCGACCTCATCCCCTCCGGCTTCGACATCGATGCGACCGGGGTGCTGGGCGGTCTCACGTCCGTCAGCGACGAGACGATCGCCGTCGCGCTGGTCGCGGGCATCGCGGGGATGCTGGCGCTCGAGACCCGAGCCAGCTCAGGCGTCGGCGTGGCGATCTCGGTGACAACGATCCCTGCGGCCGCCTTTCTCGGTGTCGCTGCCGGCTTGGGCGAGCTCGACACGGCTCGGGGTGCGCTCGGCGTGCTCGGCGCGAATGTGTCGATGATGATCGTGGGTGCGGTCGGGACACTCGTGCTTCAGGATCTGCTCATGCACCGCGCCGTCGCGAGGAGAAGGCGGAAAGACGTCCCGGCCGAACGACTCTCCCCGGAGGGGGAATGACGAAGGACGGCGCGGACAGGGAACGCCGAGTCGACCTGTCCGCTGCGGAGTTCAAAGAGCTCTTTCAGGCCGTCTCGAACTGGGGACGCTGGGGCGAGGACGACGAGCTGGGGACGCTGAACGACGTCAGCCCCGATCGGGTCGTCGCCGCGGCCGGCCTCGTTCGCAGCGGGGAGACGGTCACGCTCAGCCTTCCGTTGAGCACGGAGAAGAGGATCGACAATCCGGAGCCGGCGGTTCACCGGATGACGCTGCTTCCCGACGTCGACCGACCGCTCAGCTTCGCCATGGACTACGTCGGCGTCGACTACCACCACGACTCGCACAGCCATATCGACGCGCTGTGCCATGTGACGCTCGACGGCGCGCTCTACAACGGCAAGCCAAGTGCCGCCGTCACGGAGGACGGCGCGGCTGTGAACACGATCGAAGTCGCCAAGAACGGTCTGGTCGGCCGTGGCGTCCTGCTCGACCTGCCTCGGCTGCGCGGAGTCCCGTGGCTCGAGCCCGGCGAGCACGTCTTCCCCGAAGACCTCGAGGCCGCCGAGCAGGCGCAGAGCGTGACGGTCGGGAAAGGCGACATCCTTCTGGTTCGCACCGGACACGCCCGGCGCCTCCGCGAGCTGGGCCCCTGGGACACGGAGAATGCGAAGGCGGGGCTCCACCCGACGACCGCCCGCTTCCTGGCGGAGCGCCGCGTCGCCGTGCTCGGATCAGACGGCAACAGCGACACCGCGCCGAGCACAACCGAGGGGATCGCCTTCCCGATTCACGCGCTCGCGCTCAACGCGATGGGTCTCCACTTGCTCGACTATCTCCAGTACGAAGACCTCGTCCCTGCCTGTGAGCGCGCTGGGCGCTGGGAGTTCCTCTTCGTGGCGGCGCCGCTCCGGATCGTGGGCGGGACTGGATCGCCGCTCAATCCGATCGCGATCTTCTAGCCGCTCCGGTCGAGGCGAGCAGGGGTAATCCCCCAGGCGCTCGTCGCCGACGCCCCAGGCTCCAGGCGGATCAGGTGGTCTCCGGTCCGGAACGCGTTCGGCGGGCAGGTCATGGGCTCGACGGCAAGGCTGCGTCGGGCGACGTCCGAAAGCGGATCGCCTGTGAAGACCATGAGGAAGGAGAAGGTCTCGTCCACCCAAAGCGTCGAGACGGCTCCGTGCTGGGAATCCACGAGCTCGACTCGTGCCAGCCCGTCGTCGTCCCGGTCGAGGTCGGTGAAAGCATGGTCGAGCACGGTCGAGCCAATCTGTCTCGGCTGCCGGAAGTCGAGCCCAGCCTGATCGACCGACTGTTCGCCGATGGGCAATCCCCGCTCGTCGGAGATCAGCACCGTTCGAGCCGGGATCCTGAGCCCGGCCGTGTCCACCGTCTGCGTACCGGAGGTCAGGTAGGGGTGGAAGCCGGCTCCGTACGGGCAGGTCTCGGAGCCGACGTTCGCCGCCGTCGAGCGGACGCCGAGCCCGATGGCTGAGAGCGTGTACTCGACGGTCAGCGCGATCGAGAACGGATAGCCGGGTTGGGGTTCGAGCGCGTGCTCCAACGCGATCCGTTCGGGCACGTGCTCGGCGACCGTCCAGCGCTTCCGGCGGACGAGGCCGTGGATCGCGTTTCCCCGGTCCGGCTCCGTCAGCGGAAGCTCGTGGCGCGTCCCGTTGAACTCATACGTGCCGTCCTCGAGCCGGTTCGGCCACGGGATCAGAACCTGCCCGCGTCCGGAGGTGCTCTCCTCGTCCGGACCGTAGCCGTCGAGGACGTCACGCCCGCCGGCCGCGTACGCGCGGAGGCCGCCCCCCGTCAGGTCAACGGCGGCGTGCTGATCGTCGTGGGAGATCGCAAGCTCAGGCGGTCGCAACCAGGTGACGGGCCCCCATCCGCTCGAGCAGGTGGTCGCCGACCCGGAGCGAGTTCGCCATCGCCGTCAGGGCCGGGTTGACGGCTCCGATACTCGGGAAGATGCTCGTGTCGACCACGTAGAGGTTGTCGAGCTCGTGCGCCTTGCAATCGCGGTCCAGGACCGACATGGCCTGATCGGAGCCGAACCGGCAGGTGCCGGCCTGGTGCGCCACGCCGGCGACCGGGATGTCGTTCTTCATGTAGGCGAAGCGGTGGAACAGGTGGCCCTCGTTCATGTTCAGCTGCGGGAGCAGCGACTTGAGCTGCTCGTAGAGCCGCTTCTTGGCCGTGGCGTTGGTCTCCGAATAGGTCAGTCTGATGTTGCCGTCGGGCTCGAGCGTCACCCGGTTCTCCGGCTTCGGGAGATCCTCGGTCGAGAGCCAGAAGTCGATCGCGTGCCGGGCGACGCGGTCCAACGTCCACTCGGGCGCCAGCCTCGTCTCGCCCGGCTTCTCGCCGCGGAACATCTCCGCCGACGACTTCCCCACCATCTGGATGTTCCCGAGCGGGAACTCGAAGTCATCGGTGCCGAAGTAGAAGTCGTTCAGCCCGAGCGTCTTCTGGAACGTGGTCGGATTTTCCTCGCGCGAGAGCGCGAGCACGGCGATGCTGTCGTGGAACATGTAGTTCCGGCCGACCTGATCTGAGCCGTTGGCCAGGCCGGCCGGGTGCTTGTCGTTCGCGGAGGCGAGCAGCAGCTTCGCCGTGTTGGCGGCGCCGCACGCGGCCACGACGAGATCTGCCGTGAAGCGCTCAGTCTCCCCGTCGCGCTCGACGACCACCTCGGTGACGGACGTGCCGGCCTCATCGGTCTCGAGCTTGACGACCCTCGTGTTCGTCAGGAGCGTGACGTTGGAGTGCTCCAGCGCCGGTCGCACGCCGAGAACCTCAGCGTCGGATTTCGCGTGCACGAGGCAGGGGAAGCCGTCGCAAGTCGCGCAGCGGACGCAGATGCTGTAGGGCATGTTCGACTCGTTCAGCCGGATACCGCACGGCGCGTGGAACGGCTTGTAGCCCGCCTTCTCGAGGTCGTCGGAAAGCTGCTGGATCCGCGGCTCATGCGAGACCGCGGGGTAGGGATACGGCGCGCTCGCCGGCGGTTCGGTCGGGTCCTCGCCGCGGGCACCGTGCACCTCGTAGATCTGCTCGGCCTGCGTGTAGTAGGGCTCGAGCTCCTCGTACTCGATCGGCCACGCCGGCGAGATGCCGTCGTGGTGGCGAAGCTCGCCGAAGTCCTCCTTGCGGAGCCGGTAGAGCGCCGCGCCATAGAGCTTGGTCGCCCCGCCGACGAAGTAGTGGATCTGCGGCTGGAACGGCTTGCCCTTGTCGTCGTACCAGGTGTCCTCCGACACGTACCGGTTGTCGACGAAGACGTCGGCCGCATCCCAGTTCTGGGGCTCACGGGCGAGCCAGTCGCCGCGCTCGAGCAAGAGGATGCGCTTCCCCGAAGGCGCCAGGTGACGGGCGAGGGTGCCGCCGCCCGCACCGGTTCCGACGATGACAACGTCATAGGACTCCATGTCAGTACTCCTCCATCAGCTCGGGCACGATGATTCGCGCGGCCGCCTCCATCAGTGCCAGGTGCGAGAACGCCTGCGGGAAGTTGCCCAGATGCCGGCCGGTCTGGGAGTCGAACTCCTCCGCGTAGAGGCCGAGCGGCGAGGCGACCCTCAGCAACCGCTCCATCAGGTCGCGAGCCCGCTGGAGCTCGCCGATGATCGCGAGGGCGGAGACGAGCCAGAACGAGCAGATCAGGAAGGTGCCCTCGCGGCCCGAGAGCCCGTCGTCGGTCTCGTCGGTCTTGTAGCGGAGGATGTACCCGTGGTCAGAGAGCTCCTCGGCGATCGCGTTCACGGTCGCGCGCAGCCGCTCGTCGTCGCCCGGGAGGAAGTCGAACATGGCGGCGAGCAGGGCCGAGGCGTCGAGCGCGTCGGTGTCGTAGTGCTGGCGGAGCACGCCTCGGCTGTCGACGCCGCGGCTCAGGATCTCGGCCCGGATCTCCTCGGCGGTCGCGCTCCAGGTCTCCCTCGACTCCGGGTCGCCACGCATCTCCGCAAGCTGCGCAGCACGGTCGAGCGCGACCCAGCACATCAACTTGGACGAGACGTAGTGCTGCGGAGCTCCGCGGGCCTCCCAGATCCCCTGGTCCGGCTGCTGCCAGACGGCCGTTGCACAGGCAGCCTGCGACTGCACGAGCGGCCAGAGCCTCCGGGGCAAGCGCCTGCTGTGCCGGGTGTGGAGCAGGATCGAGTCCAGGGCGGCACCGAAGACGTCGTTCTGCCGCTGGTTCCAGGCGCCGTTGCCGACTCTGACCGGGCGCGCGCCTGCGTAGCCGGAGAGGTCGTCGCGCGTCGTCTCCGTCAGATCACGATGTCCGTCGATCCCGTACATGATCTGAAGCGACCCGTCCTCTGTCGGCTCGACGTCGGCCATGAACTGCATGAACTCGTCCGCCTCCCAGTCGAGGTTGAGCCAGTGCAGCGCCTGAAGCGTGAAGGTGCTGTCCCGGATCCAGGTGTATCGGTAGTCCCAGTTGCGCTCACCGCCGGGGGTCTCGGGGAG
Source organism: Gaiellaceae bacterium (assembly GCA_035711385.1). Classification (GTDB taxonomy): domain Bacteria; phylum Actinomycetota; class Thermoleophilia; order Gaiellales; family Gaiellaceae; genus JACDAN01. Next base: position 7,773 of record DASTCG010000010.1, read on the forward strand.
CGAGGTCGTGAGTGCCGCGACCGTCGCTCCCGTCGGCATGTAGGTCAGCCCCTTGACCGCCAGCGCGGAGCGCTGGACGACGTCGCGCAGGCGATGGTCCGGAATGCGTGCGCGGCCCAGCCACGACCGCCAGAACCGAATCGTCGCCGCAACGCGCCGCTCGGCGTCTTCGAGGTCCTCCGGGGCGACGAGGTCCTTGGCCCAGGTGAGCGCACAGTAGGTGCGGTCGCCCTCCCGGAGCATGTGCCGGCCGCGGACCCGGTTCGCCTCGATTCCCAGCGGGAGGTCGGAGACAAGCCGGAACGTCTGGTCGGCTCCGGTCGCATCCGCCGCGTGACGGCTCCCATCGACGAGCGTCCAGGCTGCGGGGACGCGGCCGTAATCGAAGGCCGGCTCGCAGACGAGCTCCACCTCGACCTCTCCCTCCAGGCATTCGACAGTGCGAACGAGCATATGGTCGGCGTCCTCGTCGGCAGGCGGCCGCGTATGGGGTGTGATGACGTCCTCCTCGTGCCAGGGCCCGAGGGTGAGCGCGTCGCGGACCGCGATCCAGCCGTCCGGGGTCTTCCATGTCGTCTCCAGAACATTCGTGCCCGGGACGTAGGCTCGCCAGGTCGGGTGATTGATGCCGTACGGGGCGAGCCGGAAGAAGCCGGCCTCCCGGTCGAGGATGCTCCCGAAGACGCTCGGTGCGTCGAAGCGAGGCACGCAGAGCCAGTCGATCGCGCTGTCGGGCGCAACGAGCGCGCCCGTGTGGCAGTCGGAGAGGAACGCGTACTCGGCGATCGGCGGGAACGGCGAGGGCGCCGCAGCGCTCTGCTCGGCGGATTCGGGTGCAGCCTGCACGTTCACGGCGTCACCCACGGCCCGTGCCAGCGGCCGTGTCCCGCGACGAGCTCGTCCGCCGCCTCCGGACCCCACGAACCTGGCGAGTACGTGTAGACCGGCGGTGGGGCATCGAGCAGCGGCTGCATGATCCTCCACTGCTCGTCCACACCGTCCTGGCGCGTGAACCGCGTGCTGTCCCCGACCATCGCCGCGTGCAGCAGTACCTCGTACGGCGTGGGCCCCTCGCCTCCCTCCTCCGCGAACTCCATGTCGAGCTCGATCGCCGCGGTGCCGGGGCGATCGGCGCGATGCGCGTCGATGATCAGCCTGATGCCGGTGGACGGATCGAGCTTGACGACGAGCTGGTTCGGCTCCGGCCGGCCGTGCCGGAGCGCGAAGTTCAGCCTCGGCGCGTGCTTGAAGACGAGCCTGAGCTCGGTCTGCGTGGCCGCGAGGCGCTTCCCGGTGCGGATGAAGAAGGGCACGCCCGCCCAGCGCCAGTTCTCGATATCGAGCCGGAGCGCCGCGAAGGTCTCCGTGGTCGAGTCGGGCGCCACACCGTCGATGCCGAGATAGCCCTCGTACTGGCCGCGAACGTAGTGCGCGGGATCGGCGTCCGCGACGGCGCGGAAGAGTCCGACCTGAGCGTCCTTGATCGCCGTCGGATCGGCCCGCGATGGCACCTCCATCGCCGCTGCCGCCACCACCTGCATCAGGTGATTGACGACCACATCGCGGAGCGCGCCCACCGGGTCGTAGAAGTGGCCCCGATCCTCGACGCCGAAGTCCTCGGCCATCGTGATCTCCACCGCCTCGAGGTGGTTGCGACTCCAGAGCGGCTCCAGCATCGAGTTGGCGAAGCGCAGGTGCAGGATCTCTGCGAGGCCCATCTTTCCGAGGTAGTGGTCGATGCGGTAGATCTGGTCCTCCGTGAGGTGCACGTGCAGCTCGTCCGCCAGCGCACGGGCCGACTCGAGGTCGTGCCCGAACGGCTTCTCGACGACGACGCGCGCGCCGTTCGTCAGGCCGGCATCGGCGAGCCCCTGCACGACCCGGCCGAACAGGAACGGCGGGATCTCGAGGTAGAAGACCGGCGTCGAGGCTCCTGAAATCGCCTCGCCTACCCGCTCGTACGTCGCGTTGTCTCCGAAGTCGCCGCTCACGTACGAGAGGCGCTCGGCGAAGCGGTCGAAGACGGCCGGATCCAGCGTCTCACCGGTCCCCTCGATCGACTCGCGGGCCCGCTTCCGGAGGTCGTCCGCGCTCCAGTCGTCGACGGCCACACCGACGATCGGACAGTCGAGCATCCCGCGGGCCTCTAGTCGGTAGAGCGAGTGGAATGTCATCACCTTCGCCAGGTCGCCGGTGATGCCGAACACGACGAGGACGTCGGCCTGCTTCGTCTCCTCGCCCGACGCCGGCCGAGAGCGCTCGAGCGTCGGGGTCGCGGTGGCGCTTCCGCGTGTCATCTGCCCACCTCCGGGTTGGTTCCCCGAGGCTAGAGCCGCGCGCCCCCGGCCACGTCACCCAGGCTGGATGATTCGCGTCTCGTTCACGAGACGGAGACTTTCGGTGTGTTCACCCGGGTGAACCGCGGCCCGTCCCCTTGCTTCCCCACCGGGCCGGAGCAACCCTGGCTGCAAGCAAGCTCGAG
>DASTCG010000011.1:0-2713 GCA_035711385.1 Gaiellaceae bacterium
ATCGTCGGGCCCGACGAGCCCGTCGTGTACCCCGAGCACCTCACGGAGGAGCTCGACTACGAGCTCGAGCTCGCCGTCGTGATCGGGAAGGCCGGAAAGTGGTTCTCGCCGGACGAGGCGATGGATTTCGTCGCCGGCTACGTGATCTTCAACGACATCACGGCCCGGGACATCCAGCGCCGGGAGATGCAGTCGGGCGTCTTCTCGTTCTGCAAGGCGATCGACACGTTCTGCCCACTTGGCCCGTGGATCGTGACCGCCGACGAGATCCCGGACCCACACGACCTGGCCATGGAGTTGCGGGTGAACGGGGAGGTGCGCCAGACGTCGCATTCAGGGCGGATGTCCGTCACGATCCCGGAAATCCTCTCGCACTACTCGCCGCTCGGCTACAGCGCCGGGGACGTCGTCTCGACGGGGACGGTGAGCGGCGTCGCCGGCTTCAGCGAGGACGCGGCGTCCCTCTATCTGAAGCCGGGCGACGTGATGGAGGCGGAGATCGAGCGGATCGGCGTGCTCCGGAACCCCGTGGTCTCGTGGGAGCAGGCGCATGGCGAGCCGGCGCCCGAGCGCGTGCGGTGGTAGCGGGCGACGTCCGCATCAGCGCCCTGCTGGACGCAGCGGGCGACCTCGGCGAAGTCGACGAGCTGTTCCCGGCGACCCGCAATTGGGACGCCTACCGCGAGGCGTACCCGTCGACGTTCAGCGGCCCGCGCTTCCGGCTCCCGTGCGTGAGCTATCTGATCCGAGCCGGAGACAGGAGCGTACTCATCGACACGGGGGTCGGCCCTCCGGGGCTGTGGGACGAGTGGGGCGGCGACTGCGACGTCGAGGGACAGCTCCCGGCGGCGCTCGCGGCCAAGCAGGCGACGACGGAGGACATCGACGTCGTCTTCCTCACCCACCTCCACATCGACCACGTCGGCTGGAACACCGACGCCGACGGCCGGCCGTACTTCCCGAACGCTCGGTACGTCGTCCATCGCGACGCGCTCGAGTTCGCCCGCGGCGACGGGCTCCGCAAGCACATGGCGAGAACCCTCGACCCGATCGCGTTCGACGTGATCGAAGGCGAAGCCGAGCTGGCGCGGGGCGTAACCGCAGTCCCGCTGCCCGGTCACTACCCCGGGCACATGGGCGTCCGGATCCGGCTCGGCGGTAGCGAGGAGGCGCTCGTGATCGGCGACGCGGCAGCGCACCCGATGCTCCTCGACCGCCCGCGCGACACCTTCTCGAACGACGTCGACGCCCAGACCTCCGTCGAGACGCGGGAGCGGCTTCTTCCGGAGATCGTCGACACCGGCGTGCTGGTCTTGTGCGGCCACTATCCCGACGGCGGGATCGGCCGAGTCGTCAGGCGCGACGGACGTGTTCTCTGGACGGCCCTGTGAGCTGGCCACGCGACGACGCCAAGCTGGACCGCGTCCGCGCGCTGATGGCCGACGAGGGGCTCGACGCGCTGGTCGTCCGGGCGCCCGACAACGTCCTCTACCTCACGAACTTCTGGGGCATGAAGGGCTACGACGTCGCGATCTTTCCGCGCCAGGGCGAGCCGACGCTCGTCTGCCTCGAGGCGTCTGCCGACGACGCCGCCCGCATGGCGTGGGCGCGAGAGCTGCGGCTCTTCCCGGGCTACGACGCGTCCGACCCCCGGCCGCCGCAGGCGCGCGCCCTCGAGACGGCAATCCAGGCGTCCGGGGAGTACGAGCGGGTCGGCCTGGAGCTCTCGCTCGGCACCCAGGCGACTGACCGCATGGTCGGGGAGCCGACCACGTACACGCACGCCTGGTTCGCCGCCTGGCGGGAGGCGGTTGACGCCGCGCCGCTCCTGGCCCGCGCGCGCTCGCTGAAGACGCCGCAGGAGCTCGAGCGGATGCGGCTCGCGAACGAGATCGCAGCCGCCGCGATGGAGCACGTGCGCCGTGAGCTGCGACCCGGCATGAAGGAGAGCGAGGCGGCCGCGCTCTGGAACGGCTTCGTCCACGGCGAGGGCACGGGCTGGGAGGGGAAGGTCGACCTCGCGTACGGCTTCTCGCTGGTCTGGTCGGGTGAGGGCATCCGCACCTTCACCGCGACCGCCGACCGGCCCGTCCAGAAGGACGAGCCGACGCTGTTCGAGATCTGGGTGTGCGCCGACGGCTACTGGTGCGACCACACGAAGAACCTCTGCCCCGGCGAGTTGACGCCCGAGTACGAACACCTACGTGAGAGCCTGATGGACGTGTATCGAAGGGCTGTCGAGCACTGCCGCCCGGGCGCGAGCCTCGCAGAGCTCGACCGGCTGGTCCGCGACGGGATAGCCGAGGCCGGCTACCCCGGCCAGCCCTCCCACCCGATCGCGCACGGTGTCGGCGCTCGCGCACACGAGCCGCCCTATGCGCATCAGGCGGGCGGCGGGACGATCGAGGAGGGCATGGTGCTCGCGATCGAGCCGGGCGCGTACTGGGACGGCGGCGGCGGCCTCCGCGTCGAGGACAACTTCCTGATCACGGCGGCCGGCGCCGAGAAGCTCTCGCCGTTCCCCGACGGGGTCGTCACGTGATCTGGACCGGCGAGCTGAACCGGCCGCACACGCTTGAGGCCGAGGTCGGGTTCTACGACACGACCCTTCGGGACGGCGAGCAGACCGTCGGCGTCGTCCTCATGCCCGACGAGAAGCTCGAGATCGCCCGCGCGCTCTCCGAGGCCGGGGTGGAGCGGATCGAGGCCGGGT
>DASTCG010000012.1:0-9460 GCA_035711385.1 Gaiellaceae bacterium
CGCCGCGCGCTGCCACCAGCGCTCCGCGTCCGCCGCCCGCGCCTCCCACTCCCGCCGTGCCTCCTCGCGCAGCTCCTCCACCCGCTCGAGCTGGCGGCGCAGCGCGTGCTGCTTCTGCTCGAGGACGTCGTGCCCGCGGCGCGCTACCGCGAGGCGCCGGCGGAGCCAGAGCCGCCCCGGCCTACCCGTCGGGACCCGGAGCCTCATCGAGCCCCTCCACGTAGTGCGCCTCGACGAGCGCCTGCCTGACCATCGAGAGCTCGCGCCTCGGCAGGGTCGACGCCACCCGCCAGGCGCGGTCGAGCGTGTCCTCGAGCGTCCGCTGCTCCGCGCGGCCCTGCGCGAGGAAGCCGGACAGGAAGACGTCCGCGAAGGCGAGATACCGGCGGTCCCGCCCCGTCAGGCCCGCTTCGCCGACCACGTCGGCCAGATCGGCGACCTGGCGCGCCTCCGCCGCGAACGCGTAGAGCTGGGCAGCGATCTCGAGGTGGTCGTCGCGCGTCCGCCCCGGGCCGGCACCGAGCCGCTGGAGGCGCGACAGCGAGGCGAGCGCGTCGAACGGCGGGTAGACGCCGCTCACGTGCAGATCCTGGGAGAGGACGACCTGGCCCTCGGTGATGTACCCGGTGAGGTCGGGGACGGGGTGTGTGATGTCGCCGGCCGGCATCGTCAGGACCGGCACCTGCGTCAGCGACCCTGCCCGGCCCCTGATCCGCCCCGCGCGCTCGTAGAGCGACGCGAGGTCACTGTAGAGGTAGCCCGGATAGCCGCGGCGACTCGGCACCTCTCCACGGGCCGCGGACACCTCGCGGAGCGCCTCCGCGTAGCTCGTCAGGTCGGCGATGACGACGAGCACATGCCGCCCGAGGTCGAAGGCGAGATGCTCGGCGACGGTCAGCGCGATGCGCGGGGTCACGATCCGCTCGACGAGCGGATCGTCGGCGGTGTTCAGGAAGAGCGTCAGGTCGCCCTCGCCCGCCCGCTCCTCGAGAACGTCCCGCACGGTCATCGCGTCCGCCCGCGTGATCCCGACCGCGGCGAAGACGACGGCGAACGGCTCGCCGCCGGCGCGCGCCTGGGCGGCGATCTGCGCCGCGAGCTCCAGGTGCGGCAGCCCTCCGAGCGAGAAGATCGGCAGCTTCTGGCCGCGAACGAGCGTGGCGAGCCCGTCGATCGCCGAGATCCCGGTCATGATCGGCTCGCTCGGCGTGTCCCTCGCGCCCGGGTTGATCGGACTGCCTGCGACGTCGTGGAGCAGGTCGCCGAGAACCGGCGGGCCGCCGTCGAGCGGCTCGCCACGGCCGTTGCAGACCCGGCCGAGCCAGCCCTCGCCCACGGGGACGCGCATCGGCGTGCCTCTGAAGGAGACCCTCAGGCCGTCGAGTCGCAGGCCCGAGGTGCCCTCGAACACCTCCACGACGGCAAGGTCGCGCGTGACGTCGAGGACGACGCCGTGGCGGCGCTCACCCGAGTCGAGCCGGACCTCGACCACCTCGTCCCACCCGATCCCCTCCACTCCCTGGACGACGAGCAACGGTCCGTGAATCGCCGAGACCGAGGTGTACTCGACGGGGGCGAGCAGCGTCATGTGAGCCCCCGAAGCTTGCCCGCGACCTCCTCGAAGACGCCCGCCACTTCGGTGGCTCCGTCCGGAGGCGTCTCGTCCCGCGCCCGCGTCACGCGAGAGAGGTCGAGCTCCTCGACGGCCGAGGCGGCGACGCCGCTCTCCACCAGCCGGCGGCAGGCGTCGACGACGTCGAGGACGAGTGCGAGCAGCGCGGACTGCTTCGCCGGCTCGCAGTAGGCGTCGTTCGCGCTGAGCGCGTTCTGCTGGAGGACGGCCTCCCGGAGCAGTCGGCCGCCGAGGAGGACGATCCGCTCCGCGTCCGGCAGGGAGCCTGCGCCGACGAGCTGGGCGATCGACTCCCGCCGGTCCGCCTCCGCGAGCAGGGTGAGCGCGCGCTCGCGTCGGTCGCCCCAGTCCGGCTCGCGCTCGACGAAATGCCAGCCGGAGACCGCCTCGGCATCCCGCGAGAATGACTCGCGCCAGCTCACGGCCGGGTAGTGGCGCGCGTAGGCGAGATCCCGGTCGAGCGACCACGTGCAGCGCGTGAAGCGCCGTGTGTGGGCGCTGACCGGCTCGGTCAGGTCGCCGCCGGGCGGCGAGACGGCCCCGAGGATCGTGACCGACGCCGGCGCACCTCCGAGCGTGCGCACGAGACCGGCCCGCTCGTAGAAGGAGGCGAGCTCGGACGCGAGGCCGGCCGGGTAGCCCTCCTCGGCAGGGAGCTGGTCGGTCCGGGAGGCGACCTCCCGCAGCGCCTCGGCCCAGCGAGAGGTCGAGTCGGCGATCAGGACGACGTCGTGGCCCATGTCGCGGAAGAACTCCGCGACCGTGACGCCGGTGTGGATGCTGGCCTCTCGTGCGAGCACCGGCATGTTCGAGGTGTTGGCGATCAGGACGGTGCGCTCCATCAGCGGCCGTCCGGTTCGCGGGTCCTCGAGCCGGGGCAGCTCTCGCAGCACGTCGGCCATCTCGTTGCCCCGCTCGCCGCAGCCCACGTAGACGATCACGTCGGCGTCACACCACTTGGCGATCTGCTGGAGCAGGACCGTCTTGCCCGTGCCGAAGCCTCCGGGCACCGCCGCCGTCGAGCCCCGCGCGATCGGGAAGAAGAGGTCGAGCGCCCGCTGACCAGTCGTCAGCGGCGAAGAACCGGGAAGGCGCGCCGCGACCGGTCGCGGCCGCCGGACGGGCCAGCGGTGGGCCAGGGTGACCTCGGCGCCAGCGATCCGGGCGATCGGGTCCGCGACCGTGTACTCGCCCGCCTCCGCAAGCCACTCGACCTCGCCGCCGACTCCGGGCGGGCAGAGGACGCGGTGCTCGGCCGCGGCCGCCTCCTCGACCCGTCCGAGCTGGGTCCCCGGCGCGGCTCTGGAGAGGCCGTTCGCGGGCACGAACGCCCAGCGCCGCTCCGGAGAGAGCGTCTCGAGGCGCGCTCCGGCCCGGATGCGGTCACCCGCGCCGTCGAGCCGTCGCAGCATGCCGTCGAAGACGCCGCCGAGGAGGCCGGGGCCGAGCTCGGCGCTCAGCGGCGCCCCGCCGGCCGTCGCCGGCGCGCCGGGCTCGAGACCGCCTGTGTACTCGTACACCTGGACGGTCGCGCGGTCGCCGTCGAGCGCGATCACCTCGCCGGGCAGCCGGTCGGGGCCGACCTCGACGAGCTCGAGCATGCCGACGCCCTCGAAGCCGGCGACCTCGACCACCGGACCGTTCACGCGCACGACGGACGCCGCGCTCACCGCCAGAGCTCCTCCACCCCGGCGCCGAGCTGCTCGAGACAGCGGTCGGCGATCGCGTTCAGCGTGTAATCGACGTGGCGTGCTCCACTCGACGCGCGGATCCCGCCGGAGTCCGGCGGGTCGCGCTCGATCTCCGCCGCAGGGCCGAGCTGTGCGCGCGCCCCGGCGGCCAGCCGGTCGAGAAGCGCTTCGTAGCCGGGCTGGGTCCGGAGCTCTCGGGCGGCGGACCGCGCCCGCCGGCCGAGGTCCTCGTAGAGCTCGCGGCGAGCGGCGAGCACCGCGGCCCTCGCGATGCGCCGGGCGCGCGCCTCCTCGTGCGCGCCGACGATCGCAGCGGCGGCGATTCCCTCCGCCCGGGCCCGCTCGACGAGCGCTCGACCCCTCCGCTCGGCGTCGCGCAGCTTCGCCTCGGCCTGCTCGTCGGCGCGCGCGAGCACCCGCTCGGCCGTCGCGTGCGCGTCGGCGAGGATCGCGTCGCGAAGCGGTTCGGTCGCCACGGTCACGACGGCACCACCGCCCACACGACGTCGCCCCGCTCGGCGAGCGTCTCCTGCAGCTCGGCCTCGGGCGTCAGCACGACCAGGCCGACCTCGTGGTTCAGCGCGGCCAGAGCCGCCTCCGCGTCCTCCCGCGTCAGCGCGTGCCGGACGAACGCTCCCGCGAGCGCGTAGCCGGCGAGCCGGCGCTCGTCGCCGATCGCGACGACCGTCTTCATGCCCGCCCGATCAGCATCACGGCGATCACGAGCCCGTAGATCGCGATTCCCTCGGCCAGGCCCACGATGACCATCGCCCGGCCGAACATCTCCGGCTTCTCGCTGATCGCGGCCAGCGCCGCCGAGCCGGTGTAGGAGACGCCGATGCCGGCGCCGATGCTCGAGCCGGCGACGGCGATCCCCGCGCCGAGCAGCGCTCCCCGAGGGTCGGTTCCGGCCGCGTCAGAGGCCGCCTTCGCATCGACCGCACCGAACAGGGCGGCGGCGAACAGGCCGAGCGCGCCGAGCAGGATCAGCGCGTTCAGCAGCAGCAGGCGGCGGAAGCCCCTCGTGGGAGACCGGTGGAGGATCCAGGCGGTCGCGGCCGCGACGCCGAGGACGACGGGCAGCCCCCAGACAAGCGTTTCGATCATGACTCCTCCTCGTTCGCGAGTGGGATGTGCCAGGGCGAGAAGGGATGCCCCTCGCCGGCGAAGATGCGCGAGAACAGCTCGTAGTACTCGAGCCGCAAGGCCTGGACGCCGGCGACGAGCAGCTCGAGCGAGAACGCGAGCAGGTTGCCCCCGACGAGCACGAGCACGGCGAGCAGCGAGCCGGCCGCGGGGCCCCAGAGGGCGCTCGCTGCCGCCCACACGACCATGCCGATCGCCGCGTGCATCAGGCCGAAGGCTGCGAGGCGGGTGAACGAGATCGCACTCGCACCGACCCGGACGACCGAATCGACCACCTCGACGAACACTTCGATCGCCCCCAAGCCTCCCCGAGCGGCGTGCGCCGCGAACCCCGTGGCGAGGAGCGCGAGCCCGACCACGACGATCGCTCCGCCGAGGGCGACGGCCGGCGACGAGCCGAGATACCAACCCGCGGCCGCGATCCCGCCACCGACGAAGATGCAGGTGCCCGCGATTCCCGACGGCGCGACGAACGCGGCGACCGGCCCTTCCTCACGCCAGCGGTTGACCGTGCCGAACGCGTAGCTCTGCGCCAGGAGGACCGCGCCGACGGCCAGCGCGGCGGCGAGCAGCACCTCCGCGTGGTCGACGGGGTCGAGCCAAAGCGTCGGCACGACGCCGGTCGGGCCGAAGAACTCGCCGTAGAGGAGGCCGAAGAAGGCCGCCGACAGGCCGGCGGCGAACGGCAGCACCCACACCCGACGGACGGCGAGCAGCCGGCCGCGCCCGAAGAAGCGGACGGCGAGCGCAGCGGTGGCGAGCAAGAGCCCGTGGCCGGCGTCGCCGAACATCATCCCGAACATCAGGACGAACGCGAGGGCCGCGAAGAGCGTCGGGTCGAGGTCCGCGTAGCGTGCGGGCCCATAGGTCTCGACGAGCGGCCGGAACGGCCGCGTCACCGGTTTGCGGGCGATCAGCGCGGGAGGCTCGACCCACGGAGGCCGGGTCAGCTCGATCACCCCGGCGCCGCTCGGCGCGAGCCGCTCGGCCAGCCCTGCGAGCGCATTCTCCGGCGCCCAGCCGACGAGCGCCGCGAAGCTTCCGTGGTCGACGGCGGCCGCGGAACGCCGCTCCAGCTCGACCTCGCCCCGAAGCAGGTCGACCGCACCCGCCCGTTCGAGCTGCCCGACGTCCGGGAGCCGCGGCGAGAGCACCGGCGGCGGCTTGCCGTTCGTCCCCTGCCGCTCGAGCCGCCGAAGCGCCTCGAGCGCCTCGCCGCTTCCGCTCGGCAGGGTGCCGGCGAGCTCGACCGTCCCGGAGTCGGCGAGCGCGACGAGGGTCTCGCGCAGGTGCGCCCGCGGCGCGACGACCGCGATCCGGACCATCCGGGCCGGCAGGGTCAGCGCGTGCTCAGACCGCGGCATCGAGCACCTCCTGAACGCCTCGCAGGCCTCGGCGAACCGCAGCCTCGAGCGCGGTGACGACCCGGTGGGCGTCGCAGGCGAGGAGTGTGACCGCCCCGATGACGACGCTCCGGCTTCCGAGACCGGCCCGCAGAAGCGCCTGCCCGTGCTCCTCGCACCGGTCCCACCAGCGAGCCTCGGCACGCCAGAGCTCCTCGGGACCCTCGATCCCGGCGAGCGCCCAGCCGGCGTCACCCGGAAGCGCCTCGACGAACCGCGCGAAGGTGACGGCCTCCGCCCACCTCTGCCCGAGGAGCGGGACGGCCGCGGGCGCGAGCGTCTCGACCGGAAAGCCGACGACGAAGAGCTCGCGGGCGACGAGCAGCGCGCAGGCCCCGGCCGCGAGAGCGCGCACCTCCGGCGCCTCGTCGGCGGCCCGGCGGGCCCAGGCGAGCCGCAACCCGACCCCGAGCCCTGCGGGCGTCTCGCCTGCCGGGTCGCCCCAGGCGGATGCCGCGAGCGCTTGCCTGAGCTCCTCGAGCGTCTGCGCGCCGGCGGCCCGCGGCCAGGCCAAGGCCAGGCTCCCGAGCTCGAACGGCTGCCGGAGCGGCGCGCCGGCGAGATAGGCGATGCGGTCCTCGAGATTCGCGAGCTCGTACCAGGCCGCGAGCGCGCGAAGCAGGCCAAGCGCGTCGCCGGGGAGCCAGCCGGCGAGCAGGCGCAGGTCGAGTAGCGTCTTCGCGGCGACCGCGCGCTGTGCCTCGGCGAGACCGAGCTCCAGGCCGAGCTCCCGCCGGTAGGGGCTGCGGCCGAGCATGACGAGGGCGTCCTGGAGGGACGCAGAGGCCGCAAGGCGCCCGGCGGCGTCGGTCCCGAGACACCGCTCGGCGGCGAGCAGCCGTGCGCGCACGCCTCCGGCGACCCACGCGACGCTCATGCTTCCCCCTCCCTGATGCAGGCGACGATCGCGGCGACGAGGGCTGGCATCCGCTCGAACCCTCGCTCTCGAAGCTCGGCGGCCTCGGCGCGGGCGAGCCGTTCGATCGACCGTGCCTCGCCGGCGAGCGCCTCGCGGCGCTCGGCCTCGGCCCGGACGCGCTCCGCCTCCGCCTCCGCCTGCCACCGGGCGAGGATCTTCGCGGCTTCGGCGTCCGCCGTCTCCACACGCGCCGCCGCCTCGCGGTCGGCCTCGAGCCGGATCGACGCCGCCTCTTGCTCGATCTCGTCGAGCTCGGCGAAGACGGGCATGAGCTCCGCATCGAGCTCCTCGCTCGCCGCCGCGGGGACCCCGGGGCGCCGGAAGCGCTCCAGCCACGTGCTCACGGGTCTCATCGCGTGGCTCCCTCCGGCTCGAGCTCCCGGACCGCGAGCCGCACGATCTCCCTCGCCTGCTCCGCCCGCGACGGCGCCTCACCGGCGAGCGCGCGAAGGAAGCTCTCCCCGAGGCAGCCGGCGAGCAGGAGCCGCGCCACGAGCTCGACGTCCGCGCCCGGGCGAACGCGGCCCAGGCGCTGCTCCGCGCGGAGGTAGTCGACGAGCTCGTGCAGCGGGGTGAGCTCTCGGCGGCGAGGGCCGTCGCGCCGGTCGGAAAGAAGGTCGGCGTAGAGCGGCACGACCTCGGCGTAGAACGAGAGGGCGGCCTCGACCGCGCCGACGAGGTTCGCCTCGACCGTCGCGGAGCCGGCCCTGCCGGCCAGGCCGGCCAGGCTGAGGCTCGGAAGCCGGGTCCGCACGACCTCCCGGAAGAGCTCCGGCTTGCCCTCGAAGTAGCGGTAGATGCTCCCCTCGGAGCACCCCGCCCTGCGGGCGATGGCGCTCGTGCGCGTGCGCGCCATCCCGCGCTCGCAGATCACGTGCAGCGTGGCGTCGAGGATTCGCTCCCGCAACTCCTGCGGCCGGTGCTCCAGCTCGGCGCTCATGGCGGCTCCCCCCCACCATGAGTGAACGCTCACTCACCGGCATCGGGGTGGGCGCGGACCGGGACGTGGCCTTCTACCGAGCCGGCCCGGACCTCGGGGAACTACGGAGTCTCCGATCCGTGAGCCCACTGATGCCGCCGCGCCCCGGGCGCGGCACCATGACTGTGCGAAGAGCACAGGGCGCCAGTAGGACGAAGCTCCACCGGGAACGGCCAGTAGGAAGAACCCCCGAAGACGTCCCCGGTGAAGTGGACGACCACGACACTGGCTCTCCGAAGGTCAGAAGGGCCCGCCGAAAGCGGGCCCTTCTCTCTGCGTTGCGGCCGACCCGTAGTTCGCCGCAACGGATTCCGCGCCCGCCCCGATGGGTCGCGGTGGCAACGCCGCGACGCTGTGTCGGACCAAGGAGGGACAAGTGGCGAGGAAGCGCATCGTCGTCCTCGGTGGTGGCACCGGCGGCACCATGACCGCCAACCGGCTGCGGCGCCGGTACGACGCCGACGAAGCCGAGATCCACGTCGTCGACCGCGACGACCGGCACGTGTACCAACCGGGACTGCTCTTCGTCCCCTTCGGCATGGCCCGTCTGGACGAGATCGTCCGGCCGCGCCGCCGCCAGCTGCGGGACGCCATCGTCTTCCACGAGCGCGAGGTCGAGGCGGTCTGGATCGACCGCGACGAGGTGCTCCTCTCCGACGGCACCGTCCTGCCGTACGACGCGCTCGTCGTCGCGAGCGGCGTCCGCCTGCAGCCCGAGGAGACCGAGGGGCTCACAGGACCAGGCTGGAACGAGCGGGTCTTCACCTTCTACAGCCCGGAGGGCGCGGAGCAGCTCCAACGCGCACTCGACGGGTTCGACGGCGGTCGCCTCGTCGTCAACCTCGTCGACATGCCCATCAAGTGCCCGGTCGCGCCGCTCGAGTTCGCCTTCCTCGTCGACTGGCACCTGCGCGAGCGCGGGGTCCGGAGCCGGACAGAGCTCGTCTACGCGACGCCGCTCGACGCCGCCTTCACGAAGCCGGTCGCCTCCGAGCACCTCGACGGGCTGCTGAGCGAGAAGGAGATCGAGCTCGTGACCGAATTCAACGCCGGCGAGGTCGACGGGGTCGGCGGGAAGCTCGCCTCCTTCGACGGGCGCGAGCTCGACTTCGACCTGCTCGTCACCGTCCCGGTTCACGGCGGCGCCGAGTACGTCGAGCGCTCACCGGGGCTCGGCGACGCGCTCGGGTTCGTCCCCACCGACCGCTCCACGCTGCAGACGCCGGCGAAGCCGAACGTCTTCGCCCTCGGAGACGCCACCGACCTGCCGACTTCCAAGGCCGGCTCCGTGACCCACTTCGAGGCCGAGGTGCTGACCGAGAACGTCGCCCGCTTCTTCGAGGACAAGGAGCTCGAGGCGGGGTTCGACGGCCACGCCAACTGCTTCATCGAGACCGGCTTCCACAAGGCCCTGCTGATCGACTTCAACTACGAGACCGAGCCGCTTCCCGGCCACTTCCCGACGGCAGTCGGGCTCCCGCTGCTCCGCGAGTCGCGGATCAACCACCTCGGGAAGCTGCTCTTCCAGTGGATCTACTGGCATGCGCTCCTTCCGGGGCGCGAGCTGCCCGGGATCGGCCCGGCGATGCCGACGGCCGGCAAGAGGGTTCCGACGACCGCGAGCTAGGAGGACGAGATGACCGAGACCCTGATCCCCGAGAGCGTCCAGCGCGACGCGGAGGGCTTCCT
>DASTCG010000013.1:0-5456 GCA_035711385.1 Gaiellaceae bacterium
CCCGTGCCGACCTCGCGCAGGCCTCCACGAGGGCGTCCAGAAACGGGCGTACCGCGAGCATGGCGGCGAGAGGCGCGCTGTCGTGCAGCTTGGCCTCGAGGTGGTCGACCGCCTCTTCGTAGCGGCCGAGACTGAGCGCCAGCAGCCCGGCAGCCATTCCTCCCCACATCGTGAACGTGAGCTCCGCCGCAGCTGCATGAGCAGCCGCGAGCCGAGAGCGACACGACTTCTCGTCACCGAGGAGCGCCTCGACCCACGCGAGAAGCCCGAGCGCCTCGACGCGGTCGCTGCTCATCGCGGCGCCGGCCACGGCTTCCACGTCGCTTGCAGAGGCGTGAGCCTCCCGCAGCAGGCCGAGGTGGATCTCCGCCATGGTCTGGAAGGTCAGCGCGTCGCGAAGCGTCGGGCGGTCGCCGGAATCTCGGGCGCGTGCGGCAGCCGCGTATGCCACCTCGCGCGCGGGCGAGAGCTCGCCCGCGCGAAGGAGGGCGTTGGTTCGCGTGCAGAGCAGATGCGCGTCGGGCGAGGGCTCGACCGCGGCGGCTCTTAGCCATTCACGCTGCGCCTGCTCGTAGCGTCCGT
The DNA here is from genome assembly GCA_035711385.1 of Gaiellaceae bacterium. Classification (GTDB taxonomy): domain Bacteria; phylum Actinomycetota; class Thermoleophilia; order Gaiellales; family Gaiellaceae; genus JACDAN01. The sequence continues at coordinate 583 of DASTCG010000013.1, forward strand.
TCCACTGGAGGGCGTCCCCGAGGCGGGAGTGGACGATCAGCGCAACATCGCCCTCGGCGTCTGCTCCGAGCATCGCGGCGCGTTCGGCGAGCTGCCGAGCGCGTGCCGGCCCGTGAGCGAGGTGCGCGTAGAACGACGCCTCCGCGAGCAGCACCGCGGCCTCGTGCGGAGCTGCGCCCTCGACATCCTCGGCTGCCGTGGTCATCAGCGCGAGCGCGGCCGCGGGCGACCCCGCGCGAGCCAGGTCGTCCGCACGCGCGCGAATGTCCTCTCTTGGGGCCGCCCGCCGCAGTGGTGTTGCGCCGCCCACGATCGGATCGTGACGCACGGCTGCCCGCAAGTCGAGGGTTTTCCCGGGTTTCGGATGCCTGTCCAGCGGCGTACCTTGGGGCCTGAGGCCGCCCCGGACCGGGCGGCGACCTTTCGACAAGGAGGAACCATGCGCAAGCTTGCGTTGCTCGCGGCGATCGCAATTGCCGGCGTCGCGTCGGCCACGGCTGCCGGCGCCGCTGGGCCGGAGCGCTTCACGCTTCCGATCCAGGACACGTTCTCCGCACCGTTCATGAGCGTCGCCTGCGGCGTTCCCGTGACGATCACGATCGAGGGCACCGCACACGTCACGCTTCGGCGCAACGAAGGGGGCCTCGTCGTCCACGAGCACGACGTCGCGTCGTCGTTCACGGCCGTGTTCGAGTCGCCCTTGGCGCTCGGCGGCACCGGACTCTCGTTCACGAACCGTTCGCCGGGCGTGACGACGTTCGACTACGGATCCGGGGCAGCCATCGGCTCGACCGCCGTCGTCACGCTCACCGGCCTCGCCGGGCCTGCAGCGGGAGCGGGATCCGCGGTCGCGGCCGGATACCAGCAGCTGATCGGAACCGTCGTCGCGTTCTCGCCCGAGGGCATCCCGATCGTCGACTTCGACGGGCCGCTGCTTGCCGAGCACGGCACCTGGCCCGCCTTCGACACGGTGCTGGCGCAGCGCTGTGACGCGCTCGGAGGCTCACTTCAGCTCTAGTAGGCACACCGCTTCACTGCGAGGACGTCGCTGCGATACGAGCGGCGTCCTCGCACGGTCCCTCTCATCTCCTGCGGCGGCTCAGCCGAGCCGGCCCTCACCCTTCAGGAAGTACGCCCTCGTCGCCTCCGGATCTCCGCGTACCTGAGCGCGTGTCGTGAGCACCTTCGCTGGCACCGGCCGCCCGCTCGCGAGGTGGAGGTTCCGCTCGTAGTCGGGCCGCGTCGCGTCGTTCCGGCGCTGCTCGTACTCGGCCAGTGCCTCCGACTCGGGCCTCGCGCCTGCGAGCACCGAATCGACTGCGCCCGCGAGCAGCTCGGCGTCACGGAACGCGTCGCAGATGCCGAGTGCGAGGAACGGGTCCTTGTGACAGCCGGCGTCGCCCACGAGCGCCCAGCCGTCACCGTACGGGCGACGAAGGTAGTTCGGGAGCGACGTCGCACCGTAGATGCGCTCCTCCCGCGTGCCGCCGCGAACCCGGTCGGCGAGATCGGGAACCGCGTCGAGCGTCTCCAGGAGCATCCGCTCGGCATCGCCTCGCACGGACGCGAGCTCGTCGATCGGCCACGCCACGAACACGGCGAAAAGCCGGTCGTTCGTCGGGAAGGCGAAGACGAAGCGGCCGTCCCGCATGTACAGCTCGAGGGCGCTGCCGGCGACGTCGCTCCAGTAGGAGAAGTACCAACAGGTCAGGGTCGGCACGTCGTCATAGGTTGGTGCTCCGGCCGCTTTGGCAACGCGAGAGTTCCTTCCGTCCGCGCCGATGACGAAGCGGGCCCGCTCCGTCGTCCCGGAGCCGCCGCGAACGCCGGCTACGCGCCCGTCCGCGAACAGGAGCTCGTGGACCGCGAAGCTCTCGCGCAGCGTCGCGCCTGCGTCGACCGCCGCCTCGACGAGAACCGCGTCGAGCGCTGCCCGTCGCGGGCCGAGCCCGACAGGGACCCCGTCGAGGGCGAGATCCTCTCCTCTGAGCGTGAAGTCGCCGAGGTCCTCGACCAACGACGTGATCGGCGAGCAGCCCGTCGCGAGCACCCGGTCGAGCAGGCCCCATTCGTCGAGGAGCGGCGGGCCGTGCCGGTGAATGAAGTGCCCGTGTGGAAGGTCGCTGGGGAAGCGGGCCCGGTCCACCAGGAGCACCTCGAGCCCGCGTCGCGCCAGCAGCATCGCGGTCGCCGCTCCCGCGCAGCGCGCGCCGACGACGATCGCGTCGTACACAGCGGCGACCCTAACCGCCGCGCTAGGGGAAACTCGTGCGATCCGGCGCGAGGTCGAGGCTGCCGCCGTCGCGGCAGTCCGCCGGGAGCGCGTAGGCCGGGTTCTGGCGGCCGCGAAGCGTGCTCTCGACGCGCTGCGCCCGCATCAGCCGCTCGGCGGTGCCCTGCGAGAGGCCCAGCCGCTCTCCCACCTGGACGCCGGACTGCAGCCCGTAGCACTCGGTCGTCCCCTCGTCGGCGACGCCCCGCAGATGCCACGCCTCGTGGGCGAGGACGGCGATTGCGAGACCCGTCTTGTTCGAGTCGACCTTGCTCTCGAAGGCGAGCCGGTAGAGCGCCAGGCAGCGCTCGGGCGTCAGGTAGGCGAGGTTCCCGCCCACCTGCGCGACGCCGTCCGCGTGCTGGACGGCGCCCACGTAGTTCCCTGACTCGTCGCACCTGATCGTCACCGGCTTGCCGGCGACCGCGGAGGCCTCGCGGGAGAAGCGGGCCGTCGACTTGGCCCGTGCGTCCTCTGAGAGGCCGCTCCAGCCCGCCCGGCTCTCGGTGAACCAGAAGATCGTGGCCAGCGCGCCGATCACCACCAGGCCGGCGATCAGGCGGCGCAGCGCCCGCCGCGAGCGCCTCTCCTCGGGCGCGGGCTCAGCTGCGACCTCCTCCTCTTCGTCGGGCAGCTCCCGCGCCTCGGCAACCAGCTCCTCGACCTCCTCGGCCGTCTCGCCCGCGTACGGCACCCAGATCTCCTGCGCCCCGTCCCGGACCAGCAACAGCTCCTCCGCCTCGCCGTAGCCGTAGAGGTCGAGGTCGGCGTCCTGCGGCCCGCGGTTCGAGCGACCAGGTCGGGGCGGCCGCAGGCCGCCGGCGAAGAAGTTGAGCTCGAGGCCGAGGGCGACCAGGAACGGGACCCAGATCGGCACCGCCGCCTGCAGCTCGTACGGGCCGAAGATCCAGGCGAGGACGAACAGCACCAGCGCGATCCGGACGAGGACAGGACCGTTGGGGAGCCGATCCGCGAGCCGCTGCACTCCTCGAAGGTAGCTCGCAGCCGCTCAGCGGCCGGGCGGCGACGCTGCGATCGTCGCGTCGAGCCCGCGGATGAGGGCGTCCTTCTCCCCACCGTTGAGCTTGGCGTTGGAGTGAAGGAGCACGTAGTACCAGGGCGGCATCGAGCCCTCGCGGATCGTCTCCCCGATCTCCCCGGTCTCGCCGTCCTGCGGCCGGTTCCACTCCGAGAAGTTGAGCTGCTCGCGTCCGCTGTTCACGTCGCTCTGCACGAGCCACGACACCGGCGCGACCTTCGAGTACCACGGCCACGTCGTCTCGTTGCTGTGGCAGTCGAAGCACGCGCGCTTGGCGAGCGCCCGTGTCTCGGCGGAGTCCCACGTCGGCTCGCCGGTGACAGGCGGGTTCGAGTGGTCGCGGCCGTACGGCACGAACTGGATCGCCACGAACGCGGCGACCGCGATCAGCGCCGCCCATAGGAGCACTCGACGCCAGCGGATCCGCCCGGAACGCGGCACGCCGCCAAGCCTCATGCCTCCGCCGGCGAGCGGGCATCGGAGGATGCTCGGACGCGGCTGCGGGATGCTACGGAGGCTCTCGGCGGTTCGATGACGATGCGCCAGGCGGTCGCGGCCACTACGGCGCCCACCGCCCCGCCGTAGAGGGCGAGCGCCCACGTCGTCCCGCTGTCCGTGCCTGCGAGCAGGCCGTGCACGGTGGCCAGCACGAAGATCGCGTACGTCGCCCAGTGCACGCGGCGCCAGTTCCGTGTGCCGATCCGCTTGCGCAGCGAGAAGGAGGCGTAGACGAGCAGCGTGAGCTCAGCGGCGAGCACGCCCAAACCGGTCCAGAGTGGGCGGTAGGGAGCGATGCCGGGCAGGAGCAGGTCGGTGACGTGGAACGGCACGGTGCGGTCGAGAAGGAGCGCGGATCCGTGCAGCGCGATCGCGCCGAGGCCGAGGAGCGCGAGGAAGCGATGGAGGTCGGTGACGGCCGCCGGCCTCGGCGACGTCCCATACGGACGCGCCTTGAGGACGAGGCCTGCGAGCACCGACGTGGTCAGCAGGCCGTAGGCGACCAGGCCGCTCGAGCGAGCGAGGAACCAGAACGTGGGATCGCTCTTCACGAGCTTCTGCTGGTCGTGACCGGCGGAAGGGTGACGATCCGGACCGAAGGAGCCGGCGGAGGCGCGGCGGCGGCCCTTCGTGACTCGGCCAGCGCCGCGCGGTACGTGGCCCAGCGGCGATGGACCACCTGCCGGACGAGCCAGGCATCGCTCTGCAGCCGCTGCTCGCGCCGGTTGAGCGCGGCGACCCGCGGGTCCGGCGGCTGCGCGCCCCACGGGCGCGCCGCGATTCCGGCCCAGGCAAGGAAGAGCGCGACGAGCGCGGCGGCCGTCGCGTAGAGGCGGGCGACGTGGTTAGTCATCCCAGCCCTCGTCCTCGTCCTCGTCCTCGTGTTCCGCTTCTGGCGACACCGAACCTGCGGCCGGCCGGACGAAGATCGTGCGTTGCGGCGCCGAGCGGCGCCCCGCGGCGGGGACGGCAGGGGGCCGCTTCGCCAGTGAGCGCCGAAGGGAGGCCTCGAGCCGGTCGAGCGAGCGGGACCTGGCCGCGAGCTCGGCGCTCGACGCCTGTGTC
>DASTCG010000014.1:0-10231 GCA_035711385.1 Gaiellaceae bacterium
GGCTCGCAGAACGGATCCGTCTGGTACTGCCAGGTCGCCGGGTTGTCGAGGTTGCAGGTCGGGTCGTAGTACGGGTTGTCGATCGGCCCGTACTTCGCGTCCCCGGCCGGCGGCCAGAACCACGGCCCGTACATCCAGCGCCCGAACGCGCTCATGCCGCTCGGATCGCCGGGGTTCTGGGCCGGCATGTAGACGTGGTGGTACCAGAGGCTGCCTTCGCCGCCCCACCGCGCCTTGTTCCAGGTCGGGTCTTGCCCGTAGCTCGTGACGTTTCCGGCTGCGTCCTTCTGGTCGTACAGCTGGGCGTCACTCGGGACGAAGGTCTTGTCCTGGATGACGAGCGGGATGGTGGCGGTCCCGTTCGGGATCACACCCGTGCTGACCAGCTTCTGCTCGGTGGGATCCGTCAGCAGGTAGCCGGCCGCCTCGCCCGCATACACGTTGAGGCGGGTGATGCCCCACGCGTGGTCGTGGTAGAAGAGCAGCCGCGCGCTCTGCTGGTTCGAGTAGTAGAACGTCTCCGAACCGGGGCCGGGGTCGGCCATGTCGGGGACGTTCTGGGCCTGCACACCGCGGGGCCACGGCGTGTTCTCGCCGGCCGGCGTGATCCACTGCTGGGTCGTGCCGTCGGAGATCCACGGCGTGTTCCCGCCGTGCAGGTGCAGCGTCGCCCGGTTTTCTGCCATGCACTTGGTGCGGTCCTTTGGGTACTGGCTGCACATCGGGTTCCGGCCCTCGTCGAAGACGGTTCCGCCCGCGACGGGCGTCGGGTCGATGTCGCCCATCTGCCCTCCGCCGGAGCCCATCAGAGTGCTGTCGACGGGGAGGAACAGGTCGCCTCCGTCGCCGGTCGGCAGGAGGTTCGTGAACTTGACCCGAACCGGCTTGTCCTTCGTGGCGGCGATCGTCGCCCCGAGGTACTGCGGCTTGTCCACCGAGTACAGCGGCTTACCGCTGACCGGGTCGGTCGTGCGGTTCGGAGCCACGATCGGATACGGAGTCACCGCCGTCGTCAGCTGCACGTACCCCCGGAGCTTCGTCGCCGGGAGATCCGTGTGCAGCTTCTGGCTGTACTGGATCAGGCCGACCCAGTAGTAGTCCGAGGTCGGTCCCTTCCAGGCCGCGGGGTCGTAGCCGTCGCCCACGTTCTGGTTGGCGGCTGCGTTCGCCACCGAGATGTACTGGCCGAGGTTGTTCGCACCGGCTGGGCCGAGGCCCGGCAGGGTGTCCACGAACTTGTGGATGCCGCCCTTGACGTAGCCGGAGCCCGCCTTGCTGACGGTGATGAACGAGATGACGCCGTTGGCAACGGTCGCCGTGGCCGTCGCGTTGGTTCCGGTCGGGTCCGTGATGACGACGTCCGCCTTGGTGTAGTTGGCTCCGGGGTTGTCAACGGCGATCGAGCTGATCGACAGCGTCGCCGCGGCGACCGCCGGCGTGCTTCCGTCGGGGAGCGGGATGGGATCCCACTGCGTGCCGTTGAGGATCGCCACACCTGGCGGCCCTGCGTAGCCGGAGCCCCCCTTGGTCACAGTGACGCCGGTGACGGTCAGCGTTTCCGTCGAGCCCGCCGGCAGCTGGCAGTCCGGATAGGGCGCCGCGCACACGGTCGCGCCTTCCGCCTGCACGCCGTTTGGATCGTCGGGCAGGTCGAAGGTCACGGTGGGGAACGTGTAGCCCGTTCCCTGGGTCGTGACGTTGACGACGTCGACGCTGCCGTACGCGGTTGCAGTGGCTCCGGCGCCGTTGCCCTTGATCGTCACGACTGGAGCGGTGTAGCCGTGTCCGCCCGTGACGACGTTGATTGCCGTGACGGCGCCCTTCTTGATGATCGTTGCGTCGGCGGTGGCGCCGGTGCCGGATCCGGTGATCGTCACCTTGGCATTGCCGTAGCCGCTGCCGCCGTTCGTTACGTCGATGGCGGTGATCGAGCCGTTGGCGCCGACCGTCGCCACCGCTGTCGCGCCCGCACCGTCACCGGTGATCGTCACGGTGACGTCGGGCTTCGCGAGCGGGCTGTTCGCCCAGTTCGCGTTGGGGCCGAAGTAGTGCGGGACCCCGGGGATGTCTGCCGGCGGCCCAGCCGCCGAGCTCACGAGGGGGACGAGGAGCGCGAGCAATGCGACGGCGCTCGCCAGCTCCCAACGACGAATTCCCCAGGCCCGCGTTGCGTGCCTCTTCTTCATTGTTGCTTCTCCCTAAACCTTCAGGGTCGTTGTCCGTGGGCGATGGGACTCGGACTCAACGCACCTGCTGAGGGTGCCGCAGTACAGGTCGGAGTCTCAGGACAGCGGCCGTTTGACCGGTTGCGTCCTGGTCCTAGCGCTCCCTCCCTCCCGGCATATAGCTGCCGCTATGAAATTGACCCAACCCTCATGGATCAGAGGGAGCGGCACATCGGTGCGTTCGCGGAACGGCATCCGTAGTCAGCCGTAGCAACACGTCTGCGCTCTCAAGTGCTCTTCGTTGCAAAGAAACTGCTGCAGATGCCGATTTTCCAGTCTGAAACCGGCCTGAGCTTGCGCGTGAATCGTTCCTCTTTCGCGCCTCACCCTGCTCGTCCGACGCAGTGCGCTCGGCGCCATGGAGGTTCGGATCGAGGCTGGAACCGGCCTGGCTCGAGCGCCCGACGCGCCGAGCTCGCACCCCGAGACGAGATCGATTCGCTTCCCGGCAGGCCTCGGCGGATCGAGGTCATCCCGTTCGGCAGCCGGCTCGTAAACCGGATCGACCGGCTCGGCGCCACCCACCGCGCGCTCCTCTTCGCATACGGGGGCGGAGGGGGCGGAAGGAGCTTTCAAGTGTTCCTGGCCGTGGAGGATCCCGGGACCCAACGCCTCGTGGAGGAGCTCCGCTCGCGACTGGCCGAGCGGTGGCTGGACGGCGACTGGGAGCTGATGGAGCTTCAGAAGCGCCTCGGGATACGGCTCGGCCGGCGCGGCGGCGGGCTTGCCCTCGTGTTCGTCGTCGTGGTCGCTGTCGGCGGGCTGCTCGCAGTCGCCGGCTGGGGCTCTCTCGCGCGGGCCTGGGGCGAGGGCCACTTCTCTCTGCTCCGGCCGTACGCGCTCGTCCCCCTGGCCCTGTGGTGCGTCTTCGCCTGGTACGCCCTGCGGCGGCTCCGCTCCTGAGCTACGGATACGGGCGGCCGAGCTGTGTCGTCCCGGCGGCCCGCGCCGTCTCGGCAGCCACAGTCTCCTGCTCCAGGAGCGTCTCGCTCCCGCCCTCACCCGAGACGCCGAAGGTGAGCACCGGCCCGACCCTCGCCGCGTAGAGCTTGTACTCGACGACGTCCGGCTCGAGGCTGTTCGTGTCCTTCGTCAGAATCGCGTCGCCGAACGATCCGGCGGGAACGTCCACCCGCTCGTCGACGCTGAGGATCTCGCCGTTGTCCTCCGCGTGGCCCTTGTAGTACTCCTGCCGGTACCGCATCCCGTCCTTCGGATCCGCGGGCATGATGATCCCCGGCAAGGCGCCGTCCTTTCCCGCCTCGAAGGAGCCCTCCTTCGTCGTGATCGCTCCGTCCTCGAGCTCGGCGGTGTCCTCGCCCAGGTACCAGACGTTGCCGTCCTCGTCCTGCGCGTACCAGTCGAAGGTGTCCTCGATCACCTCGCCGTGCTCGGTGACGGTGTCGCGGACGACCCTGGCGGTGACCCCGTTCGCGATCCGCTTCGTCGTCGAGGTCGCGGTGACGACGACGCGGGCCTCCTTGCCCTGCTCGTCGACCTCGCGATACGTCCACCGGGTACCCGGAGCCATCGGCCAGTAGCGGTTGTCGATCTCGGTCGTGAACTTCGCCGGATCGAGGTCGACGGCCTCGTTGCCCTGGGGCAGCTCCTCTCCCGCGCAGGCGGGCAGCGCGAGGAGCGCGAGGCTGCCGACGGCCGCGAGCACCCGGACGTTTCGCACCTAATCCTCGTTGGCGCCGTCGCTGTCGCCCTTCGAACCGACGACGTGGAAGTTCTCGTCGAGCTGGACGTCGACCTGAGTGCCGTCGGGGCGTGTGACCTCCACCTCGTAGAGGCTCTCCTCGTCGCCGACCTCGGTTCCCGTCACACGGCCTCCGCCGGTGTGCGCAAGTGCGGCGGCGCTGGCCCGCCCGAGGGCCGGACCGGAGATCGCCTTGTCGGTTCCGTCGTCGTCCCCGCCGGCGGCGATCGCGACGCCGCCGAGGACCGCCGCCGCGGCCGCGACCACCACGGCCACGAGCGCGAGCTTGCGCGTCATGAGTCTTCTCATCGTTCCTCCCGTCTGACTCGCTCACCTTCACCGTACGGGCGGACCATGAAACCGCTATGAGACGGCCTGGGGCAGCGAGAGCCAGACGTCGCCCCCGTGCTCGCTCGAGGCCTCGGCGGTGCCGCCGTGGGCCTCGGCGATCGCCGCCGCCAGCGCGAGGCCGAGGCCCGTGCCGCCGCCCGTCCGTGCCGCCTCCGCCCGGGTGAAGCGCTCGAAGGCGTGCGGGAGGAACTCCGGCGGCAGGCCCGGCCCTTCGTCCCGGACGTGGAACTCGACCAGCCCGTCGCGCGCCGACGCATCGAGCCGGATCGCTCCCTCGCCGTAGCGGAGCGCGTTGTCCACGAGGTTCCCAAGCGCCTGCTGGAGGCGCAAGCGATCGGCGGCGAGGACGATGGCGTCGGCAACGTCGGTCTCGATCGAGCGGCCCGCTGCGTCGGCGCGGGAGCGGAACGCCTCGCGCACGGCTCCGAGGACGTCCGCTGCGCGAACTGGCTCCCGGCGAAGCGGCAATCGGCCCTCGTCGGCTTGCGCGAGGACGAGGAGGTCCTCCGCGAGCCGGACAAGGCGGTCGGTCTCGGCGGTCGCCGACCGGATCGCCGCCTCGAGCTCGGGTGCCGTCCGTGGCTTGCGCAGGGCGAGCTCGAGCTCCGCCCTCAGCAGGGCGAGCGGCGTCCGAAGCTCGTGGCTCGCGTCGGCGACGAAGCTTCGCTCCCGCTCGATCGCGCGCTCGAGGCGGGCGAGCATCTCGTTGAGGGTCGTCGCGAGGCGACTGATCTCGTCGTCGGCCTCGCCGCGTGGAAGGCGGCGTCCCGGCTCGGAGCCCGAGATCGCCGCCGCCTCCGCCCGCATCGCCTCCACCGGACGGAGGGCGGCGCCGGCCAGCCAGTATCCGAGCAGCGAGGCGATGATCAGGGCGACCGGCACCGCGATCAGCAGCTGCCTGAGCAGGCCGGTGAGCGCCTCGTCGCGGTCGCCGAGCGCCGCGCCGACGATCACGAGCCGCTTGCCCCTCGGCGTGTCGACGACGGAGTAGGCGAGGCGCACGCGCCCGTCCATGCCCGGCACCCGCTCCAGCTCGGTCCGGGCCGGCGGCGCCGTCGCTGTCCGGATCTCCGTCAGGCTCTCGTCGGATACCGTCCGTCCAGTCGCGCCGCTTCTCGCCAGCGCGGTGGCGTCGACCAACCGGGCGGCAAGCGTCTCGTGCACGGCCTCGTCGAGCGACGACTGAAGCCGGAGGTAGAGGAAGGCGCCCGTCGCGGCAAGGACGGCGGCCATCGCGAGGGCGAACGCAAGGGTGAGGCGGACGCGGATCGGCAGCCGGCTCATCCGTCTCGGAGCCGGTAGCCCGCTCCGCGGACGGTCTCGATCGAGTCCCGGCCGAACGGCCGGTCGATCTTCTCGCGCAGGTAGCGGACGTAGACGTCGACGACGTTCGACCGGTTCTCGTAGCCGTAATCCCAGCAGTGCTCCAGCAGGTAGAGCCGCGAGAGGACCTCGCCCGGCCGGCGCATGAAGACCTCGAGCATCCGGAACTCTTTCGTCGAGAGGCTCAGCGCGCTGTCGCCGCGCCAGGCCTGGTGCGCCGCGGGGTCGAGCCGCAGATCGCCGACCTCGAGCACCGTTGGGCGTGCGAGCGGAGGACGCCGGGCCAGCGCGCGGAGGCGCGCGAGCAGCTCGGCGAACGAGAACGGCTTCGTCAGGTAGTCGTCCGCGCCGGCGTCGAGCCCGGCCACGCGGTCGTCGACGGAATCGCGGGCGGTGAGCATCAGCACGGGCGACCACATGCCCGCGCGCCGGAGCTCGCGGCAGACCTCGAAGCCGTTGCGGCCCGGGAGCAGGACGTCGAGCACGATCGCGTCGTACGCGGTCGCCTGCGCCATCCAAATCGCATCGTCTCCGGTCGCCGCGACGTCCGCGCTGTAGCCCTCCTCGGCGAGACCCCGCCGGATCAGCCCGGCCATCTTCGGCTCGTCCTCCACGACCAGCACGCGCATGGACGAATCGTCGCAGTGCGAAGATGAGGGCTGGATGAGATCGTCGCCGCGGCCTAGGCGCGGAGGACGACCTCGAGCGCCGTTCCGCGTCCGGGCGCCGAGACGAGCCCGAAGGCCCCGCCGATCGACGCCGCCCGGGTCTTCATGTTCTTGAGCCCCTGGCCCGCGCCGTCGCCGGTCGACTCGAAGCCCGCGCCGTCGTCCCGGATCCGCACGAGCCTACGCGTGCCGTCCCGGCCGATCCAGACGTCGGCGTGCGTGGCCCCCGCGTGCTTTCGGACGTTGGCGAGGCCCTCCTGGACGATGCGGAAGACCTCGATCTGCTCGTCCGGCGCCAGCACGAGCCCGGGGTCGACGTCGAGCTCGACCGCCAGCTCGCCGTCCGCGGTGAGCACGTCGAGGTACCGGCGCAGCGCCGCGTCGAACGGCGCGTTCCCGCTCGCGGAGGAGAGCGCGAGGATCGCGAACCGCGCCTCCTGCTGCGCCAGCTGGGCGGCCGACCTGAGCCGTCGCACGGTTCCCTCCGGCGGCGATCCGTCCTCGAGCATCGCCGCGTGCGTCGAGATCGTGAACAGGTACTGCGCGAGGCCGTCGTGGATCTCGCGGGCGACGCGCGCCCGCTCCTCCGCGACTGCGCGCCCGAACTCGGCGAAGCGGATCGCGCGCCAGACGCCGGCGAGGAGCAGCCCGTATGAGAGCAGGCGCAGGAAGTCCCCCTGCGACACGACGCCGCTCGCGACGACGGGCGTGAAGATGTAGTGGAGGTCCGCCGAGAGCATCAGCGTCGCCGCAAGCGCGAACCAGCGGTCGAGATCCTCGCCGTAGCGGCGGTAGCGGAGGCCGAACCCCGTCACTGCGACGAGGCTCAGGAGTCCCTGGACGGCGAAGGCGACGATCATCAGCGCCGGGAGTGCCTCGCCGCTGTCGAGGCTCGGCAGTGACTCGCCGGCATGCCTCGCCAGGAGCCAGGTCGCGGCGAGCACGATTCCGACGACGGTGAGCGCGAGCCGCAGGGCCCAGCGGCGCTCGGCGATCCTCCCGCGGGCGAAGGACGCGGCAGCGATCAGCGCAAGCGCGAGAACGCGTCCCGCGACGCCTGCCCATGCCTCCTGGGTTCCGACCGGATCTCCGCCGAGCACCGGAAAGACTGCGAAGAACAGCGTGGAGGCCGCGGCGGTCGCGAAGCCGGCGCAGAGCAGGAGGTCGAGCCGGCGTCCCTCGACGGAGAACCGGATGCCCGCGAGAACTGCCACGATCGTCGCGGCCAGGACGGTTGCTGTGTCGAGCATGAGCCGCAGGTTCGGTAGCTCGTAGGTCGACCGCAGGTCGGGGTAGGCGAGGAAGAGCGCAAGGGCAGCGCCGAGCAGGCCGACGAGCAGCAGCTCGCCGACGAGCCACGCCTGGTAGGCGTCACGGTCATCGCGCCGCATTTCCCTCTTGTCGGCAGGAGCCCGGCTGCCGATAAGGGCGGGAGATGGAGCCGCGCCTGCTGATCGTCGACGACCATCCGCTGACCCGTGACGGGCTGGCCGCGCTGCTCGCCGGCCACGGGTTCGAGATCGTCGGCGAAGCCGCAGGAGGCGTCGAGGCGATCGAGAAGGCACGCGCGCTCCAGCCGGACGTCGTCCTGCTCGACCTGTCCATGCCCGACCTCGACGGGCTGAGCGCGCTGCCCCTGCTGCGGACCGCGGCGCCGGACTGCGAGGTCGTCGTGCTGACGGCGTCGGGGGACGAGGCCAACCTCCTGGCTGCGATCCGCGGTGGTGCCGCCGGCTACCTGCTGAAGACGGAGCCGCCGGAGCGCCTCGTGGACTTCCTTCACGGCGCAGCGAACGGCGAGGCGGCGCTGTCGGGCGCGGTCGCGCGCCGGCTGCTCGAGCAGGTGCGGAACGGCGGGGCGACGGACGCCGGTGTCCCCGACTCGGTCGCGCGGCGTGTCAGCGCCAGGGAGTTGGAAGTCCTGCTGCTGCTGGACGAGCATCTCGGCACCGATCAGATCGCCAAGCGCCTCTTCATCTCCGAGCACACCGTGCGCTCGCACGTCAAGAGTCTCCTGCGCAAGCTGCAGGTCTCGTCCCGCCGGGAGGCGCTCGAGCTGCTCGCCTCGGCCCGGGCCCAGGCCGCCTAGTCCCCAGAATCACCCATCGTGGGTGAGTGCCTTCGCTCACCGTGGGCGAGGACGCGGGTTCTCTCCGCTCCCATACTGGGATCACTCCTCTCTCTCGCGACACAGCGGAATGCGCTGAGGGCGGTGGCTCTTCCTCCTTACCGATCGGCCGGCACGAGCAGCCGGCCGTCGGGCTACCGGAATCCGTCGAGCGCGGCCTGGACGAGTCCGGGAAGCGTGTCCAGCTCGTAACCACCCTCGAGGACCGCGCAGACCCGAGGTGCGGTACCGGCGGCGCGACGGGCCAGCTCGCGGAAGCCGGCCTCGGTCACGAGCATCTCGGCGAGGGGATCCTGCTCGTGCGCGTCGAAGCCGGCGGAGACGATCAGGAGGTCGGGCTCGAAGCGCCGGAGCGCCGGCTCGACGCGCTCGTCCCACGCGACGAGGTAGTCCTCGTCGGTGGACCCGGCGGGGAGCGCGACGTTGACGAGCGTCTCACCCTGGTCCTGCGGGCCGCCCGTGCCCGGATAGAAGGGCCACTGGTGCATCGACGCGTAGAGCACCGTCGGGTCGTCGCGGAAGATGTCCTCCGTGCCGTTGCCGTGGTGGACGTCCCAATCGAGGATCGCAACCCGGCCGAGCCCCAGCTCCGCCTGCGCGTAGCGGGCGGCGACCGCCGCGTTGTTGAAGAAGCAGAAGCCCATGACCGCGTCGGGCGTTGCGTGGTGGCCGGGCGGCCGGACGAGCGCGAAGTCCCCGCTCCGAGCAGCCTCGATCGAGGCGCCGGCCGCGAGCAGCGCCGCCTCGTAGGTCGTCTCGGTCGCCACCGTGTCGTAGCCGATGAGCACCGGCCGGCTGAAGCCGCGGACGAGCTCGACGAGCTCGGGGGAGTGGCAGCGGAGGATGTCGGCGTCCGTCGCGGGCGGTGCTTCGCGGAACGGGAACCGCTCATGGAGGATGCGCAGGCGCTCCTGCCGTTCCGGATGGTCGCCCGTCGGGTGCAGACGCGCCATGTCGCGGTGGCTGACGAGCTCCATCAGACGACGACGAGGTCGGGAAGCTCGAGCCCGCGCCAGAGCTCGTACGGGTCGCGCCCCGTCCGTGCGGCCACGTACAGACTGAGCACCGTCCCGTGCGTCACCACGACTGAAGGCTCGGGAAGTCCGTCGACCGCGCGCTCGAAGCGCGCCAGCGCCGCCGCGGCGCTCTCCTCGCCGAAGACGACCTCGTCGGGCCGCCCGAAGAGCGCGCGGATCCCGCGGTCGATCTCCTCTCGGTCGAGCCAGCCGACCGTCCGCCGGGCGGTCTCCCGCACCTCGTCGGAGAGCTGAACCTCGAGCCCGAGCGCAGGTGCCACCAGCTCCGCGGTCTCGCGGGCCTTCGCCTCCGTGCTCGACAGGAGCGCCCGCGGCTCGTGCTCGGCCAGGCGTTCTGCGAGACGCCCGCAGCGCCTCCGCCCCTCCTCGCTCAGCCGCCACTCCTCCGACGGAGCTGTGGGGTCGAGCTCCGGCGCGCTATGCCGAACGAGCAGCAACGCGCCCGGCGAGGTTGCCTAGGCCCCAGGAGTCGAGGAGGGAGGACGCCTCCGCCCATTTCGGGGACTGATCTTGGAGGGGAGGGAGAGGAGCGGAGGCGTCGACGGTTGCAATTCGTCGGTAGAGCAGCAACTCCTCCCGCAGGTTGGGAAAGCGGCCGGCGTCGAGGGCCGCGTCCAGCGAGCCGTACTGCTTGATGATCGAGGCGGCGGTCTTCGGCCCGACGCCCGGCGCGCCGGGAATGCGGTCGGACGGGTCGCCGCGCAATGCGATGAAGTCGGGCACCTGCGCGGGCTCGACGCCGTAGCGCTCGCGCACCTCGGCCGGACCGATTCGCGCCAGCTCCGAGACGCCGCGCA
>DASTCG010000015.1:0-17208 GCA_035711385.1 Gaiellaceae bacterium
GCGGTGAACGAGGAGCTGCGTGACCTCAAGGTGGCGGGCGCGGACGTCGTCCAGATCGACGAGCCGTACCTCCAGGCCCGGCCGGAGCAGGCGCGCGAGTACGCGATCGAGGCGATCGACCGTGCGCTCGCCGGGATCGACGGCGACACGGTGCTGCACACCTGCTTCGGCTACGCGCACATCGTCCACGACCGGCCTTCCGGGTACCCGTTCCTGCGCGAGCTCGAGGACTGCGCGGCGACGCACCTCTCGCTCGAGGCGGCGCAACCGAACCTCGATCCTGAGGTGCTGCGCGACGTGTCCGGGAAGACGATCGTGCTCGGAGTCCTCGACCTCGGCGCAGAGGAGGTGGAGACGGCCGACCTCGTCGCGCAGCGGATCGAACGGGCCATCGAGGTCGTGCCGCCCGAGCGGCTCGTGGTCGCACCCGACTGCGGGATGAAGTATCTGCCGCGCGACAGGGCGTTCCGGAAGCTCGAAGCGATGGTCGCCGGAGCGAGGAGGGTCGATGGAGCCGCCTAGCACGTCGGTCGGCCGGGCCTTCCCCGACCGGGTCGAGGTCCGCGGGCGCGATCTCACTGGTGACCTCATGGGCCGGCTGACGTTCACCGAGTACTTCCATCTGCTGCTCACCGGCCGGGAGCCGACCGAGGACGAGACGTTCTTCCTCGACCTGCTGCTCGTCTCGATCGCCGAGCACGGGCTGATGCCGAGCAACGTCGCCGCGCGGATGACGCTCGCTGCGGATCCGTCGTCGCTGCAGGGCGCCGTCGCCGCCGGAATCCTCGGTGCCGGGCCGGTCGTGCTCGGCGCGTCGGAGGAGTGCGCCCGGCTGCTCGAAGGCGCTCGGGGCCGCGAGCCGCGGAACGTTGCGGCCGAGATCCACGCCGCGGGCGGGCGGATGCCCGGCTTCGGCCACCCGCTACACCGCCCGGTCGATCCCAGGGCCGAGCGGATCCTCGAGCTCGCCGACGCACGGGGCGCGAGCGGTCCGAATGTCGCCTTCGCCCGCGGGCTGCGGGACGCCGTGGCGGAGACCTGGGGCAAGCCGCTGCCGATGAACGTCTCGATGGCGATCGCGGCAGTGCTGCTCGATCTCGGCTACCCGGCTTCGGCGGCGAAGGCGATTCCGATCCTGGCTCGAACGGCGAGCTTGCTCGCGCACCTCGCCGAAGAGCAGGAGCACCCGATCGGCTTCCGGCTCGCACGGGCCGCGGAGGAGGCGAGCGAGTACGGCGGATGAGGTCGAGACGCGGCCGTGGGAGGAGCAGCTCTCGGCCGACGGCGAGGCCTTCCGCGTCCAGCTCGCCTACCTGCTCGAGCGGTCGGCGTTCTACCGCGAGAAGCTCGGCCCCGCGCCGGGCGACTCCCTGTCGGACATTGCGGAGCTGCCGTTGACCGAGAAGGACGAGCTTCGCGCCACCGTCACGCCCGAGAACCCGTTCGGCTCCCACCTCTGCGCGGACGCATCCGAGCTCGTCCGCATCTACTCGACGAGCGGGACGACGGGCACGCCGAGCTACATCCCGCTCACCTTCGGGGACCTCGAGAACTGGGTGGCGGGCTCGGCTCGCAGCTACGCCGCCTCGGGCGTCGAGGCCGGTCAGCGCATCGTCTCGACCTACAACGCCGGGCCGTTCGTGGCGGGCGCGGCGCTCACGGCGTTCGACCGACTCGGCCTGTCGCACATCCCGGTCGGGACCGGGAACACCGAGCGGCTCCTGCGATCGATCGAGCAGCTGCGGCCGGAGGCCGTCGTCCTGACGCCCTCGTACGCGGCGCACCTGCTCGATCGCGCCGACCTGCGCGACTCGAGCGTCGAGCGCGTCCTCGTCGCCGGCGAGCCCGGCGGCGGCGAGCCGGCCTTTCGAGCGAGACTCGAGGCGGGGTGGGGCGCGAGGGTCACCGAGGCGATGGGCGTCGGCGACATCGGGGTCTCGCTCTGGGGCGAGTGCGAGGAGCAGGACGGGATGCATCTCGGGGCCCGCGGGTTCGTCCACGCCGAGCTCATCGACCCTGAGACCGGCGAGGCGCTCGCGATGGCGGACGGCGCGTCGGGGGAGCTCGTGCTCACCCACCTCCGGCACCGGGCGGCGCCCCTGCTCAGGTTTCGCACCCGCGACCACGTCGTGGTGCGGACGAGCCCGTGCCCATGCGGCCGCACCGGGCCGCGGATCCGTTGCGTCGGGCGGACCGACGACATGCTCATCGTCCGGGGCGTGAACGTCTTCCCGTCCGCCGTGAGGGAGGTCGTGGGCGGGTTCGCGGAGACGAGCGGCAACATCCTCGTCAGGCCGCGGGCGCCGGGGGTGAAGCAGGAGCCGCCGCTCCCCGTGGCCGTGGAGCTCGCCCGCGAGATCCGGCCGGACGAGTCGCTGGCCGACGCGATCCGTGAGAAGATCAGGGACGTGCTCGTGGTCCAGACGCACGTCGAGCTGGTGCCGTGGGGGAGCCTGCACCGGAGCGAGTACAAGTCGAGTCTGGTCGAGCGGTAGACACTGTGCGAAAGCTGCAGAGCCAGGGTGTCCACCACATCACGCTCGTGGGCGCGAACCGGCAGACGTCGATCGACTTCTGGGAGGGCGTCCTCGGCATGCCGTTCGTCTTCGAGCAGCCGAACCTCGACAACGAGTCGGAGAGCCACCTCTACTTCGACCCGGGCGACGGCCGGCTGATCACCGTGTTCACGAACGAGGAGCGGAGCCCCGACCCAACCCGGACGTCGATGGACATCGGCACCGTGCACCACATCGCGTTCGCTGTCTCGAAGGCGATCTTCGACCAGGCTGTCGAGCGGCTCGACGAGCGGAAGATCCGCCACTCCGGCGTCAAGGACCGCGGGTTCATGGACTCGCTCTACTTCGAGGACCCGCTCGGCCTCCTGATCGAGCTCTCCTCGTATCGCTTCGAGCCGCCGTCGGGCTTCACACACGCCGAGGTCCTGCTCGAGGCGCACAAGATCCGGGTCGAGCGAGGCGACTACAACATCGCCCAGGATCACCTCGCGGACGCGATCGAGCTGCTCGTCGGGCGGTCGCGCGAGTCGTTGTCCGACGACCGCTCGCCCAAGCACCCCTACCGAAAGGAGCGCACGTGACGACCTACACGGTGAACATCCTCAAGCCGAGCGTGAACAACCTGACCGTTCGGATCTTCATGCGGGCCGCAGGGCTCGGCATCGACGAGCAGGACGTCTGGGGGAAGACCACCGGGCCCGAGTTCGTGGCGAAGTACCCGGCCCACCTGACGCCGATGCTCGAGGACGAGGGCCTGCCGAGAGGCGCGATGGGCGAGAGCTGCGCGATCATGGCCTACCTCTGCAACAAGCACGGTCTCGACCGGTTCTATCCGCCCGATCCCGCGAAGCGAGCGATCGTCGACAACGCGATGTTCTACTTGATCGGCACCTTCTATCCGCTGCTCGCGCGTGCGACCTACCCGACGCTCGGCTTCCCACAGTACCCGGGCGAGGTCGCGACCTCGGAGGCGGACGACGACATGAAGGCGAAGGCGGCGAAGGACGCGGAGGCGGCGATCGCCGAGCCGCTCGAGGTCCTGAACACGTTCTTCCTCGCCGGCCAGCCGTTCATCGGCGGCGACCATCCCTCGATCGCCGACATCCGGTGGGCCGCGACGCTCGAGTTCCTGCGGTCGATCGACTACCCGTTCCCGTCCTGGACCGAGGACTACATGGCCCGGATGGAGGAGGCGCTCGGCGACGCGTATTCGGAGCCGGTCGCAGACGTGCGCGGCTACGTGGAGTCGATGAAGGCGCCTGCGGCGTAACGCGAGCTCCTCACGGTCGAATTGGCGTCATCGGCAGCGCGGTCAGCCAGACCGCGCTGCCCACTTTCGGGCAGGCCGACCGGCACGGAGGTACGCGTCTCAGGTTCGGCCGAGTGAAGACCAGAAGCGCTGCAGGACCGGGGCCACGGTCTCGGGCGCCTCCGCCATCCAGCAATGATTGAGATCGGGCAAGCTCGCGGTTTCGGCGCCGAGCTGCTGCGCCACCTCCAAGGACATCCGCTCCTGCTCGGGTGGGTCCGGCAGCAAGAGGATCAGCCCGTGCGAGGGAGTCGGCCCCGCGACGTCGTTCCACCAATCCGCGGCCACGTTCGGAGCCGCGGATCGGTAGAAGTCGAGGATGCTGCGGCTCATCGTCTCGTCGTGCGCCTCTCCCATTTCTCGCGCATGACCGACCGGCACGCCGCCCGAGGCCAACCGGGCGGCGGTGCTCTCCGGATCCTCCGGCGCCGCCTCGCGCATGGCCCGCATGAGTGCTTCGCCGACGCCGGGCGTCTGCAGTCCCCGGACGCGTTCGGTCCAGACGAAGTCCGGATGGAAGATCGGTGCCACATCCACCGCGAAGCTGCGCAAGCGCACCTCGCCGACAGTGGCCACACGGAGCGAGATCAGCGCGCCCACGTCATGCCCCACGAGATCGATGGGCTGCTCGATCTTGCCCAGCTCGTCGGCTAGCCAGTCTGCGTAGGCGTCCTTCGTCGCGGTGAATCCCGCAGGCCGAGGGACGGCGAATCCGGGCATTGCCAGGGCAACCGATTCCTCAGCGAGGAGGCTTCTCAGCGGATCCCAGATCCGGCTGGTCTCCGGGAACCCGTGCACGAGGACGACGCTCATGCCGCGATGCTACGGCCGACCGCCCGTACCTTCGTACGCTCAGCGATCCTCGGTCGGATCGCCTCCGAACGCGGCCGCGGCGGCCTCGACCAGCTCGTCCTCCGACACGTCGCGGAGGTGCTGCGCGAGGTTCCACTTGTGCCCGAATGGGTCCAGCAGCTGCCCTTGGCGGTCTCCCCAGAACTGGTCGTCCAGCGGGACGACGACCTCGGCGCCCGCGGTGGTCGCACTCTGCCAGAGCGCATCGACGTCATCCGTGAACAGGTGAAGGACGACCGCGGTGCCGCCGATCGCAAGCGGCGAGACGATGCCGAACTCGGGGAACTCGTCAGCGACCATCACCGGGGAGTCGCCGAGGCGCAGCTCGGCATACATCACCTTTCCGCTCGGGAGCGTCAGCCGCGTTCGCTCGACGGCTCCCAGCGCCTGGCGGTACCACGTGCATGCCGCGTCTGCGTCGCGGACGACGATGTGCGGCGTGATGCTGTGCATCTCGGCAGGGGCTGCGCCACGATGAGTCACGGCTTCGCTCCGGTTGCGTCAGGGGTTCGCAATTGCCGTCCAGGACGGTAGCGAGGACTGGGCCCCAGCGGAGACCCAGCGTGTACTCATACAACCCTCAGCGCACTCCTAGACCAGCTGCCTAGGCTCCGAGGCCATGGACACGACACCGAAACCCGAAGACACAGTCAGCCGCCGAAGCGCGCTGTTCAAGCTCGGAGGCCTCGCGGCGGCAGCGCTCGGTGCAGGCGCCTTCGGCGCCAGGGAGCTCCTCGAAGGCTCGGAGGCCGAGGCGGCGGGCACGGGACCGGCCGCCGTGGCCTCGGGGCTCGTGAGCTGCGTGCTGTCGCCGGAGATGACCGCGGGCCCCTACTACCTCGAGGGGGACAAGGTCCGTCGCAACATCACCGAGGGAAGGCCGGGGGTGCCGCTCGCTCTGCGGCTCCGTGTACTCGACGTTTCGAGCTGCAAGCCGATCAAGGGCGCCGCCGTCGACGTCTGGCACTGCGACGCCGGCGGCGTGTACTCGGGGACCTCGGTGCAAGGCACCCAGAACCGCACGTTTATGAGGGGAATCCAGCGGACCGACAGGAACGGGATCGCGACCTTCAGGACCGTCTACCCGGGCTGGTACAGCGGCCGGACTGTCCACATCCACGTCAAGGTCTATCTGGGCGGGCGCACGCTGCACACCGGGCAGCTCTTCTTCCCCGATGCGCTCACCGACCGCGTCTACAAGCGGTTGCCGTACTCGCGACGACGGAGGCGCGACACGCGGAACGCGACCGACTCGATCTATCGGAATGGGGGCCGGCGCTCGGTGCTGAAGCTGAGCCGGAACGGGGACGGCTACCTCGGCACCATCGCCATGGGCGTCCAGCGCTCGTAGCCGCGCGGCTACGTCGAGCCGGGCACGGCGCCGGCCGCGTAATCCTCCCCTGCAGGCTCCGTCCGGGACGAGCTTCGCGCCCGCTCCTCGGACAGCGAGATCGCCACCGCAGCTGCGAGCGCGATCCCGAGTGCCGCGAAGGCGACGACCTTGTGCCAGGTGGGTGGAGCGAGCCGCTCCTCCAGGAGCACGACGCCGAGGAGCACGCTGACGAGCGGGTTGGCGACGGAGGTCGTCGCGACGGCGGGGGCGAGTCGGGCCGTCTGCAGCGAGACCTGCTGATAGAGGATCCCAATGGCGCCCGCGAGCAGGAGCACGTAGACCCGCCAGTCGCTGAGGACACCGGAGAGGCCGTCGGCGTGGAGCAGCTCGATCGTCGGCTTCGTCAGCGTCGCCGCGAGCCCGAAGAGGACGCCGGCGATCGTTCCGTAGACGCCCGCCCGTAGCGACGGCCGCTCCTTGCCGCCCAGCGGCAGGAGAACGACGCAGAGGAGGGCGATCAGCACGATCGCGACGAGCCACTCCCAGCCCGGCGCGTCGGTCCGGCCGCCCGCAGGGTCGCCCAAGACGATGAACACGGCCAGGCCCCCGACGACGACGCAGGCCTCGAGCACCTGCTTCAGCGTCACCGTTTGCGCCGTCAGCCACCAGCCGAGCGGCAGGACGAAGACGATCGTCATCGTCAGGATCGGCTGGATCACGGCGACCTGCCCACGGTCGAGCGCCATCGCCTGGAGTGCCCAGCCGGGGAGCAGCAGCGCCATCCCGACGAGCCACGTCACCTGCCCGGCGAGGTGGACGAAGGATTCGGGATGCCGCAGCGAGAGCGGCGGCGCCTTCAGCCCTCCGCGCTGCTGGAGCACGGTGGAGAGCGCGAAGATCGCCGCAGCCACGAGTGCCAGCACTGTCGCCGCCGTCACGCCGGGGGATCATCTCGATCTCGGCGGACGTCTATCGCCGCAACCGGTAGACGAGCCGGGCGAACTGGCCCTGGCGGGCGACGTCCGCGAGTTCGAGCTGCGAGGCGGTAAGGCGGCGGGGCAGGAGCGGTGCGCCGCCGCCGAGCGTCACCGGGGCGACGCCGACGAGGATCTCGTCCAGTAGCCCTCGATCGGCGAACTGGCCGACGAGTTCGCCGCCGCCCACGAGCCAGATGTTCCTGCCGTTCGCGGCCTTCGTCATCCGCTGATGGACCGGCCGGACGTCTCCCTCCACGAAGGAGATCGATGCCTCGGGAATCGGGTGGAGGTCGCGGTGCGTGAAGACCCAGCACGGCGTCTCGCCGTACCACTGACGCCACTGCCCCGGCTCGCCCTGATGCTCGAGGATCCACTCGTAGGTCGTCGCGCCCATCGCCATCGCTCCGACCCCGGCGAAGAATTCCGTGAACTCCTCGCCGGCGCTCTCGCCCCGGTCGACCTCGAACAGCCACTCGACGCCGTTCGCCTCGTCTGCGATGTAGCCGTCGAGTGTCGTCGCCGTGTAGTACTGCGTCTTCGTCACCGCGCCGCGAACGTACAGGCAGCGCGTCGCCTCTGCGCGACAGACAGGGGCGGCAGGCGTTCATCCGATCTGTACGACGACGGGTCGAGCGCCCGGCGGGAGCATCGACGCCGACGGTGTCCACGAACCAGATTCTGTTCGGACTCGGGCTCGTCCTTACCCTCGCGGTCGGCTCGCAGCTCGTAGCGCGCTCGCTGAGGATCCCGGCGCTGGTCTTGCTGCTTCCGGTCGGATTCGTCGCCGGCATCGCAACCGACGACGTTCATCCGGACGAGCTACTGGGCGCCCTCTACCAGCCGTTCGTCTCGATCGCGGTGGGCATCATCCTGTTCGAGGCCGGGCTGCGACTGTCGTTCGGGGAGGTCCGCCCGGGAATCCGCAAGGCGGTCGTCCGATTAGTCTTGGCGGGCGGGCTCATCACGTGGCTCGCGGTCGCAGCGACGGTCGCCGTGCTCTACGACGGGATCGACCGCAGTGTCGCCGTCCTCATCGGCGCGATTCTCGTCGTTTCGGGGCCGACCGTCGTCCTCCCGCTGCTCGCATTCATCCGTCCGACGCGAGA
The DNA here is from genome assembly GCA_035711385.1 of Gaiellaceae bacterium. GTDB lineage: Bacteria > Actinomycetota > Thermoleophilia > Gaiellales > Gaiellaceae > JACDAN01. The sequence continues at coordinate 8,094 of DASTCG010000015.1, forward strand.
TGTCCGTTCCCTACTCAAGTGGGAGGGCACCCTCATCGATCCGGTCGGTGCGTTGCTCGGCGTGCTCGTCTTTCAGAGTGTCAGCTCGGGCAAGGGCTGGCAGCCAGGAGAGATGTTGCTGGCGCTCGGCATCGGCGCCCTCGTCGGTCTCGTGGGAGCACCGGCGCTTCTGCTTCTGCTGCGCGAAGTCCAGCGAAGCGCCCCGCGAATGATCGTCCCGGCGACGTTGATGGTCGTCGTCGCCGCCGTCGTGGCGGCCGATCTGCTCAACGACGACGCCGGCTTGATGACGGCGGTTCTGATGGGGATCGCCGTCGGGAATCAGCGCCGAATCGACATCAGCCTCTCGCTCTTCGAGTTCCAGGAGACGCTGGTGCAGCTGCTGATCGGCGTGCTCTTCGTCCTCGTCGCGGCATCGGTCTCACCGCAGGACGTCCGCTCGGTCATGCCCGAGGCGCTTGTTCTCCTTGCCGTCATGATCCTGCTGATCCGTCCGGCGTCTGTCGCGCTTGCCACGTTGCGTTCCCCGCTCGCCTGGCCCGAGCGCGCCTTCGTCGCCTGGATGGCCCCGAGGGGCATCGTCGCCGGAGCCACGGCCTCGGCCTTCGGGCCCAAGCTGGCACAGGAGGGCATTGCCGGCGCCGACAAGGTGCTTCCGATCGTCTTCATTGCGATCTTCAGCACGGTCGTCATCTACGGGCTCACCGCTTCGCCCGGCGCACGCATCCTCGGGGTTGCCGGTTCGGGCGGCACCCAGGTGCTCATCGTCGGCGGCCACGCATGGGCGCGCGAGATCGCCGAGGCCCTCGAGCGCTCCGGGGTCGCCGTCCGCATGTGGGTCGGGCCGGCGGACCACCGGACGGCCGCGCAAGGCGCCGGCCTCCACGCCGACCGTGGCCGGATCATGGTTGACGCGGTCAGCCGTGAGGCGGAGCTCGAGGAGGTCACCGACGCCCTCTTCCTGACGGAGAGCGACGACTTCAACACGCTCGGCGCGGCCGACCTCCGGGACGAGCTCGGTCACGAGCACGTCTTCCGCATCGCTCCGCACCCCGAGGAACCACACCTGGTACCACCGTCGAGAGAGGCCGGCATCCTCGGAGACCGCTCGCTCACCTTCGAGGAGCTCGATCGGCAATTCGCCGCAGGCGCACGAATCGTGACTCGCACGCCAGAGACAACGGGCGCGGGACGGACAGACACGCCGTTGTTCGTCGTCCGATCAGGGGGCCGGCTGAGCGTCCTGGCAGACGGACACGCGCCCGACACCCGTGCAGGCGACACCTTGATCGTTCTCGCCGCAGAGCGTGAAGGAGCCCCCGACCCTGCAGCACCAGCAGCCGGCGATCCGGTGGGTGTCGACCGAACGCGCGGGTAATCGATGTGTTCGCGGGCTCTCGCCGCGGTCGAGCTGAAACAGCCGGGCCTACGGCACGCGGTAGGCGATGACTCGGACGCCGGCCGCGAGCAGTTCGCCCGGAAGGGCCGCCGCGTACGGGTGCTCGTCGCCCGAGAGCCCGCCCGGGTTTGCGATCAGGAACGTCGCCTTGTTCCCCGTCGTGCGCAAGGTGTAGCTCGCCCCGTGGCGCGCGAGCACGGCGCGCGCCGCGTCGACGCTCCCCGGATCCACGCTAAGCCGCAGAGGCGACTCGAGCTCGACTACCTCGGCGGCCGCGTCCTTGGCGGCCCGCTCAGCGCCCGCGCGTGTCCGGGAGCCGGCGCGCGCAGCCGCCCCGGCAAAGGCGTCCGGACCGAGAACGGCGTTGCGAAGCATCTTCTGCATGCCGACGCTCCAGGCCCGGTAGTTCGGGTCGGTGGAGAAGACGACGACGCGACCGGCGCCGACCGGCTCGTCCACGACGGCGGCCGTGCCGCCGAGCTCGGACTCGCCGCGGGCAAAGCCCGAGACGAAGAAGTCCTCGCTCCCGTACGCGGGGAAGCGGGCGGCGACGTGGGTCGGGCTCGACGCCGTCATCACGAGGTCGTAGTCGTAGAAGACCCAGTTGAACGGGCCGACGCCGGCGGCCAGCGGGCTCGCGGAATCGACCGCAACGCGGATCAGCGCCCCGGCGACGTCGGAGTGCGGCTCCGCGATCCGTGCCGTGGTCAGGCCGAGGCGGGCGGCGAGGTCGGCGCCGCCGCGCCAGCCGACGTATTCGCCGCCGGCGTTGACCCAGTCCAGCACCGCCTTCCGGCCGGTCGGCCCGAGCGCGTTCGAAGCCGTCGTGGAGACGCCGTTCGGGGCGAGCAGCACGTCGAAGCCGGAGAGGGCGCCGCTTGCGATCTGCGCTGCGGTCACACGCTGGTACGGCAGGTGCCACTCCTGCTCGAGCAGGTAGCGGAGCCAGCCCGTGGACTCGAAGCCCGACGTTCCGCTCGAGAGCTGGTAGACGGCGACGCGCGGGGGCTGCGCAGGCAGCGGCGGCTGCGCCGGAGCGGCGAGCGGCCCCACGAGCTCAGCCGCCGGGAAGAGCACGGCGCCCGAGCGGCCGCCGCTCAGGTTGAGGAGCAGCGGGTTGCTCCAGCCGCTGACGTCGTAGAAGTACGGGAAGGGCACGTAGGTGTTCTCGTTGAGCATCGACTGGATCCAGTGCTTCTGCATCTGCGCCATCGGGATCCAGTAGGTCCCCGCCGGGAACACGGCTCCGCCTGCCGGCCGGCCGTATGCCTTGAAGTCCGGAACGGCGAGCGGCGCGGTCAGGCGGTACACCTGCACGTCCATCCGCTGCAGTCGCCGAACGAGCATCTGCACCTCGGCTGCCTTCGTCGGGTCGTCGGCCCGCAGGAAGTAGTGGCGCACCTTCTCGTTCGGCACGAGGAGCTGAACCGTGTTCCCGCGGTCGTTCACCTCGTTCGGCTCGAGCTCGCCCGAAAGTCCCTGGCGGAACGCCTCGGCCCAGCCGGCGTGCCAGTCGTTGAGGATGTCCTCGCGGTTGAGCGCGCCCTGGGAGATCGAGACCCAGTGGGTGACGTAGTGCTCGTACGTTCGCTGCGCGATCGGGTCGAAGTTCGCCTTCTCGAAGGTCATCCCGGCGGCGCCGAACGAGGTGGCGGGCACGGTGTCGCCGTAGACCATGGCGAAGAAGTCGAAGACCTTGTCGGTGAAGAACTGGATGTGCTGCCGCTTGAACTCCGCCGCGAGCGCGCCGCCGTAGAGAACGTCCTGCCAGTACATCGACTGCGACGTGATCTCGTGGTAGGTGGGGTCGGCGGTCGGCGGGAAGAAGTAGTGGTTCCCGCCCATCTCGTGGCCGTCGATGAAGAGCTGGCCGGGATAGCGCCGCAGGAGCTCGAGCTTCGTGTCGGTCTCGGCCTGCGTCCGCGCGAACCAGTCGCGGTTCATGTCGAACCCGTAGGAGTTCTGCCGCGTCTCGGCCTCGCGTCCGTCCGGGTTCTGCGTCGGGATGAATCCGACTACGGCGTTGTCGAGGATCTGCGTCGCTGCGCAGTCGGTGCGGTCGGCGAGTTCGTAGAGCACGCGCAGGGCGGCGTCGGTGCCGCTCTCCTCGCCGCCGTGGACGTTGTCCATGAGCCACAGGACGACGGGCGTCGTGCGCGCCAGCCGCTCCGCCTCCCGCGCCGGCGTCTCGGGATCCCGCAGCGTGCGCATCGCGTCCTGGACGGCGGCGAGGCCGCCGGGCGAGACGTTGTCGGGATCGCCGACGAGCGCGTAGCGCAGCTCACGACCCTGCGGCGTCGTGCCGAAGGTGCCGCTGACGACTCGGTCGCTGGCGGCGTCGACGGCGTCGACGTACGCGTTCGTCTCGGCGGCCGTTACCTCCTGCGAGCCGAGGGGGAAGCCAAGCACCTGCTTCGACGTGGGAACGACGCCGGCGAAGACCGGCGGCGTTTGAATCGGATCGCACGCTGCCGGCGCAGCGGCGGCCGTCTGTGCCGAAGACCCGATCGCGACGGCGGCGACTACCGTCGTAGCAAGGACGAAAACGCGCTGGCGCATGATGTCCCCCCAAAGCGACGTGGACGCGGAGGCCCAGGAATACACCATGGGCTCCGAGCTGTCCAGGCGCCCGGGCCAATCAGGAAGGCGGCCGTGCAGAGGCCTTTAGCGCGCGACGCCAGGCGCCGCCGATCCGGCGTCCCTGCGAGCCTGTGCCTGCGGCTCCTCGGCTCTGAGAGGCACCTCGCGGAGCAGGAGCACGGCGACGAGAGCGAGTGCCGTGATCGGAGCCGCGACGAGGAACACCGCGCGCACGCCGTCGATCACGTCGGCGGTGAGCACGCCGTCGACCCCGCCGGAGTGACCCACACCCGAGCGGGCCGCGAAGACGGCGCCGAGCACCGCCGCGCCGACGGCTCCGCCGAGCGCGCGGAAGAAGCCGACGGTCGCGGTGGCGATGCCGAGCTCGCTTCGGTCGACGCTGTTCTGCACGGCGGTGATCAGGACCTGGGGAACCATTCCGAAGCCGAGCCCGAACAGGACGAGGCCGGCGGCGACGGCGAGCCGGGACGGGTCGGAGGCGAGCACCGCCAAGGCCACGAGGGCCGCCGCCATCATCGCCAGCCCGGCGACCGGGAAGCGCCTGTAGCGGCCGGTGCGCGCCATGCTCCGTCCCGAGATCGTCGTCGAGACGGCGATCGAGAGCATCGCGGGAGCAAGCAGCAGACCGGCCTCGGTCGGAGTGGCGCCCGTCGTCGTCTGCAGGAAAAGCGGCACGAACACGGTGATCGCGAAGAGCGCCGCGACGGACAGGAAGAGGGCAGCGCTGACGAGGCCGACCGTTCGCGTCCGCAGCAGGTGGAGCGGGACGATCGGATCCGGGACACGCCTCTCGAGTGCGAGAAGTGCGGCCGAGAGGACCACCGTCGCGCCGAAGAGCGCCAGCACGGGTGCGGAATCCCAGGCGTAGCGGCTGCCCCCCAGGATGCACGTCAGCATCAGCCCGCCGGTGGCCGCCGCGAGCAAGGCCGCGCCGAGGACGTCCAGCGGATGCTCTGGCCGCTCGACCTGCGGCGACGGAAGCCGCAGACTCAGCCCGACGAGTGCGGCTGCGCCGACCGGCAGGTTGACGAAGAAGACGAAGCGCCAGCTCGCGCCGTCCACGAGCAACCCGCCGAGGAGTGGGCCGACGACGGTCGCGGCGGCGAACGTGGCGGCGATGTAGCCCTGGTAGCGGCCGCGCTCCCGCGGGGAGACGAGGTCGCCGACCGCCGCCATCGCAAGCGCCATCAAGCCGCCGGCGGCGGCGCCCTGCACCGTCCGCAGGCCGATCAGCTGCGAGATGTCCTGGGCTGCACCGCAGAGGGCCGAGGCTGCGACGAAGACGACGAGCGCGAGCTGAAGCAACGGTTTGCGTCCGTACCGGTCGCCGAGCTTCCCCCAGAGTGGAGTCGTCGCGGCGGCGGCGACCACATAGGCGGTGACGATCCAGGAGAGGTCGCGGAGGCCGCCGAGGTCGCGCGCGACGACGGGCAGCGCCGTGGCCAGGATGGTCTGGTCGAGGACGGCGGGAAGCATCGCGAGCACGATGGCGGCGAACGGCAGCGCCACCCGGGCGCGGTGGTCGGTGCTTCGTTGTTGCGTCGTGGCCATCTCCTTACTCTCACCTTCTTTTTTCAGTCACTAAAATATTCGTGTAAGAGTATCATGAATCCATGAGCGCGCAGCCGGGTCTTCGGGAGCGGAAGAAGGAGCAGACCCGACAGCTGATCGCCGACACGGCCCGGCGGCTCTTCGCGGAGCGCGGCTTCGAGGCCGTGACGGTGGCCGAGATCGCACGCGAGGCCGACGTGGCCGAGAAGACGGTCTTCAACTACTTCCCGACGAAGGAGGACCTCTTCTACAGCCGGCTCGAGGCGTTCGAGGAGGAGCTCCTGGACGCGGTGCGGACGCGTGAGCCCGGCGAGAGCGTGCTCGGCGCCTTCCGCCGCTTCCTCCTGCAGCCGCGCGGAGTCTTCGACCTCGAGGCGCTCGGGGGCGACGACGAGGCGACGAGGCAGCTGCAGACGATCAGCCGCGTGATCGCCGACTCTCCTGCGCTGCTCGCGCGCGAGCGGCAGGTCTTCGACCGCTACGCGGCGGCTCTCGCGGCGCTGATTGCCGAGGAGACCGGCTCCGTGACGGACGACGTCGAGCCGCGGACGGTCGCGAACGCGCTCGTCGGGGTTCACCGGGCGCTGATCGAGTTCTCCCGCCGGCGGGCGCTGGTCGGTGCGCGCGCCTCCAGGATCGGCCCCGAGCTGCGGGCGCAGGGCGAGCGGGCGTTCGCCCGTCTAGAGGGTGGAGTGGCGGACTACGCCGTCAAGCGCGCGGGCTGAGCGTACGATCGTCGAGATGGCCTACGACGAGGAGCTCGCCGATCGCATTCGAGAGCTGGTGAGCGGCGAATCCGACCTGAGCGAGCAACGGATGTTCGGCGGACTCGCCTTCCTCATCGGCGGCAACATGGCGATCGGGGCGAGCGGCCAGGGCGGCATCCTGGTTCGCGTCGACCCCGAGCAGTCGGACGAGCTCGTCGCGACGACGAGCGCCCGCCCGATGGAGATGCGCGGGCGGCAGATGGACGGATGGCTGCGGGTCGACGCGGGCGATGTCCGCACGAAGCGCGAGCTGGCGAGGTGGGTGAAGCTCGGCACGGCCTATGCTCGCTCACTTCCGGCGAAGGGATAGCGGCCGCGTCGCCGCCTACCGGCGGGCGAGGTAGACGCCGGAGAGGCAGAGCGCTCCGCCGACGGCGGCGAGCCACGGCGGTGTCTCCCTGAGGAGCGCCCACCCGAGCAGGATCGCGACCACCGGGATCAGGTATGCAAGCGAGGCCAGGCGGCCGGCGCTCATTCGCCGTAGCGCGTATGCCCAGGTCGCGAAGCCGAGCGCCGTCGGTCCGACGCCGAGGTAGATCATCCAGCCGATCGTGGCGGCGCCGGCATCGTCCAGCTCTCCGGCAAGCGTCGGCGCGAACGGCAGGCAGGCGACCGCCCCGGCGGCACAGCCGAGCCAGGTCACCTGCAGGGGCGTCGCGCGTGACAGCACCGGTTTCTGGATGACGACGGCTGCCGCGTACGCGAAGGCGGCGAGGATCAGCAGCGCGATTCCGGGGCCGACCCCGGAGCCCGCCTGCGAGCCGGCGAGCCCGATCAGGACGCAACCCGCGAACGCGACGGCGCAGCCGGCGAAGAGCCGCCGCGGGAAGCCCTCCTTCAGCAAGATCCCGGCGAGGATCGCGATCAGGATCGGGCCGGTGTTGATCAGCATCGCGGCCGTCCCGGCGTCGACCCGGCGTTCGGCAGCGTTCAGCGTGACGCTGTAGACGCAGAGGAAGAGGACCCCGAAAGCCGCGATCCGTACGAGGTCGGGCCGCCGCGGCAGAGGCTCGTGCCGGACGGCGGCTGCGGCGCCGAGCACGACCAGGCTGACGAGCAGTCGACCCAGCGCGAGCGACCCGGGCGACAGCGTCCCGCCGGCATCGCGGATGGCGACGAAGGCCGAGCCCCAGAGCGTCACGGTCACGAGCGCGGCCGCGAGGGCGGGGGCGTCCGCTCGCTCGGCCGCGCGGCCCGCGGCCTCGGCGGCGCTCACCGCGCCTCGACAGGGTGCGGCGTCAGGCGAATCGCCGGCGGCAACTCCCGCTCGAGGGCCAGCGCCGAGAGGCCGGCAGCGAGCGCCACGCCGGCCGAGACGAGCAGCGCCCCCGGCGGCGAGACGCTCAGCAGCTGCGCGCCCAGCGTCGGCGCCAGCGCGAGGCCCAGCCACCACGACAGCCCCATCGCGGCCATGTAGCGGCCGCGCAACGTCGCGGGCGCGAGATCGGCTGTGAGCGGCATCAGCACCGTCGTGTGGCAGCACTCCCCGACGCCGACGGTGACCGCCGCCGCGAGCAAGACCACGCTGGCGTAGCTCGGGCGGAGGAAGTCGGCGCCGACGACGAGCAGGCACGCCGCCACGAAGACGAGCGCGGCGAGCGCCATGGTCGGCGCTCGCCGCCGGCCCTCGGACAGTTTCGCCACCGGGATCTGCGCAAGGACGACCGTGAGGGCGTTCGCGAAGAGCAGCATCCCGATCAGACGCGGGCTCGAGCCGATCTCCTCGCGCGCGTAGGCGGGGACGATCCAGGTGAAAACACCCCATCCGACGGCGACGACGGCGATGTCCGTCAACGCCAGCCGAACGAACGGCCGGTCGCGAATGAGCCGCCTGTATCCGGCCGCGACCCGCTCCCGCCGAGCTTCCCCACGAACGGCCACGACCAGGATCGCCACGTAGAGGAGGTAGGTGGCGGCGTTGACGAGATAGAGCGCGACGAAGCCGTTCAGTCCATGCGTGGCGACAAGACCGCCGATCGCACCGCCGAGGGCGACGCCGAGATTGGCGGCGACCCGTGAGACAGCCGTGGAGCGGTGCCGCAGTTCCCGCGGCGCGAGGGACGCGAGCAGGGTGGATTGGCTCGGGAGCAGCGCGCCGTTTCCGATGCCTGCGGAGGCTGCCGCGAGGAATGCCTGCGTCGGGGTGCTCGCGACGGCGAGGCCGGCGTACCCGGCGGCGAGCGCGACGCTGCCCGCGGCCGCGGTCGCTCGGGCGCCGACGCGATCGATGACGGCGCCGGCGACCGGGGCGGCGAGCACAGCGAGGCCGGTGACGACGCCGACGACCAGGCCGGCGACGCCGAGGCCGAAGCCCCGGCCGTCATGGAGGTAGATGACCTCGAACGGCATCACTGCGCCCCAGCCGAGGTAGTTCAGGAAGATCCCGAGCTGCACGGTCCACAGCTCGGCGGAGAGCCCGAAGCCGATTCTTTCAGATATGTTACAGTACAAAGATGGCAATTGAGCTAGCACATATTATCGAACGCGGCTCCGGCGCCGCCGCGATCTCGTCAGCCGTCGAGGCGGCGATCGTCGACGGGCGGCTCGAGCCGGGAGCCAAGCTGCCGCCCGTTCGGGAGCTCGCTCGGGCCCTCGAGGTCAGCCCGGCTACGGCCGCCGCCGCCTACCGCGCCCTTCGCGAGCGCGGCCTCGTCCAGGCCAACCGTCGCCGCGGAACGATCGTCGCCGGCCAGCCGCCGCTGCGCGTGCGCGCGGCGCGGCCGCTGCCGCCGAACACGCGCGATCTCGCGAGCGGCAATCCCGATCCGGCGTTGCTCCCGCCGCTCGGACCGGCGCT
>DASTCG010000016.1:0-2138 GCA_035711385.1 Gaiellaceae bacterium
GCACCGCTCGTGGGCCCCAAGCCGCCAGCCGCCGGCCGTGGCCTCGTACACGGCGCGCCGGACGAGCGGGTGTCGGAAGCGGAAGCGTCGAGGCACGTCGCTGGTGCGAATGAGATCAAGCTCCAGGAGCTCGTCGAGTGCTTGCATCGCCGCCGCCTCAGAACTGGCGGCCGCCGCGGCCGCCAGTTCCGGCTCGAATGGATCGCCCGCCACCGCCGCTCCTTCGAGCACGAGCCGTCCTCCGTCCGACAGCAGCGCGAGCTCTTCGCTCAGCGAGGCGGCGACCGCCGGCGGGACCTCGAGGCCGGTCAGTGAGATCTCGGGAGCGGAGGCGACTCCAGCTGCGCGCTCGGGTGCCCGGGCGAGCTGCTCGAGGTAGAAGGGGTTGCCACCGCTCTCCTGGTAGAGGACGGCTGCGCCGGCGGCGTCGACCCGTTCGCCGAGGAGTTCTCGAGCCTCCACGGCCGTGAGAGCGCCGAGCTCGAGCCGCGTTAGCGCCGCAGCACGACGCGCCCGCTCGAGCGCGGCTGCAAGACGCTCCGGGGTTTGGCGGGGACGGAGCGCCACTACGGTGAGTACCGCCGCCGCGGGCGGCCGGCGCAACAGGGCACCGAGCAGCTCGACCGACGCCGGGTCTGCCCAGTGGAAGTCGTCGAGCACGAGGACGAGCGGCCTCGCCTGCGCCAGATGCTCCAGTAGCGCGCGCACCGCGCGGTGGCTGCGGTAGCGCTCGTGTTGGAGCGCGACCGCGCGACCGGCTGCAAGCGCAGAGAGCGAGGGCAAGACGTGGGCGAGCTCTGCTTGCACGTCGTCGTCGAGGGTGGAGAGCTGGTTGGGGTCGAGGCTCTCGACGTACTCGTCCAGCGCATGCACGAACACCGAGAACGGAAGCTCGCGCTCGAGCTCCGACGCCGACCCCGAAAGGACTAAGTGCCCGCGCCGCTCCGCACGAGCTGCCAGCTCCGAGAGGAGGCGCGTCTTGCCGATCCCCGGCTCGCCGACCAGCTCGATCGCACCGGGCGGGCCTCCGTCGAGTTCGTCGAGTACCTGCTCGAGCGAATCGAGTTCGTCGGCGCGCCCCACGAGCGGCGCATGCTCGCGCGTTTGTTCTGCTGCAACGCCGAGCGCCATCAAGCCTCCTTTAGCCGGTGACGTACCACTGCGCGATCGCGGAGCGCGCGTCATCCGGTGGAAGCACGGTCAGCGGTCAGTGTTTTCTACGGATTCCTCGAGCCGCTCTGAGGGTCGCCTCGATCGAAAGATCAGGGTGCGAGATCAGGGTCGCCGCCCGATGTCGGCGCCGCCGTCCGGCGGGAAGCTGGGGACGCGACCAAAAGACGAGAAGAGGTGAGCACGCGATGTCTACGCCGACCGTCGCCGCACCGGCACTCGCTCTGCGTGCCGGCCAAGCGGAAGAGGTTGATCGGTATGAGGCAGTCAGGCAGTACTCCGGCGGTCAGATCGCCGCGCTGTGGGCGGCGGCCGCCGCCCCGATGTCGATTCTCGCCTGGGTCGTCGCGCCTTGGCTCAGCCATCACCTCGGGACCAGCGAGCCACTTGGAACTGCGCTCCTAATCTGCTTCAACGCTGGGCTCCTCTGGATACTCGCCTTGACGCTGGTCATGGTTCGGCTGGAGCAAGGCGGGCTTGGATGGGCGCACCTTCGCGACGCCCTTTGGCTTCGCGCCCCGAAGGATCCGAAAACCGGTCGCGTCGGCGGAAAAGTGTGGTGGTGGCTGGTGCCGTTCGCGCTCCTTTCAGCTGCCTTGGAAGCGGTGCCGATCAATCCCATCGGACCGCTGCCGAGGGACTTCCCCAACTTCATCGCCGACGGAGGGGATCGCGTCGACCGCTTCTACGAAGGTGCTTGGGGGTTGTTCGCGCTTTCGGTCCTGGTTGTCCTCCTGGCGCCGGTCGTCGAGGAGCTGTTCTTCCGCGGGCTCCTGCTACCCCGAATGCGGAAGGTCTGCGGCAGGTTCGACTGGGTCGTGAACGGGACGATCTTCACGGCCTACCACCTGCACGAGCCGTGGGTCATGCCGACGACCCTGCTGACCGGGATCTTCGGCCAGGCGTACCCCGCAAAACGGTTCCGCAGCATCTGGATCAGCATCGTCTGCCACACGCTTCCGAGCTTC
>DASTCG010000017.1:0-2820 GCA_035711385.1 Gaiellaceae bacterium
TCCGGGGCCCGGCAGCGAGAGGCGGATCAGGCGGAGGCTTCCCGGCGTGGCGGTGGACGGATCGGCGGCGACGAGGACGCCCGGCGTCAGGTTCGCCTGCATCCAGTTCCGCGCGGCGATCCGCGTGTCCGTCTTCGTCAGTGGGGCCGTGTCCCCGATCGACCACACGAGCGGGATCACGAGCAGGAGCAGCGTCACCGACGCGAGCGACCGAACGCGTCCGGCAAGCGCGCCGAGCGCGGGGACGAGGGGCAGCACGTAGCGGTCGAAGTGGGCGTCGAACGGAAGGAGCGTTGCGAAGTAGACGAGGACGAACGCCGCCAGGATCCGGTCGGCGTAGGTGCGGCGGACGAGCGCCAGAGCGAGGCCCAGCAGGGCGACGAGCAGCGCTGGCCCCATCCCTTCCCAGAGCCGGTCGACGAAGGCGATCGGTGCGACGTGGTCGTTCTCGAAGCCCAGCGAGCCCCGCCGGGCGAGCTCTTCCACTCGCCGCACGTCGCCGACCGCCTCCCCGAAGTGGACAACGAAGTAGGGCGTGGTCAGGAGAAACGCCCCGACGGCGAGGATGCCGGTGACGGCGAGCCGTCTCCATTGGCCCCACCCGGCGACGAGCAGCGGGGCGAGCAGCGTGACGGCCGGGTACTTGACCCCGGCCGCGACGCCGATTGCGGCGCCGGCGGCCGGGAGACGGCCCGAGACCATCAGCGCCAGCGCGACCGCAACGCCGAGCGTCATCGGGACGTCGGTCACCGCCATCCGCGAGTAGGCGACGTGGGTCACCTCGACGGCGGTCACAGCCGCCGCGACGAATCCCGCCAGCGTCCCGTACGAGCGGCCCCCGAGCCACCAGGCGGCGGCGACGCCCGCGACACCCAGCGCGACCACGACCAGCCGCGCAGTCAGGTACGAGGGGTGGTCCGCCCAGTTCTCGAAGGGCGCGATCAGGTACATGAGCAGGCTCGGGTGGTCGAACCAGCTCGGATCGAGCCCCCCGCCGTGGCTCATGTGCCAGGCGCGCTGGACGATGCTCTCCTCGTCGGGGTCGAGGAGCGGGTAGGGAAGCCCGTAGCGGACGCCGACGAGACGGATCGCCGCGGCGCCGGCGAGGAGCGCGCCGAGAGCCAGCCAGCGGTTCCCCCACCGGCTCGGCTCGGCTAACCCCCTCCGCACGGTGCGGAGGTCAGACTTCCGGAGGGGCCGCGCCGACGAGGGCGGCGACGTTCGCCGCGCCGGCGATGACGCCGTCGACGCCGGCGCGTTCGAGCTCCTCGAGCTCCTCGCGGGTCCGGGCGCCGACCTCGGCGATCGCGAGCTTGCCGGCCGGGACGTCCGCCAGGAGGTCGAGCACCCGCTCAACGCGCTGCTCCGGGCCGTCGTCATCCCCCGGGGCGAGCAGGAAGATCTCCGGGTCGAGGGCCTCCAAGGCGGCCTCGAGGTCCTCGCCAGTGCTCACGCGGACGACACACTCGAGTCCGGCCTCGAGGGCGCCGGCGTAGAGCACGGTCGCCGGCCCGTCGTCATCTTCGTCCTCGAATCCGTGCGCGTCGACGAGGCAGGCGTCGGCTCCGGCGTGCGCGCCGCTCTCGGCCCGGTCCCCGGCCCGCGCCCGCCAGATGATCGGCAGGGTCGTCGCCCGTCGCGTCTCCTCGAGCCGGTCGCCGTTCGCGACCATCGCGGCGGCGCCCGCCTCCTCAGCCGCTCGGGCCGTGTCGGGGCCGTCGGCCTCGACGATGACCGAGATTCCGTCCCCCTCCGAGATCGCCTGGCTCAGGCGGCGCGTGCCCGTCATCGGCGCGCAGATCGTAGTCGAGGCGGCACGGGGCATTCGGCCACGCTTTCGGCGCTGTTGCGTTTCACACCCGCGCGCTCGCTCTCGTTACGATCGATGTTGGGGAGGAGGTTGGAGGCCCCCAGACGCGGCGGGGCACCTAGACGCCGACGGGGTGCCAGACCGTCTTCAGCTCGAGGAAGGCCGCGATCTCGTACGGGCTCTGCCGGTCGGCCCGGCCGTGCACGACCCGTTTGACGTTTTCGGCCGCGAGCCGCTCGAGCTCGGGCACGTCGCCGTCGGCACCGCCGAGGTCGATCGCGTTCACGTCCATGTGCCCGGCGAGCCACGGCGCCAGCTCGGAGCCGAACCCCGTGAGGATGTTGACGACCCCGCCGGGAACGTCGGCGGTCGCGATCGCCTCGGCCAGCTCGATCGAAGCCAGCGGCTGGCTCTCCGACGCGAGGACGACAGCCGTGTTGCCGCCGACGATCACCGGGGCGAGTCGCGAGACGATCCCGGCGAGCGCCGGCTCCTCCGGCGCAAGCACCCCGACGACCCCGGTCGGCTCGGGGATGGTGAAGTTGAAGTACGGCGCTGCGACCGGATTGGAGGAGCCGAGCACCTGGGCGTACTTGTCCGCCCAGCCCGCGTACCAGACCCAGCGGTCGATCGCCTCCTCGACCTCGTTGCGCCCGGACGAGAGCTCGGCGAACTCGGACGCCCGGGCCTCCATCATCTCGGCGATCCGGTAGAGCACCTGCCCGCGGTTGTAGGCAGTCATGCCGGACCACTTCCCGCACGCGGACCGCGCCGCCCGAACCGCATCCCGCACATCCTTGCGGGATGCGCGCGCGACGTTCTGTCCCTGCGCCTCGTACGTCCGTCCGGACTCGGACCGCGGAAACCCGCCGCCGACGAAGAGCTTGTACGTCTTCCTGACGGGAAGCCTCGCCATCACGCGAACCGCAGCATGAAGGCGAGAGCCATCAGCAGCATGAGTACGGCGGCCAGCGTCCCCATCGACGCGCCGAGCCCCCACATCTCCCAGC
>DASTCG010000018.1:0-5264 GCA_035711385.1 Gaiellaceae bacterium
GTCGTCGCGGGAGGGGCGGTCACCGCGCTCTGCGGCCTTGCGTGCATCCTCGTGATGCCCGAGACCGGCTTTCGGCGCCGGCCCCGCAAGGAGCGCGCAGGAGCCTTCCGCGAGCTCCGCACGACCGCGCTCGCCGGCGGACGGTTCGTTCGCGGGCAGCCGGTGCTGCTGATGCTGCTCGGAATCGCGTTCTTCATCGGAACGGCGAGCGAGGCGTTCGACCGGCTCAAGGAAGCGCACTTCATCCGTGAGGTCGGCCTCCCCACGGTCGGCGACCTCGACCCCGTGGTCTGGTTCGGCGGCTTCGCCGCCGTCGCGATGGTGTTCGGGTTCTTCGCCGTCGGCGCACTGCAGCGGCGGTTCGAGCGCTCGGGGACCGGAAGCATCGCCCGACTCCTCTTCGCATTCACGGCGGTGCTGGCTGCCGCCCAACTCCTCTTCGCGCTGACCGGCATCGCGGCCTTGGCGATCGCCACCCTGCTCACGGCGATGCTGGCGCGGCAGCTTCTCTCGCCGCTCTGGGACATCTGGGTCAATCAGCAGATCACCGACTCGAGCGTCCGCGCGACGGTGAACTCGATCTCCGGTCAGGCCGACGCGGTCGGCCAGGCTGCGGGTGGGCCCGTGCTCGGCCTGGTCGGGAACCGCTTCGGCACCGGCGCCGCTCTGGGGCTCGGTGCGCTGCTCCTGACGCCGGCGCTCGCGCTCTACGGGCGCGCGATCCGCCACGGCGGGCGTGAGCCCGAGCTGGAGGAGCTGCCGGCGGTGGCGTCGTGATCAAGCAGGCCGAGACCCGCGAGGATCTCGCCCGGCTATGCGACATCTGGGCAGCGATCACGCCGCGCGAGCCCATGACGGCCGACCAGCTCCTGCGCAGAAAGGAGCGCCAACCTGAGCGGCTGTATCTCCTTGCCGAAGAGAAGGGCCGCCCGGTCGCTCTCGCCCTCGTCGCGCCGACGGACTCGCCGAACCGCACGTACGTCGGAGTCCGCGTGCTGCCCAAGTGGCGCGGACGCGGGCTCGGATCCGCGCTGTACGAGCGCGCACTGGAGCACGCCCGCCGCGGCGAGCCCGAGTGGCTCTCGACGATGGTCTCCGAGGGCGAGCCGGAGGCGGTGGCCTGGGCCGAGCGGCGCGGCTTCGAGCCCTATCAGCAGCAGGTCGAGCTCCTGCTGGAGCTCCGGGGCGACGAGCAGCCGCCGTCTCCGCCGGCCGGCATCGAGATCGTCGAGGTGACCCCGGATCTCCACGAGGCCGCTTACGCGCTCAGCCGGGAAGCCTGGGAGGACCTGCCGCTCGAGGTCCCCGTCGAGCTGTCCTCGTTCGAGGTCTGGCTCGAGGAGGACCTGCCAGGCCCCATCGCCTTCGCCGCACTGGAGGGCGGTGAGCTGGTCGGGTTCGCCGGGCTGATGGGACGGGACGCTCCCGGCCTACTCGAGCACGGATTGACCGCGACCCGCCGCACCCACCGCCGCCGCGGGATCGCAACGGCGCTCAAGAAGACCCAGATCGCCTGGGCCGCCGCCAACGGCTACAGAGAGCTGCTCACCTTCACCCAGGACCGCAACGAGGGCATGCAGGCGATCAATCTCGCCCTCGGGTTCGAGCCGCAGCCCGCCTGGATCTCGATGCGGAGGCACCCATGAGACGCCTCGACGCGCGCAGGGTCTTCTACGGGCTCGAGTTCTTCGACTCGATCGGCCTCCATGCGGCCTTCACGGTCTGGGCCGTGTACCTGGTCGAGGACGTCGGCGTCAATCCGCTCCAGCTCGTCCTGCTCGGGACGGTGAGCGAGATCGCGATCTTCCTCTTCGAGGTGCCGACCGGCGTCGTCGCCGACACGTACAGCCGGCGGCTCTCGATCATCATCGGGCTCCTGCTGGCCGGTGCGTCGTTCGTCGTCGCGGGGCTGGTCGCCGTCTACTGGCTCATTCTCGCCGCCGCCGTCCTCCGCGGGATCGCCGGCACGTTCCTGAGCGGCGCCGAGGAGGCATGGATCACGGACGAGCACGGGGTCGAGGGCATCGGCAGGATCTTCCTGCGCGGCACCCAGTGGTCCTACGCCGGCGCGATCGTCGGCGCGATCCTGGGAGTCGCGGTAGCGACGGTCGACCTCGGAGCCGCACTCGTCTTCGGCGGTCTTGTCACGTTCGGGACGGGAGTGGCGTGCATCGTCCTGATGCCGGAGCACGGCTTCGTCCGCCGGCCGGTCGAGGAGCGCACAGCGCCGCTTCGCGCGATGAGGACGACGGCGCTGGCGGGCGGCAGGCTCGTCCGCGGACACCACGTGCTCCTCCTGATCGTCACGATCACGTTCTTCACCGGAGCCGCGTCCGAGGGGCTCGACCGCCTCTGGGAGGCGCACCTGATCACGGACGTCGGCCTCCCGGAGCTCTGGGGACTCGACCCGGTAGTCTGGTTCGGCGTCTTCAACGTCGTCGGCCTGCTCGCCGGGATCGCAGTCACGTCGTTCCTCGTCCCGCGGTTCGAGCACGCGGACAACGAGAAGCTCGCGAGGGCGCTGCTCTGGCTGACGGTCGCGCTCTCGCTCCTGGTGGTGACCTTCGGGCTGGCAACGAGCTTCGCGGTCGCGGCGGTCGCCTACCTCGTCGCCCGCCTCGTCCGGAGGCTCAAGGACCCGCTCTACGCGACCTGGCTGAACCAGAACGTCGAGGACTCGAGCGTGCGGGCGACGGTGAACTCGATCGTGAGCCAGTCGGGCGCGGTCGGCGAGGTGGCGGGCGGGCCGGCGATCGGCGTCGTCGGCACGCTCGCCTCGATCCGCGCCGCGCTCGTCGCGTCGGGGCTCCTGCTGGCGCCGGCGATCGCGCTCTACGGGCGGGCACTGCGCCGCGGAAGCCGGGAGCCCGAGCTGGCGGACGCGAAGCTGCCCGCGTGACGCGGCTGCAAATCCTGACGCCCCTCCGGGAGCGGGATTTCGCCCTCTTCTGGACCGGTTGGACCGTCTCGCTGATCGGCGACGGGTTCTTCCTCGTCGCGATCGCCTGGCAGGTCTTCGACCTCTGGAACTCGCCGACGGCGCTTGCGATCGTCGGAATCGCCGAAACGATTCCGATCGTCGCGTTCGTGCTCGTCGGCGGGGTCGTCGCCGACCGATTCGAGCGCCGGAAGGTGCTGATCTTCTCCAGCGCCGTGCGTGGCCTCGTCGTCGGCGCGCTCGGCGTGCTCGCCGTCACGGACCTCCTGGAGCTCTGGCACGTCTTCGTGCTGTCGGCGTTCTTCGGCGCCGGCCAGGCGTTCCAGGGACCCGCGGCGGGCGCGATCATCCCCGACCTCGTCCCGCGGCACCTGCTCGTGCAGGCGAACTCGCTGTCGCAGTTCGTGCGGCAGGCCGCGTTCGCATTCGTAGGCCCCGCTGTCGGCGGCTTCGTGGTGCACTCGTTCGGCGCGGGCCCGGCGTTCCTGATCGACGCGGCCACCTTCGGTGTCGCGATCGTGACCTTGCTCTTGCTTCGCCCCCGGCCGGCCGCGGCGGCGTCACAGGGAGGGACCTCGATGCGGCGGGACATTGCCGAGGGGCTCCGGTACGTTCGCGGAACCGTCTGGCTCTGGGGCACGCTGGCGTGGGCGTTCGCAGCGATCTTCCTCGTCTACGGGCCGTGGACGGTCCTGCTGCCGTTCCTCGTCCGCAACGACCTCGGCGGCGACGCCGGCGACCTCGGTCTCGTGTTCGCCGCGGGAGGGCTCAGTGCAATCCTCGTCTCGGTTGCGATCGGGCAGCTCGGGCTTCCCCGCCGCCACATCACGTTCATGTACGGCCTGTGGATGATCGCGTGCCTCCAGATCGCCGCGTACGCGCTGGCCGAGGTTCCGTGGCAGGCGATGGCGATCTCGTTCGCCGGTGAGGGTTGCTGGGCCGCAGGCCTGATCGTCTGGGTGACGCTGATGCAGCGCGTCGTTCCGACCGAGCTTCTCGGCCGCGTCAAGAGCGTCGACTGGCTTCTCTCGTTCGGGCTGGTTCCACTGTCGTTCGCGGTCACGGGGCCGCTCGCGGGCTGGCTCGGCGTCAAGCCCGTCCTCGTCGCGGCGGGCATCGGGGCAAGCGTGCTGGCTGCGCTCTTCTACTTCCTTCCGGGCATGCGCGACACCGAGACCCCGGGGAACCCGAGCCGCGTGATCCTCAGCGAGCCGACGGCGGCGGCGAGCGTTTCCGTCCTCGGGCCGGAGGGAGCGGCAGAGCCTCGACCCCGTCCGGGTTAGGTGCTAGGCTCGGCTCGCATGGAGGCAACGGAGCCTCGGGCGGTCGCCCGGGGCTTTTCGCGTTCAAGGAGGGAGATATGGCAGTGGTCGAGACGAACGGCAGGGCGACGTCGAGCGCTGAGGACCGCCGTGAGGTCCTGAAGCGGATCCAGGACGAGAAGGTCGAGTTCCTCCTTCTCTGGTTCACCGACCTCGAAGGACATCTCAAGAGCTTCGCGGTGACCCCCGCCGAGATGGAGGAGGCGCTCGACGACGGGATGGGCTTCGACGGCTCGTCGATCACGGGCTTCAACGCCATCGAGGAGTCCGATATGGTCGCGATCCCCGATCCCGCCACGTTCCAGCTCATGCCCTGGCGGGAGGGTGAGACGAAGGTCGCCCGGATGATCTGCGACATCGTCACGCCCGACGGATCGCCGTACGACGGCGACCCGCGCTACGTCCTCCGCCGGGCGCTCGAGCGGATGAAGTCGATGGGCTTCGACACCTTCAACGTCGGCCCGGAGCTCGAGTACTTCCTCTTCAAGGACGCGAAGGGCACCGAGACGCTCGACGAGGGCGGCTACTTCGCGATGACGACGATGGACGCCGCGAGCGAGCTCCGCCAGGAGACCGTCCGTGCCCTCGAGGCGATGGGCATCCCGATCGAATACGTCCACCACGAGGTCGGGCCGTCCCAGCACGAGATCGACATGCGCTTCGCCTCGGCGCTCGACATGGCCGACCACACGATCACGTACAGGCTGATCGTCAAGGAGATCGCGAAGAAGGCCGGCTACCACGCCACCTTCATGCCGAAGCCGATCTTCGGCGAGAACGGCTCGGGGATGCACACGCACCAGTCGCTCTTCACCGACGGCCGCAACGCCTTCTTCGACGAGGACGACAAGTGGCACCTCTCGGACGTGGGCAAGGCGTTCATCGCCGGCCAGCTCCGTCACGCGCGCGAGATCGCCGGGATCTTCGCCCAGTGGGTGAACTCGTACAAGCGGCTCGTCCCCGGGTACGAGGCGCCGGTATACGTCGCGTGGTCGCAGCGGAAC
>DASTCG010000019.1:0-4374 GCA_035711385.1 Gaiellaceae bacterium
CACCCGACGCACTACGGCCGGATGTGCCCGATCGAGACGCCGGAAGGCCCGAACATCGGCCTGATCGGCTCGCTCGCGTCCTTTGCCACCGTCTCCGAGTTCGGGTTCATCCAGACCCCGTACCGGAAGGTGAGTGCCGGAAAGGTCACGGACGAGATCGTCTACCTCGACGCTGCCGAAGAGGCGCAGTACACGATCGCGCAGGCCTCGGAGCCGGTCGACGAGAAGACCGGAAAGTTCCTCCACGACCAGGTGCTCTGCCGGTCGAAGGAGGGCGAGGCCGTCATGGCCGACCCCAGAGACATCGAGTACATGGACGTCGCCCCCGCGCAGATCGTGTCGGTGGCGACCGCGCTGATCCCGTTCCTCGAGCACAACGACGCCAACCGCGCGCTGATGGGCGCGAACATGCAGCGGCAGGCGGTGCCCCTGATGATCACCGAGCCGCCGCTCGTCGGCACCGGGCTCGAGTACCGCGCCGCCGTGGACACGGGCGACGTCGTGGTCGCTGAGAACGCCGGCACCGTCGTCGACGTCGACGCCGAGAAGATCGTCGTCGAGACCAAGGACGGCAAGGAGTCGTACGACCTCACGAAGTTCATGCGCTCGAACCAGGGCACGCTCATGCACCAGCGGCCGATCGTCGGCCTCGGCGAGAAGATCAGGGCAGACCAGGTGCTGGCCGACGGCAGCTCGACCTCGCTGGGTGAGCTCGCGCTCGGCAAGAACCTGCTCGTCGCGTTCATGCCGTTCGAGGGCTACAACTTCGAGGACGCGATTGTCATCTCCGAGCGGCTCGTGAAGGACGACGTGCTGTCGTCGATCCACATCCACGAGTACGAGATCGACGCCCGCTCGACGAAGCTGGGCGACGAGGAGATCACGCGCGACATCCCGAACCGCTCCGAGGAGTCCCTCAAGGACCTCGACGAGCGCGGCGTCGTCCGCATCGGCGCCGAGGTGGGCTCGGGCGACCTGCTGGTCGGCAAGGTGACGCCGAAGGGCGAGACCGAGCTGACCGCCGAGGAGAAGCTGATCCGCGCGATCTTCAAGGAGAAGGCGCGAGAGGTTCGCGACACCTCGCTCAAGGTCCCGCACGGCGAGGGCGGCAAGGTCATCGACGTAAAGACGTTCTCGCGCGACGGCGGCGACGACCTGCCGCCGGGCGTGAACGAGCTCGTCCGGGTCTACGTCGCCAAGAAGCGCAAGATCGCCGAAGGCGACAAGCTGGCCGGCCGCCACGGGAACAAGGGCGTGATCGCGAAGATCGTCGCCGACGAGGACATGCCGTTCCTCGAGGACGGCACGCCGGTCGACGTCGTGCTGAACCCGCTCGGCGTCCCGAGCCGGATGAACATCGGCCAGATCCTCGAGACGCATCTCGGTTGGGCAGCCGCCCGCGGCGTCTTCGGCGAGGACGACGACGGGAATGGCCAGACCCCGGTCGCGACGCCGGTGTTCGACGGTGCAACCCCGGAGGACGTCGACGACGCGCTCGTCGAGTGGACGAAGCAGAACCCGGACTCGCCGATCAAGTTCGTGGTCGACGAGAAGCGGCCGGAGGGCCGCCGGTGCTCCGGGAAGCTGCGCCTGTTCAACGGGAAGACCGGCGAGCCGTACGAGAACAAGATCACCGTCGGCTACATGTACATCCTGAAGCTGCTCCACCTCGTGGACGACAAGATCCACGCGCGGAGCACGGGCCCCTACTCGCTCGTCACCCAGCAGCCGTTGGGCGGCAAGGCGCAGTTCGGCGGCCAGCGCTTCGGCGAGATGGAGGTGTGGGCGCTCGAGGCCTACGGCGCCGCGTACACGCTCCAGGAGATGCTCACCATCAAGTCCGACGACACGGTCGGTCGGGTGAAGGCCTACGAGGCGATCGTCAAGGGCGAGAACATCGCAGAGCCGTCGATCCCCGAGTCCTTCAAGGTGCTGCTGAAGGAGATGCAGTCGCTCGCGCTCGACGTGGACGTCCTCTCGGAGGAGGGCGCAGAGGTCGAGGTGCGCGAGGAGGAGGACGAGCTGCTCCGCGCCGCGGAGGAGCTGGGTATCGACCTCTCGCCGGGGTCGCTCCGCGCCGCGGCGCGCGAGCCGACTGCCGAGGAGGCCGAAGAGGGCCAGGAGCGGGTCGACCAGGACGGCGAGCTGTCGCTGCCGGCCGACGAGTCGCTCGCGGACGTGGCCGACCCGAACCTGGCGCCTGGCGAGGTCGCCGTGGAGGAGGCCGAGGAGCAGGCGGGGCCTCTCGCGGAAGAAGTGGAACTAGAGGAGTAATGGAAGGGACTAAGGGAGCGCTTTGATCGACATCAACGAATTCGACGCCATCCGGATCGGGCTCGCCTCGAGCAAGCAGATCCGCGACTGGTCCTCGGGCGAGGTGACGAAGCCCGAGACGATCAACTACCGCACGCTCAAGCCCGAGCGCGACGGCCTCTTCTGCGAGCGCATCTTCGGTCCGACGAAGGACTGGGAGTGCTACTGCGGCAAGTACAAGCGCGTCCGCTACAAGGGGATCATCTGCGAGCGCTGCGGCGTGGAGGTCACGCGCCAGAAGGTGCGGCGCGAGCGCATGGGCCATATCGACCTGGCCGCGCCGGTCTCGCACATCTGGTTCTTCAAGGGCGTCCCGAGCCGGATCGGCTACCTGCTCGACATCGCCCCGCGCGAGCTCGAGAAGGTCCTCTACTTCGCGGCCTCGATCGTCACGACCGTCGACAACGAGGCGAGGCAAAAGGACCTGAACGACCTCGAGGACAAGGTCACCGCCGAGTACGAGCGGATCGACGTCGACCGCGAGGAGGCGCTCGCCGCCCTCGAGGACCGGCTGAAGCGGCGCCGCGAGTACTTCACCAAGGGCAAGGAGCGCAACTTCGACGAGGACGACGAGTTCTGGGTCCGCGGCCTGAACAACTGGGCCGAGGAGCAGGGCATCCCGACGCTCGAGGACTCCCGCGAGCTCGTCGGCGGCATGTTCGTCGACGTCGCGAACCAGATCACGACCGAGGACTCGAAGAAGATCCGCGAGCTCGTCCGCAGCTCGGCGATCCGCGACGACCGCCGGCTCTCGAACCGGGAGCTCGAGCAGGTCGCCACTGCCGCCATCCAGATCGAGGAGGCGCTGCGGAAGCTGTTCAAGGAGGCCGTGAAGGCGACCGGGTCCAAGAAGGGCGCGATCACGAAGCACATCAACAAGATCCAGGAGGCGCTGCTCACGGGCGGCGAGCTCGAGGGCGAGGACGCGGAGCTCGTCTCCGGTGTCGACCAGAAGAACCTCGAGAAGGCCCGGGACCTCGGCGCCGGACTGCTCCGGGAGCTGCTCGAGGCGGTCCCCGAGCTGGGCTCGCCCGACGAGATCCGCGAGAAGGCGAACGACCTCTGCCTGCGGACGGACGGGAAGATCCAGAAGGAGGATCTCGACGCCCTGGTGCAGTGGGCGCTGAAGGTCCGTGAGATGTACCTCGACATCGAGTCGCGGCGCCAGGACGCCCGCGACGCGGCCGAGGACGCCAAGCGCCGGCTCCAGGAAACGTGGGATACGTTCCGCGAGCTCGCGCCGAAGCAGATCGTCAACGACGAGCAGATCTTCCGGGAGCTCAAGGACCGGTTCGGCTCGCCGTACGGCTTCGGCCAGTACTTCACGGGCGGCATGGGCGCCGAGGCGATCCGTGACCTGCTCAAGGACCTCGACCTCGATGCCGAGGCCACGTCCCTTCGCGACGTGATCAAGACGTCCAAGGGGCAGAAGCAGCAGCGGGCGATCAAGCGCCTGAAGGTCGTCAACGCCTTCATCAAGTCCGACAACCGGCCCGAGTGGATGATCCTCGAGGCGGTGCCGGTCATCCCGCCGGAGCTGCGCCCGATGGTGCAGCTGGACGGCGGTCGGTTCGCCACGAGCGACCTGAACGACCTCTACCGGCGGGTGATCAACCGGAACAACCGGCTGAAGCGGCTGCTCGACCTCGGGGCCCCCGAGATCATCGTCAACAACGAGAAGCGGATGCTCCAGGAGGCCGTCGACGCCCTGTTCGACAACGGTCGGCGCGGCCGCGCGGTCACCGGACCGGGCAACCGGCCGCTGAAGTCGCTCTCGGACATGCTCAAGGGCAAGCAGGGCCGCTTCCGGCAGAACCTGCTCGGGAAGCGGGTCGACTACTCCGGCCGCTCGGTCATCGTCGCGGGGCCGTACCTCAAGCTCCACCAGTGCGGCCTGCCGAAGTTGATGGCGCTCGAGCTCTTCAAGCCGTTCATCATGAGCCGGCTCGTCGAGCGGAAGGCCGTCCAGAACATCAAGGCGGCGAAGAAGTACGTCGACTCGATGACGCCCGAGGTCTGGGACGTCCTCGAGGAGGTCATCGCCGAGCACCCGGTGCTGCT
>DASTCG010000020.1:0-14616 GCA_035711385.1 Gaiellaceae bacterium
CGGTCGCGGTTGGCGGCTCGCGATCCTCTCCAACACCGACCCGGACTTCATCGCAGCGTCGAAGGAGCGGATCGGCGTCCCGTTCGACGAGACCGTCACCGCGTCGGAGATCGGCTCGTACAAGCCGGCGCACGGCCACTGGGAGGAGTTCTTCCGTCGGACGGGCGCAGACCGGGCAGGCCATGTCCACGTCGCGGCGAGCCTGTTCCACGACATCGCCCCGGCGAACCAGCTCGGCTTGCGCAGCGTCTGGATCAACCGGCTGGAAGAGCGCCCCGTCTCGGCTGAGCCGGACCGCGAACTCGTCGACCTCCGCGGCCTGGCCGACGCCCTCGACGAGCTCGCCGCGGGGTGAAGCTCCGGTCGCCGCGCCCGGACGACCTCCGGGAGACGCTCGCGCTCCTGCGGGCCTTCGACACCGATGGGTGGGGCGACTCCGACTGGACCGAGGACGATCTGCGCGAGCACTGGGAGGGCCTCGACCTCGGGTGGGACGCGTGGATTGTCGAGCTGGACGGCCGGATCGCCGGCTACGTCGACGTGTCGATGCGTGGACCTCGCGCGATCGCCGACGGCTACGTCGCTCCCGACTTGCGCGGCTTGGGTGTCGGCTCCGCGCTCGTCGAGGTCGTCGAGCGGCGGGCGCTCGAGCAGGCCGGCCGCGTCTACGTCCACTATGTGGCGCTGGGCGAGTCGTCAGCGCCGTTCTTCGCGGCGCGCGGCTACCGGCCGGTCCGACACCAGTGGCGGATGCTGATCGAGCTGGAGGAGGCGCCGACAGCGTCGGTGCCCGACGGTGTGGAGATCCGCCCGTACCGTCCCGGAGAGGAGCGCGCAATCCACGAGGCGATCGAGGAGGCGTGGGCCGACGGAGGCTGGCACCATCGGCCGCGCACGTTCGAGGAGGCGGCACCGGAGCTCTTTGGCCGCGAGCGGCACGACGCCTCGCTCTGCCTCGTGGCGCTCGTAGGCGGTGGGGTCGCCGGCGCGTCGCTCAACGACTGGAAGCGGAACGGCGATTGGGGCTGGATCGGGACGCTCGGCGTTCGCCCGGCCTACCGGCGGCGCGGAATCGCGGAAGCGCTGCTGAAGCGGTCGTTCGCCGAGTTCTTCCGCCGTGGCGAGCGGCGTGTTGCGCTCGGGGTCGACGCGCAGAGCCCGACCGGCGCGACGCGGCTCTACGAACGGGCGGGGATGCACGTCCTCTACGAGGTGACCGTCTACGAGAAGGAGCTTCGTGCCGCCTGAGAGCGTCGAGCTGCGGCCGCCGCGCCTCGAGGAGTTCGGCGAGATCGCAGCGCTCATCAACCGGGCCGCCGAGGAGCTCTACGGGGAGCGAGAGGAGACCGAGACGACGATTCGCCTGTGGCTGACGGCCCCCGAGCTGGATCTCGAGCACGACGTCCGGCTCGCCGTGCACGAGGGCCGGCTCGCCGGCTACGCTGACCTCGCGCCACATCCCGAGCCCAAGTTCTGGCTCGATGTCCGCGCGGCGATGTCGGCGCCGGACGAGGTGAGGGAGACGCTGCTCGGCTGGGGCGAAGAGCGAGCGCAAGTGCGAGCCGCCACCCTCGTCCGCGCCTTCACGTCCGTCCGGGACACGCCGTGGAAGGCGGCGCTCGAGCGCCACGGCTACGACCTGATCCGTCACTCCTACCGAATGCGCATCGACTTCGAGGAGGCACCCCCGGATCCCGACTGGCCGGACGGCGTCGTGCTCCGGTCGGCCACGAGCACTGACATCGAGGCGGCCTACGACGTGTACGTGGAAACCTTCCAGGACACCTGGGAGTTCGCGGCCGACCCGTTCGAGAAGTGGCGCCACTGGATGGTCGAGGACGATCTCGACTTCTCGCTCTGGTTCTTCGCGGAAGACGGCGGCGAGGTCGCGGGCGTTGCGCTCTGCGCGCCGTGGGAGTCCGAGCAAGGGCTCGGCTGGGTGCGCGTGCTCGGTGTCCGGCGCCCGTGGCGCAGGAAGGGTCTCGGCCGGGCCCTCCTGCTCCATGCCTTCGGCGAGTTCCATGGCCGTGGCTTCCACGGCGTCGGGCTCGGAGTGGACGCTGAGAGCCTGACCGGCGCCCATCGCCTCTACGAGCGCGCCGGCATGCGCGTCTTCCGCAGCTACGACATCTACGAGAAGGCGCTCGGCGGGTAGCCTCTAGGCGTTGTCGCGCTTGCGCGCCAAGTGCCCAGAATGCCGCGCGTACACAGCCGTTGCTCTCGGGCCGGAGTACGAGTGTCACGCCTGTGGACGGACGTTCGCTGCTGGGCTCGTGCGCGTTCCGCGCGCCTGGGGGCGTAACGGGGGATCGATGGCCGCGGCGGCCTCGCTGCCGCTTCCGTACCCCGAGGCTGCCGTGATCGAGGAGGACTCGCTCGCCGAGCAGACCCTGGTCCTCGCGCTCGAGCTCCCCGAGCGCCCGCTCGTCCTCGGCGGTTGCTGCTGTTCGCACATCGGCGCCGTCGAGGCGCTGGCGGCGCGTCGCGGGCGGATCGCCGTCGTCTGGCTGGACGCGCACGGCGACCTGAACACGGCCGAGAGCTCTCCGACAGGCAACGAGTGGGGGATGCCGCTCCGCAAGTTGATCGACTCGGGCGCGGTCGACCCCGTCGACGTCGCGCTCGTCGGTGCGCGCAACCTCGATCCGCCGGAAGAGGAGTTCATCGTTGCGAACGGCGTGCACGTGGGCGGCGACGCCGTCGACGCGGCGCTCGAGGGCACGGCTGGCGCTTACGTCGCCGTCGACTTCGACTCGCTCTCCGAGGACGAGGTCGCGCCCTTCATGCCCGAGCCCGGCGGGTTCTCCGTTGCCGAGGCGGAGAGCGTTCTCGCCCGCGTTCGCGAGCAGAAGCCCGTGCACGGCGCCGGCCTCTCGGGGATGCTCCCCGAGGAGCGGAATCTCGAGCCCGCCAGGCGCCTCACGGCCGCCCTCGGCCTCTGACCCGGGGGACTAGACTCGCCCCGTGGCGGAGCGGATCGACATCTCCATCGAGCACCGGAACGTTCCGGAGCCGTCCACCAACGACAAACCGCATCCCAACACCTGCCCCGGCTGCGGTTCGCACTATCGCGACGACGAGCTCGACGGCCACCTGTGGGTCTGCCCGCACTGCAACCACCACTTCCGCGTGCGGGCCCGGACGCGGGTCGAGCAGCTCGCCGACGAGGGCACGTTCGTCGAGGAGGCCGCCGATCTCCGCTCGGAGGATCCGCTCGGGTTCTTCGACCTGCGGCCGTACACGGAGCGGATCGTCGAGGCCGAGCAGGAGACGGGCCAGGGCGACGCGATGATCATCGGCGCGGCCGCCATCGAGCGCATCCGCTGCGAGCTTGCGGTGATGGACTTCGCCTTCATGGGCGGGTCGATGGGCAGCGTCGTCGGCGAGAAGTTCGTGCGAGCCTGCGAGAGCGCGGCCGAGCAGGGCGTCCCGCTCGTGAGCGTGACTTCGTCGGGCGGCGCCCGCATGCAGGAGGGGATCCTCTCGCTCATGCAGCTTCCGAAGACCGTCTGCGCCGTCGAGGACTTGAAGGACTCCGGCGGCGCCATGATCAGCGTCATGGCGCATCCGACCACGGCGGGTGTGCTCGCGAGCTTCGCCTCCCTTGGGGACGTGATCGTCGCCGAGCCGGGCTCGCTGCTCGCGTTCACGGGTCCGCGGGTCGTCCAGCAGACGACGCGCGAGAAGCTGCCGGAAGACTTCGGCCTCGCGGAGTCCAACGTCCGTTTCGGCCACCTCGACGCGATCGTCGGCCGCCGGGACCTTCGCCCCTTCGTCGGCCGCGTCCTGCGACTCTTCTCCAAGAATGGCGCGTGAAGCGGAGCTCCACCTGCGTGACCGGCTCAGCCGGCTGAAGAGCCTGGGCCTGCTCCGGGGCGCCAGCATCTCGGGTGAGCTCTCCAGGCTCCAGCGCCAGCTGGAGGAGACCTCCGAGCCGACCGACGAGGAGATTTGGCAGCGCGTCGAGCTCGCGCGGCATCCCGACCGGCCGTACACCCTCGACTACGTGGAGCGCATCTTCGAGGACTTCGTCGAGCTGCACGGCGACCGATCCCGCGCCGAGGACCCGGCGATGATCGCAGGGCTCGGCCGGCTGAACGGCCGGACCGTCGCGCTCCTCGGCCAGCAGAAGGGACGCGACACGACCGAGCGGATCCGCCGCAACTACGGGATGACCTTCCCCGAGGGCTACCGCAAGGCGATGCGCGTCATGGACCTCGCCGAGCGGCATCGCTTCCCGATCGTCTCGCTCGTCGACACCCCCGGGGCTTTTCCGGGCGTCGCCGCGGAGCAGCATGGCCAGGGCGGCGCGATCGCCCGCTCGCAGGCGCTGATGAGCCGGCTCACGATCCCGATCGTCGCCTGCGTGGTCGGCGAGGGCGGTTCGGGCGGCGCGATCGCGATCGCCCTTGCCGACCGGGTGCTGATGCAGGAGAACGCGATGTACTCGGTGATCTCCCCGGAAGGCTGCGCGGCGATCCTCTGGAGGGACGGCGGCGAGAAGATCAAGGCCGCGGCGGCGCTGAAGCCGGACGCCGTCCACACGCTCGAGCTCGGCGTGATCGACGCGATCGTGCCCGAGCCGGAGGGCGGCGCCCACGCGAATTGGGACGAGGCTGCGAGTCTGCTGGGCGAGGCCCTGGAGAGCTCGCTCGAGGACCTGCTTCGGATCCCGGGGGCGGATCTCCGGCGCCGGCGGCGCGACCGGTTCCGGTCGCTGGGTGTCTACGCCTCTTCCACAGCATCCACAGCTTCCACAGGGTTGTCCACGCAGGCTGCACCGGCTCGGAAGTAGGAAACAGCAGGTTTTCGCAGGCGCGGCGTCCGGGTAGCGCAGACGATGCAGCGCAAGGCAAGCTAGACCCTTGGCCAGCCTCCGCGAGTACGAACGAAAGCGCGATCGGAAGAAGACCCCCGAGCCGTTCACGGGCGAGCGTCGTGGGAAGGACCCGATCTTCGTCGTCCAGCGCCACGACGCTCGGCGGCTCCATTACGACTTCCGGCTCGAGCGCGACGGAGCGCTCGCGAGCTGGGCGGTGCCGAAAGGGGTGCCGCTCGAGCCGGGCCAGCGCGCGCTCGCGGTCCATGTCGAAGATCACCCGCTCGACTACGCCACCTTCGAGGGGGAGATCCCGAAGGGGGAGTACGGCGCCGGCCTCGTCGAGATCTGGGACAGCGGCACCTACGAGCTTCTCGACGAGAAGCGGGACGGCGGGCTGACGGTGCGGCTCCACGGCAAGCGGCTCGAGGGCCTTTGGTCGCTGGTGCCGGCGAAGCTCGACGGAGATCCCAAGAACTGGCTTCTACTGCGAAAGCGCGAGGACGGGGCGGCCCCCCGGACACGGGGCTCGTACGCACCCATGCTCGCCACGCCGGCGCGGGAGGTCCCGAAAGGGAAGGAGTGGCTGTACGAGGTCAAGTGGGACGGCTACCGGGCGATCTGCGACCTCCACGGCGGCGCGGCGACGCTGACGAGCCGCAGGGGCAACGACCTGACCGGGCGCTTCCCGACGGTCGCGAGGGCGCTCGAGCGGAGCGTGAAGACGCCGGACTGCGTGCTCGACGGAGAGGTCTGCGCGGTCGGCGAGGACGGACGGGCCACGTTCTCGGCGATGCAGCAGGGAAAGACCGGCACGACGTACATCTACGTCGCCTTCGACGTGCTCGCGGTGGAGGGCGAGCCGCTGCTCGAGCTTCCGCTCACCGAGCGGCAGGAGCGGCTGGCGAAGCTGATCGACAGGCGGCAGCGCACCGTGCAGCTCTCGGAGCCCTTCGAAGACGGGGAGGCGCTCTACGAGGCGGCGAGGCAGCAGCAGTTCGAGGGGATCATGGCGAAGAAGCGGGACTCGCGGTACTACGCCGGCCGCCGGACGCGCGAATGGCTCAAGATCAAGACGCACGGCAAGCAGGAGTTCGTGATCGCCGGTTACACGCGGGGCCAGGGCCGCCGGAGCGGGCGCTTCGGCTCCCTGATCCTCGGCTACTTCAAGGACGGCGAGCTCACGTACGCGGGCAACGTCGGAACCGGGTTCACGGACGAGGAGATCGACGAGCTGCTCGCCCGGCTCGAGCCGGCGCGGAGGGCAGATCCGCCGTTCTCCTCGGTTCCGAAGATGCCGAAGGTTCGAAAGGACGCGATCATCTGGGTCGAGCCCGAGCTCGTCGCCGAGGTCGAGTTCGCCGAGTGGACGCACGACGGGCGGCTCCGGGCGCCGTCCTACCAGGGCCTCCGCGAGGACAAGCCGGCGGGCGATGTAGAGCGAGAGGAGCCGGAGCCGATGGAGAAGCTGCCGACCGAGATCCGGAAGGGCAAGCGCGTCCTGAAGCTGTCGAACCTCGAGAAGCTGTTCTGGCCGGAGGAGGGGATCACGAAGGGCGACCTGCTCGCCTACTACCGGGACATCGCGCCGGTCACCGTCCCGCACCTGAAGGACCGTCCGTTCACGATGAAGCGTTACCCCGACGGCGCGTTCGGCAAGTTCTTCTTCCAGAAGGACGCGCCCAAGCACATACCGGACTGGATCAAGACGGTCGAGATCACGGTGTCGACGCGAGAGAAGCCGCGGCAGCGGCGGGAGATCGCTGCGCCGCTCGTGAACGACGAGCTCGCGCTCCTCTGGATGGTGAACATGGGCTGCATCGACCTCAACACCTGGTACTCGCGGGTCGACAAGCCGTCGCGGCCGGACTTCGTCCTCTTCGACCTCGACCCGTCGGACGACGTCGGGTTCGAGGAGACGGTCGAGGTCGCCCTTCTCGTCCGGCAGGCCCTCGAGGCCCTGGAGCTCGAGAGCGTGGTCAAGACGAGCGGATCGGACGGGATCCACGTGCTCGTTCCGATCGCGCGGCGGCACACGTACGACGAGACGCGCGAGTTCTCCGAGATCGTCGCGTCCGCGCTGGCCCGCGCGCACCGCGGGCTCGTCACGACCGAGTGGGTCCGGCGTAAGCGCCGAGGCGTCCTCATCGACTCGAACCAGAACGGGGAGGGAAAGACGATCGCGTCCGCCTACTCCGTCCGCCCGCGTGAGGGCGCGCCGGTGTCGACGCCGCTCGCCTGGGACGAGGTGACGGAGGGGCTCGACCCGGGCTCGTTCACGATGGACGTCGTCCGCGATCGGGTGGAGGAGCGCGGCGATCTCTTCGAGCCGGTGCTGCACGGGAAGCAGTCGCTCGCGGCGGCGCTTCGCACCGTTCGGCGCTCCCGAGCCAAGTAACACAGTGGTACAAGCACCCTGACACGGCTCCCAGAGCGGCCGCGAGACCAAGTAACACTCGACTCGGAGAAGCCGAGGTCGCCGAGCATCCGGTAGCCGATCTCCGGGTGTCGCTGGATGACCGCGAACTCCTCGGGTGACAGCTCCCGGGCTTCTGGAGGATCGAGTTCGGGACGGAGAGCCTGCCGATGTCATGGACGAGCCCGCCGGTCGCGGCTCGCGGAGCCGGGCAGGCGAGAGGCCGAGCTCCTCGCCGACCTGGACGGGCCCGGAGCTCGACAACGGGGGTCTGAGGACTAGCCGGTGAGGAAGAACTTCGTCAGGCGGCCGACCGTGTCGAACCCGAGCCTGCCGTAGAGCTCCTTCGGCCAGTCGTCGTCGTCCGCGACAAGGAAGACGAGGTCGGCGCCCGCGGTGCGGGCCTCCTCGGCTGCGCGAAGGACGACGGCCGTCGCGTATCCCTTGCTCCGGTACGCCTCCTTCGTGGCCACGTCTTCGACCTGACCCACGCCCTGGGCGAGGTAGAGATCCGCCCAGCTGACGATCTCTCCGTCGGCTCGGACGCCGAAGAAGCGGGTCGTCGCCCGCTCGGCCAAGAGCACTTTCGCGTCCATCAGCTGTTGCGCGACCTCGGGAGTGCCCCACGGATAGCGGAGGATCTCCGTGGTTCGAGGCGAGCGGAGTTCCGCTTCCTCGACCTCCTCGACCACGGAGAGGTCGGCGCTCTTCTCGGGCTCGCGGAGCTGCGCCATCCAGATGTGCCGGCGGACGTTCCAGCCGAGGTCGCGGAACTCCGGTTCAAGACGCGCGGCGAGACCCGCGTCGAACACCATCACGGCGCGGTGGGCGAGCCCGGCGCCTCCGAGGACGCGGTCGGCCTCGGCGGCGAGCTCGGCCGCGCCGGCACCGAGGGGGAGCCGCTCGACCAGGAGGTAGTTCGAGTCGTGCCGGAGCGGAAGCGAGGGCTCTAGCATGGCGATGCCGAACGGTGACTCGACGGTTCGCGTCCCGACCATCTCGATCTCGCGCTCGAACCGATGGATCCGGTCGAGGACATCAGGCATCGCCGACTCGCTCCGGATGGCCGAGAGTTTCCAGCTGCGCGATGTCGCGGCGGAAGAACAGCGCCACGGTCCAGTCGGTCACGACGCGAAGCTTTCGCGACACGAGCGGCAGCTGGTAGAGGTGGTACGTCCGCGTCACCCACCAGCCGGCGAAGCCGCGGAACCGCACGCCGAGGACGTTCGCGATCCCCTTGTAGCGCCCCAGCGTTGCCACTTCCCCGAGCATGCGGTAGCGGTAGGGCTTCAGCTCGCCGCGCAGATTCTTCGCGAGGCGCCGGGACTGCCGAAGCGCGTGCTGGCACGTCGGCGGGTCGATCCGGCCCGGCGTCGCGAGGTTCGGCACGGCCGCGCAGTCCCCGAGTGCCCAGAGCCCGTTCTTCTGGTCGACGCGGAGCGTCGAGTCGACCGGGACGCGCCCCCGCTCGTCGACGGGAAGCCCGAGACGGGGGAGTAACGGGTTCGCGCGGACACCGGCGGTCCAGACGACGGTGCTTGTGGGGATGTAGTCGCCGTCCGAGAGCCGGACCGCCTGGGGCTCGACCTCCTCCAGGGTCGTCTCGACGCGGATGTCGACGCCCCTCCGCTCCAACAGCTCCGCGGCGTAGTCCCCGAGCCGCGTGGGAATCTCCGGGAGGATCTTCGGAGCCGCGTCGACGAGCACCCAGTGCTGTGGCGCGTCGCGAAGGTCGGGGTAGTAGCGGAGCGCGTCGCGGACGAGGTCTGCGAGCTCGGCGAGCGCCTCCACGCCCGCATAGCCGGCGCCGACGAAGACGAAGCTGAGCTCGCGCGCCCGTTGCGCCGGGTCCGGGTTCGCGGCGGCGGCCTCCAGCCGCCCGAGGACGTGGTTGCGCAGGTAGATCGCGTCGGCGAGGGACTTGAACCCGAGGGCGTGATCCGCGAGACCCGGGATCGGCAGGGAGCGGACGACGGCGCCGAGGGCGACGACGAGGTTCGAGTATCGGACCCAGAAGACGTTCTCGCCGACCTGCACCCGAACGCGCCGCCCGCTCTCGTCGTGGGCCTGCACCTCGCCGAGGAGCAGCTCGGCGTGCGGGCACATGACTCGGATCGGGACGACGACGTGGCGCGGCTCCAGCGTTCCCGAGGCGGCCTCGGGGAGCATCGGGGTGTAGAGCATGTAGTTCTCGCGGCTGACGATGGTGGCGCCGCTGCGCCCCAGGTAGCGGGCGACGTAGCTTCCGGCGAACCCGCCGCCGAGGATCAGGGTCCCCCCACGGGCCTCACGATCGGGCATGGGAGGTTTCTAGCTGACCTCGGCCAGGCGCTGTTCGAGAAAAGCCCGCTCGACCGGGTTGGTGGTCAGCGTGAGCGCGCGGCGATACGAGCCGGCGGCCTCGTCGCGGCGGTCGAGTCGCCGCAGGAGATCCGCCCTCGCCGCATGGAGCAGGTGATAGTCGTCGAGCCCCTCGATCGACTCGAGGAGCTCGAGCCCGTGCGTCTCTCCGTCGGCCATCGCGACGGCGACCGCACGGTTCAGCTCGACGACCGGTGACGGTGCGATCCGCGCGAGCTGGCCGTAGAGCGCTGCGACGGCGGGCCAGTCCGTGTCGCCTTCGGCGTGGACGGCCGCGATCGCGGCCTGGAGCTGATACGGGCCCGGTCGGCGCAGGGACGCCGCGCGGTCGAGCACGCGGATCGCTTCGTCGATGCGGTCGCGATCCCAGAGGCTCCGATCCTGGTCCTCGAGGAGCACGAGCGTTCCGCCGGCGACCCGTGCTTCGCGACGCGAGTCCTGGAAGAGCATGAGCGCGAGCAGGCCGAGCGCCTCCGCCTCGTCCGGCATCAGCACCGCCAGCAGCTTCGCGAGCCTGATCGCCTCGTCGCAGAGCTCCCGACGCACGAGGTCGTCGCCGGAGGTCGCCTCGTAGCCCTCGTTGAAGACGAGGTAGAGCACCGCGAGGACCGACCCGAGCCGGTCGGGAAGCAGCTCGTCAGGTGGGACGCGGAACGGGATTCCGGCCTCACGGATCTTTCTCTTCGCACGGACGAGCCGCTGGGCCATGGTCGGCTCCGCGGCGAGGAAGGCTCGGGCGATCTCGGCTGTCGTCAGACCGCCGACCTCGCGCAGTGTCAGCGCGACCCGGGCCTCGGGAGCCAGCGCCGGGTGGCAGCAGGTGAAGACGAGCGCGAGGCGCTCGTCCGGGATCGTGCTCATCTCCTCGTCTCCGGGCAGCTCGGCGAGCCGGGCGAGGAGGTCCGTCTTCCGCCGGAGCGTTTGGTCGCGGCGGATCCGGTCGACGGCGCGATTGCGGGCCGTCGTGACGATCCAGGCGCCGGGATTGCGGGGCGCGCCGTCCGCCGGCCAGCGCTCGAGCGCCGTCGTGAAGGCGTCCTGCACGGCGTCCTCGGCGAGGTCGAAGTCGCCGAGGACGCCGATGAGGATCGCGACCGCACGCCCCCACTCCTCGCGGAAGACGGTCGCAATGTCCGGAGCTCCCGTTATTCGCGCTCCACGATCGGACGCACCTCGATCGAGCCGTACTCGGATGCCGGGATCTTGGCGGCGTACTGGAGGGCCGTGTCGAGGTCGGCGAGCTTCGTGTCGAAGAAGCCGCCGATCTGCTCCTTCGTCTCGGCGAACGGCCCGTCCGTGATCAGCACCTCGCCCTCGCGGACGCGAACCGTCTTCGCGGTTCGGACGTCGTCGAGCTCCTTGCCGCTCATCTCCGGGTCGGCCTTCCCGAGCTCCTCGAAGAACGCGTACCACTTCGGCAGCGACTCCTCGCTCGCCTTCGCGGCCTCCTCCTCCGACAGCTCGAACCAGCGTTCCTGGTCGCTGTAGATCAGCATCGCGTAGCGCATCTCAGCTCTCCTCTCGGACGACGATCGGCCGGACCTCGATCGCGCCGTGCTCCGCCGCCGGGATCTCTGCGGCGAGGCTGCAGGCATCGTCGATCGAGGCCGCCTCAAGGATGAAGAGGCCGCCGAGGGCCTCCTTGACCTCCGCATAGGGACCGTCCGTGACCATCGTGTCGCCGTTCCGGACCCGCACCGTCGTCGCGGTGGTCGTCTCCTGGAGCTCGGCCCCGCCGACGACCTCGGGCCTGGCCGCGAAGTCCATGTAGCGCTGGTAGACGGCCTGGCGCTCGTCGTCGCTCATGCTCTCCCAGCTCGCATCGTCGCCGTGGATCAGTGCGATGTACTCCATGTCACTCCTTTCTCAGGCTGCGCGAAGCCTCGCCAGCATCGTCTCATGGACGAGCAGGAGCTCCGGCTGCCCGAAGGGGTCGTGGTGGCGGAGCTCGTCGAAGATCGCCCTCCGCCTTACCGTTTCCCGTTCCACCAGGTTCCTCCGAAAGCGCCTCACCGCCTCCTCCTTTCGTCGCGTGCACAGGGACGACGAACGGGGAGGGGCTAGATCGACAGCATCCGCTGGAGCAGCTCCAGCGCCCCTGCCTTGTCCAGGGGCTCGTTCAGGTTCCCGCACTTCGGCGACTGGACGCACGAGGGGCAGCCGTGGTCGCAGGGGCAGCCAGCGAGGAGACGGGCGGTGTCGCCGGCCCAGTCCTCGAAGACCTCGAAGCCGCGCTCGTTGATCCCTACGCCGCCGGCGTGGCCGTCGTAGACGAAGATCGTGGGGCGGCCGGTCTGGAAGTGCACGTTCGTGGAGAGGCCGCCGATATCCCAGCGGTCGCACATTGCCCAAAGGGGCAGGATCGCGATCATCGCGTGCTCCGCGGCGTGGAGGGAGCCGAGCAGGCGCGGCATGTCCGTCAGGCCCTCGAGCATCCAGTCCTCGGGGACGAACCAGATCGCCTCCGTGTCGAACGTCGTCTCGGGGAGATCGAGCGGCACCGTCTCGATCGTCTCGTTGTCGCCGATCCGTTTGCGCTGGTAGGCGACGACCTGCTCCGTGACGGACACCCCGCCGAAGGCCAGCGGGAGCCCGAGCCGCCGCTCGGTGCGAAGCGGCTCGACGATCGACGTCATCGTGTCCTTCTTCGCCTGTGTGTATTCGTCGCCCGCGTAGGGCTCGACCAGGGCGGTGCGGTTCTCGAGGTCGAGGTGGTGGACGCGGTACGCCTCTCCCAGGTGGAGGTAGATCGCGCCCTCGTGCACCGTGGAGTAGGCGCGCTCGCGCTCGACGAGGCCGAGGAGCGAGCCGGTCGAGGTGTCGACGACCGTGAACGAATCCGGCGTCGCCGAGCGCAGGCCGAAGCGGCCGGCCGGGTAGTCGCGGCCCGCCCAGACCCATCCGCCGTCCCTGCGGCGGAGGTCGGGGAGCTCGGCGGCCCGCTCGAGCGCTTCCGGGCCGAGCGTCGCGGCGTCCCGCTCGTCGAGCGGCGCCTCGAAGGCCGCCGAGCGGACATGGCCGTCGAGGACACGCGGGTTGGCATGGTCGAGGATCGCGGCCTCGACGCGGCGCTCGAGGAGCGCCTCGGCATCACGCATGAAGAACTGGTCGAGCGCGTCCTCGGTCGCGACGAGGACAGCCAGGCCGTGACCGCGGCGCCCGGCGCGCCCCCACTGCTGACGCAGCGACGCCACGGTTCCGGGGAAACCGACGCAGATGACGGCGTCCAAGAGGCCGACGTCGATCCCGAGCTCGAGAGCATTCGTCGCACTGACCCCGAGCAGCTCGCCCGTCACCAGGCGGCGCTCGATCTCCCGCCGCTGGGCCGGTGTGTAGCCGGCGCGGTACGGAGACAGCCGGGTCGAGTCCCCGAGCCGCTGGGCGGTGAAGCGGTGAATCAGCTCAGCGGACTTGCGGCTCTTCGCGAAGCAGAGCGTGCGCACCCCTCGCTCGACCAGCGAGGCCAACAGTCGGGACGCCTCGCCGAGGGCGCTCGCGCGCAGGCCCAGCTCCTCGTCGGTCAGCGGCGGGTTCCAGAGCACGATCGTCCGCTCCGCCCTGGGTGCGCCGTCGTGCTGGATGACCGTTGCGTCGGGGCCTACGAGGCGTTGCGCCAGCTCGCCCGGGTTGGCGATCGTCGCCGAGGCGAGCAGGAACTGCGGGTCCGCGCCGTAGATCCGGGCCAGACGGCGCAGCCGGCGGAGCACGTTGCCGACGTGCGAGCCGAAGACGCCGCGGTAGACGTGTGCCTCGTCGACGACGACGTAGCGGAGGTTGTGCAGGACGTCGGCCCAGCGGTCGTGGTGCGGGAGGACGCCTACGTGGAGCATGTCGGGGTTTGTGAGGATGAGGTTCGACCACTTGCGAATCTGCCAGCGGCGGTTGCTCTCGGTGTCCCCGTCGTAGATGGCTGGCTTCACGCTCGGCGGCTTCAGCTCCGCGAGCGCCCGGAGCTGATCCTGGGCGAGCGCCTTCGTCGGGTAGAGGTACAGCGCCCGGGTCTTCGGCTCCCGGGCGAGGGCGTCGAGGACCGGAAGATTGAACGCGAGCGTCTTCCCGCTGGCCGTGCCGGTCGCGACGACGAGGTCCTCGCCGCGGGCAGCCGCGTCCCAGGCGTCCGCCTGGTGGGTGAAGAGCTGCTCGAGGCCGCGTGCCGCGAGTGCGTCGCGGACGTTGGCGTGGAGCGCCTCGGGGATCGGCGCAAACCGCGGACGGCGGGCGGCCTCGGAGCCGACGTAGGCGACCTCCTCGCCGACGAGCAGGTCGCTCCAGGGTTCCGTTGCGACGCTCATCGTCGGGCCCGAAGTGCGACGAGGTAGGGGTAGTCGTCCTCCCCGTGCTCCTCGAAGCGCTCGATGGAGAAACCGGCAGCAGCGAAGGCGTCGAGGAACTCGCCGAGCGGGACGTGAGTCGCTCCGACGCGAGCCCGGAGCCCCTCGGAATTGAAGACGCCGGGCTCGGAGGCGCCGTAGCGGCGAGGAGGGCGGTAGCCCGGGTGGAGCTCCGGCACGCCCCGGCCGTACCGGAACACCGAATGCGGCCCGAGGAAGCACGGGTGCCCGCCGACGTAGACGAGCGGCCCGCCGGCTCGGAGAACGCGGGCCGCCTCCGCGACGAGCTTGGCGAAGTCGTCCACATCGGTGTGCGTCCAGAGTGAGACGGCGGCGTCGAAGGTCGCGCCTTCGAACGGCAGGGCGGAGACGTCGGCCTGCACCACATGGAGGTCCCGGTCGCTCGCCCGACGCAGCATGTCGGCGGACACGTCGACGCCGGTGACCTCCCAGCCCTGCTCGCGGAAGGCGACCGTGTGGGCGCCCGTCCCGCAGCCCAGATCCAGCAACACTCCGGGGCCTGGGCCGAGGAGCGCGACCGCGGTGGCACGACCGGCGTCGTGGGCCTGTCCGAGGAAGTCCGTGTCGTACCAGTCGGCGATGCCGTCGTAGCGGGCCATCGCGTTCGATGCTAGTCCCGGCCCCGGAGCCGGCCGCCTGCCTCGGTGGAGAGGAGTCGATATGTCGGG
>DASTCG010000021.1:0-4715 GCA_035711385.1 Gaiellaceae bacterium
GTCGAGGGGAGACAGCTGGTCGGTCCCGGCTGGGTCAGCCACCTGCTGCAGCAGACGGCCGCAAACCTCCTGGAGGGCGCTGCGACGAGGAAGCTGCTGGCGCGGACGGAGCGAACGTATGCGGAGCGGCGTGCGGCGCTCGTCGCGGCCCTGGCGGACCGCGCAATCCCCGCCTACGGCGGCTCGGGCCTCGGCGTCTGGGTACCCGTCGCGGAGGAAGTGGCCGTCGTCCAGGAACTGCTCGAGCGCGGCTGGGCCGTCAGCCCAGGTGAGCGCTATCGCTTCCGAACGCCGCCGGGACTCCGCATCACGACGACCGATCTCCAGCCGAGCGAGGCGGAGGAGCTGGCGGCGGCGCTCCAAGACGCCTTGACGAGCACGGCGGTGACGTACGCCGGCTAGCGCACCGGTGCCTTCGGGCCGAGGACTGGTGATTTCGCCGATGCGACCCCACGCGGAACCCTCGAAGGTTCGGTTCGACGATGTGCGACGGCAAGGAGGACGGAATGGAAAGCCAATGGAAGAAGCGAGTCTGCAGGGACCAGACGGTGCTCGGCGCGCTGGTCATGATCGGGGATCCCGTGCGCGTGAGCAGGAGCTCGGAATGAGCAGCCTCCTCGCCGAAATCGTCCCGCTCGCGTTCGCAGCGGCGATCAGTCCGGTCGTCTTCCTGCTCCAGCTGAACACCCTGACGGGCCCGAGGCCGATCGCGTGCGGAGCCGCGCTCACGGCCGGTGCCGCGGTCGTGCTCATCGCCGGCAGCTCGATCGGCGTCCTCGTCGGGGGTACAGGCTTCTCGGGACGGGAGACGCTCCAGGCGGTGATCAACATCGGCTTCGGGGCATTGCTCATCGGCGTTGCGCTGCGCGCGCTGCTTCGGCCTCCGAAGCCGAAGGCGGCGGACCCCGAGGCGAAGCCCGCAAGCCCGCGGCGCTCGTTCGTCCTCGGCGCAGGCGGCATGGCCTCGAACGTCACGACCTTCGCGCTCTATATCCCCGCGCTCGCGCTCATCGCCGGAAGCGGTCTCCCGCTCGGCCAGCAGGGGATCGCGGCGCTGATCATCCTGCTGATCACGCTCATGGTCGCCTGGGTGCCGCTGCTGCTCGCCGTCACCGTCCCGGGGGCGTCGACGCGCCTGCTGCCCGCGCTCGGCGGATGGATGACCAGGAACGACCGGTGGATCCAGGTCGCCCTCGGGTTCGGCTTCGGCATCTGGCTCGTCGCGAAAGGCGTGAGGGGGCTCTAAGAACTCAGGCGCCGCCCGTAGGCTTCGCTCCATGACTCCGGTGATCGTCGGCCTCGGAGGCTCACTCGCACGGGCGTCGACGAGCCGGGCCGCGCTTCAGAGGGCGCTCGAGGGAGCTGGAGCCGCCGGCGCCGAGACGCTGCTGCTCGACCTGCGCGAGCTGGACCTGCCGATGTACGACCCCGACCGCGCGGAGCCGACGGAGGCGGCGTCGCGGCTGATCGAGTCGTGTTACGCGGCGGACGGCCTGCTGTGGAGCAGCCCGCTCTACCAGGGGACGATCTCGGGCGCGCTCAAGAACGCGCTCGACTGGCTCCACGAGCTCGGACGGCGCGACCCGCCGTACCTCCACGACAAGGTGATCGGGCTGATCAGCGCCGCCGGCGGCATGCAGGGACTTCAGGCGATCAACACGATGGAGTTCGCGGTGCGGGCGCTTCGTGGGTGGGCGGTGCCCTACGTCGTGCCGATCGCCGCGGCGTCACGCGTGTTCGACAGCGAGGGCCGGATCCACGACGAAGCGGTCGAGCGTCAGCTCACGACGCTCGGATCCGAGGTCGTTCGCGTGACTGCCCGGTTCGCCTCCGACGACTCCGTGCATCGTGGCACCGAGTGTGCGGACGCGGCCGAGCGGGTGATGACAGCCGCGTAGGCCTAGAACTGCGCCTCGACCGCCCCGTTGGCGTGAAGCACCGACAGCGCGCGGACCGTGGCATAGCCCTCCCATTCGAGCGCCGCGGCGGGGGAGTAGCTCTGGAAGTCGACGGACCACCCGCCGTGCTGGTTCTGCTCGTCAGCAAGGCGCTCGACATCGGCTGCGACCATCGCCGGATCGAACAGGGACCTGGCCGGCCGACCGGGCTCGGGGGCGAGGTCGAGCGGCCAGAGCGACTCGTCGGGGCGGCCGCCGGCGACGCGCAAGCGCCCGCCTTCGGGGACGTACTCGCCGAGCCGGGCGAACAGCGCCGGCGCGTCCGGCTCCCGGTCGTGTACGGCGTCGAGGAGCCGCACCGCGAACGCGAGCTCGTACGCCGACGGGGCCGCCTCGAGCGCGTCGATCGCAGCGAGACAGCGGCTCGTCGCTCGGGCGAGCCAGGGATGCGCGGCGACGGCGGGGTCCTGGTCGGCGACGCGATTCGCGTTCGCGGCGACGATCGCGGTGATCTGGAGCGAGAAGGCCGTTGGGTCGGCGTTCGCCCAGAACGGCGCACAACCGCTCGCGTCGTCGACAGGGAGCGCGAACGGCAGTCCGCCGTCGGGGAGCGCGACGGCGTCGAGCCAGTCGCACAGCTCGGCCGCCTCCGGCGTCGTGACGGGGGCGACCTCCGAGAAGACCTCGAAGGCGTGCAGGGCCGCGGCGGGCTGGCTCTCCCGTGCTCGCAGGTCCGGCTCGAGGCCATGCCCGTAGCCGCCGTCCGGGTTGCGGTAGGCCTGCAGCGCGGCCAGCGCCGTTGAGGCAGGCGCACGACCCAGGAGAAGCTCGAAGCGCCGACGATCGAGGATGCGCGCCCGCTGGGCCATGAACCCGGCGACCGCGGGGAGATCGACGCTCACGCCACGCGCTGCTCGAGCTCGTCGTCGCGCGCGCGACGTTCGAGCGCGGGCGGTAGCCGCCAGCACGCCGCTCCCAGACGACTCTGCCTCTCACCGACGGCCCGCAGGCGGCGGTCGGGCAGGAGCAGGCGAGCACCGAGGAACGCCAGGCCGGACACTGCGGCGCCGGCGGCGGCATCGAGCAGGAAGTGGTTGCCGGTGGCGACGATCACCAGCAGGACGAACACCGGATAGGCGGCGGCTGCCGCCTGCAGCAGGCGGCTGCGAGTCTGGCCGGCGACGGCGACGCCCACGATGAGCGCATACCCGAGGTGCATGCTGGGAACCGCGGCGTAGGGGTTGTAGATCGAGCTGACGAGCCCGGTGTTGAGGTCGATGTGGCCGCCCGAGACGGTGTCCGCGATGCCGATGCCGCTCAGGCGCGGCGGCGCGGTCGGGAACACGAGATAGCCGATCAGGGCAAGTCCACTCGCCAGCACGAGCGTCGTGCGGACCAGTGGGAAGGTCGCAGGACGGCGCTGGTGCAGCCAGGCAAGCACGCCGACGGTGACGGCGAGATGCAACGTCAGGTAGGAGACGCCCAGCGCCGGCATCAGCCCGGGGAGGGTGCGGGCGGTGTCCTGCACCTGCTGCTCGACGAACAGACCCAGCGAACGCTCCAGCGTCGTGAGCTCGTGGGCGTGCTGGACCGCCGCTCCTGCGTTGCCGACGACGAGGCCGCGGGAAAGCTCGTACGCGCCGTACACGGCGAGAACGAGAAGCGCCTCCGCACGGACGGAGTGCCGGACGGACAGCCAGCGTCCGAGCCGGCCGGCCGTGGGTCTCGAGTGGGAGGTTCTGGACACCATTGCTCCCTTGGTGAAACGACCTTCCGGGGGCAGCTAGTTCATCGGTGAGCGCGTTCCGCGCGACCGTAGGATCGCCTCATCAATCTCCCGCGGAGCGTCGAGCCATTCCCAGACCCACACCCTTCCTGCCGACGCCTTCCACATCTGTGGGACGTGGAGAACGCGACACGGTCGTGCTCCAGACGCGCGAGGTCACCGACGACCAGATCACTCCGAGCTCGACGGCGGAGGCGCTTGTCGTGTGTTCCGGAGTTCTGGCCGTCGGGGTGCTCACGAATCGGCGAGCGCCCGCAGCGCCTCGGGCTGCCGCGTAGCGCAGATCAGCGTCGTCACGCCCGCGGCCCGGAACGCCTCGGCGCGGTCGGCGATCCGGTCCTTGGGACCCACCAGCGCCGCCTCGTCGACGAACGCGTCGGGGACGAGCGCGGCGGCGTCGCGCGGGCGGCCCTCGAGGTAGAGCGACTGGATCGCCTCGGCCTCTCGCTCGTAGCCGTAGCGGCGGAACAGGTCGTTGTAGAAGTTCGAACCGCGGGAGCCCATGCCGCCGATGTAGAGGGCGAAGTACGGCTTGAGGGCGTCTCGCCCCGCCTGGACGTCGTCGACGAGTGCGACCTGGACGCACGCCGCGATGTCGAAGCCCTCG
Source organism: Gaiellaceae bacterium (assembly GCA_035711385.1). GTDB lineage: Bacteria > Actinomycetota > Thermoleophilia > Gaiellales > Gaiellaceae > JACDAN01. The sequence goes on from DASTCG010000021.1 coordinate 4,292, forward strand.
CGGCCGAACGGCCCGGGGAAGAGCGAAGGCGCCTTCTCGGGGACGAAGAAGAGGGGGATCCAGCCGTCCGCGATCTCGGCCGCGAGATCGGCGCTCCTGGGGGAGATCGACGCGAGGTAGATCGGGATCTCCGCCCGCAGCGGCCGCGCCATCAGCTTCAGCGGCTTCGGGCTGCCGAGCCGGTAATGCTCCCCCTCGTAGGCGAGCGCCTCCCGCCGCAGCGCAGCTCGGACGATCTCGACGTACTCCCGCGTCTTCGTGAGCGGCTTCCCCCAGACGTCGCCGTGCCAGCCCTCCGCGACCTGCGGCCCCGACGTGCCGAGCCCGAGCAGGAACCGCCCGCCGGACATGAGGTCCAGCGTCATCGCGGTCATCGCCGTCATCGCGGGCGAGCGAGCGGGGATCTGCATGATCGCCGAGCCGA
>DASTCG010000022.1:0-2817 GCA_035711385.1 Gaiellaceae bacterium
GCTCGCCTGGTTCCTCGTCGGCGTCGCCATCCTGCTCGTCGGACTCGTCTGGCTCATGGGGCTCACGGCCACGATCACCGTGCCGGTCGCGCTCGGCGCCATCCTGGCCACCGTGGCCGGCCCGCTCGTGTCGAAGCTGCAGCGCCGCCGGGTCCCGCGGGCGGCGGGTGCCGCCATCGTGCTCCTGGGCATCATCGCGATCGCGGTCCTGATCGCGCTCTTGGTCTTCGGCGGGATCTACGAGCAGTCGTCGGAGATCAAGACGTCCTTCTCGCAGGCGGCCGACAAGATCGAGGGCTGGGCGAAGGACGCCGGCGCCGGCGGAACCTCGGGAACCACGGAGCGAGCGAAGAGCGGAACGGCGCAGAGCGGGGAGACGCTTCTCCAGGGCGTCGCAAAGGGGATCGAGGGCCTGACCTCCCTCGTCTTCTTCGTCACCTTCACCGCATTTGCCACGTTCTTCCTGCTCAAGGACGGGCCGACGATCCGGCGCTTCATCGACCGCAACCTGGGCGTCCCCCGTGAGGTCGCGGCGGTGATCACCTCGAACGTGATCAGATCCCTGCGCCGCTACTTCCTCGGCGTCACCTACGTCGCGGCGTTCAACGCCGTCGTCGTCGGGCTCGGCGCGTGGGCCCTCGGAGTTCCCCTGGCCGGGACGATCGCGGTCGTCGTCTTCGTCACCGCCTACGTCCCCTTCATCGGGGCGTTCGTGTCGGGAGCCTTCGCGGTGCTGCTCGCGCTCTCGTCCGAAGGAACGACGACCGCGCTGATCATGCTCGTGATCGTGCTCCTCGCGAACGGGCTGCTTCAGAACATCGTCCAGCCGATCGCGTTCGGCGCGACCCTCGACCTCAACCCGCTCGTCGTCCTGATCGTGACGATCGGCTTCGGCAGCCTGTTCGGGATGATCGGGATGGTGCTGGCCGCGCCGCTGACCTCTGCCGGCCTCCACATCACTCGCGAGCTCGCGGCGGCGAAGGCAGCTGAAGAGGCTCAGCGCCCTCGGTCACCCGAAACCGAACCGCTCGTCGAGCCGACCTAGTCGAGCCAGCCGGTCGAGCGAGGCTGCCGGCGCTCGATCTGTTCCCAGTCCGTTCGCGGCGGCGACCACAGCTCGACGACGAGCGCACCGTCGGGACCCGTCTCCACCTCGTGCGGCACGCCGCCGAGGATCCGCCAGGTGTCGCCCGGGCCGATCTCCTGCGACTCGCCGCCGATACGGAACCGACGGAACGACCCCTTCACCAGCACGCCCATCTGCTCGTTCGGGTGGCTGTGCTCCGGGACGACGCTGTTCGGCGCCAGCTCGACCAGGCCGAGCGTCACGCGCTCACCGTGGACCGCTCTGACCACGACTCCGTCCCAGATCTCCTGCGGAGGGACGGCCGCGAACTGACCAAAGGCGCTGAGCTCGGGAGTCTCCATCGGGACTAGGGAACCGCGAACAGGACGTACGCGTCGATGAGCGCCTCCTTGCCCTTGACGCGCAGCCCTGCCCTCGGCTCGACGAGCGTTCCGTCTGGCAGCCGCTCGTAGGTCTCGGCGCCGATCAGCACGCCGCCGACGGGGGCGAGGCTCTCCAGGCGGGAGCCGGTGTTGATCGTGTCGCCCACCAACGGGTACGCCACATGGCCGTGGCCTCCGATCTCACGAACCACCGCCTCGCCGCTGTTGACGCCGACACGCGTGCGCGGCCAGTCTGGATGCTGGTCGGACAACGCCGTGAGCTCACGCTGCAGAGCCAGGGCCGCGCGCGATGCCTGGAGCGCGTGGTCGGGCTGGTCGCCCTTGCTGTTGAAGATGGCCATGAAGCCGTCACCGATGAACTTCTCGAGCTCCCCGCCGAACCGACGCGTGATAAGCGGCGCGGCCGTGCTCCAGTAGGAGTCGAGCACCGCAGCGACCTCGGCCGGCGCCGAGCGCTCGGCGAAGCCCGTGAAGTCGACGAGGTCTCCGAAGAGGACGCTGATCTCCTGACGCCGCTGGCGGGTCGTCGGCAGGTAGAGACGCCGGAACCGCTCCTCGCGCCATTCGCGCCGGGCCGCGACGCCGATGACGAGGTAGGCCGTGACGATCAGGCCGTGCCACTCCCACCAGCTCGCGTGCCACTTGCGCTCGCCGGTCACGGCGACGCCGACGAGCGCCTCGGCGAGCAGCACGAAACAGGCGATCACGGCGGCCGTCAGCAGGCTCGGGCGGTGGCGGAAGATCGACCAGTACCGGCCCGCGCTGACCGCGTACACGATCGTCCCGACGATCGCAATGCCGGCGATCAGTGCGGTCCGGGCCGCCTCGCTGCCCGGCCCGTGCATCGGAGGAAGCTGCGCCAGTGTCCAGACCGTCCACGCGCCCATCACGAGCACGACCGACGCCCGGAGGAGCCTTCGGCGGCGGATCAGCCAGGGCGCGATCCCGGGACGGACGTCGACGAAGGCCGATCCCGCCGCGAAAACGGCGCTCACCAGCAACCCGACGGGGATTGCGTCCTGGAAGCCCGCGTACTCGCCCGAGAAGAGGACCCCAGGGGTGCCGAGCGCGTGCAGGCCCATGAAGCCGCCGGTCGCCATGAAGGCAAGCGAGAGAAGGAGGACGCGGGCGTCGCCCCGCCGGTTGGCCGCCTCGCCCGCCGCGTACCCGAGCACGAACGCCACGGCGCCCACGACCCCGAAGACCACGAAGTGCAGCCGGTAGTTCTCGAAGTGGGGATCGAGGTGGGAGCGGAGGAGCAGCGAGACGAGCCCGACGAGCGGCAGCGCCGCGGCAACGGCGGCGAGCAGGAGCGCCACCGCCCGCCCGCGGCCGCGGAACAGAGCC
>DASTCG010000023.1:0-2801 GCA_035711385.1 Gaiellaceae bacterium
GGTCGGGGCGAGCTCGCGTGCCTCGGTCGCCGCCCGGGTCCCGAGCGCCCGCAGCGCGTTGAAGAACGTCCGGTACGGCGACTGGCTCGGATGAGGGAACTTCCGGTCGAACGGGCTGAGGAGGATCGCGGTGCCGCCGTCCGCGATCGGGAAGGCGTCGCGCCAGAGCCGGAGGGCGAGGCCTAGGCCCAGATAGGCGGCGAGCACCGGATTCGGCCGCTCGCGGGGAAGGTGAGGCGTCGTCGCGGGGATTCCGACGACCACGACGTCGAGCGGCTCGTCGAGCGGGGTCGCCCGCGCCTCGACCGCACGTAGCAGCGCCTCGACGTGAGCGACCGACGGCGGGCCCGCCAGGACGGCCGTCGCGGTGACCTCCCGCGGGATCGAGGCGAGCAGCCGACTCCGGACGACGCCGGGAGCCAGACGGAACGCGAGCCGGATCGTCGAGTTCGCGATCCGCTCCAGCGACCGGGGGTCGTACGGGTAGCCGTGAAACGCGCCAGTGACCGCGGGCGGATTGAGCGAAAGCGACACGCCGATGACGGGTACCCGCGTCGAGAGCGCCCGCTCGAGCTCGACGCCGATCCGCCAGCCGTGCGACCCCGCCGTCTCGAGCAGCGAAGCGGCAGTGGACGAGCGCAGCGCCTCCGGCCCTCCGGCCGCGACGAGCGCGCCCGGCCCGCCGTCGAGCACCGATTCGGCGGCGGACACCACGACGACCAGGTCGGTCTCGACGAGGGTGCGGTTGACGAGGAGCCGCACCCGGCCCGCCTTTCCGAGCTCGACCAGGTCGCCCGCGACGTCGTGGATCTCCAGCCGCCCCCTGAAGCGGCGAGCGAGCTCGGGCGGCACGAGACTCTCGATCTCCGCCGCGCCTGCCTTTCGGGCCAGACCGCCGGCGACCAGGATCGTCTGCGAGCCGGCCGCGACCCCGACGCGCTCCAGCTCCGAGACCGTGGCGGCGAGCGCCTCCTGCCGTGGGTCGCGAACGGCTCCGGGGATCGGCAGCGCCGGAGGCTCCACGACGATCGTCGCCCGCCCGCCCCTCGTCGCGAGCAGCTCGATCGAAAGGCCCGCGAGCGGGAAACGCAGCGCCTCGCGGACGGCGGCGCCGACCTCGGTGATCGGCTCCACGGGCGGCGGTGAGCTGAGGACGAGAGCGTCGGGGGGCACGTCCACGACGGTCAGCCGCGAGCCGGCGAGCAGTGGGATGCGCACTAGAGGGTCAGGCTGTACGCACGGGCGTAGTGGACGAAGCCGTACGACTCGTAGAGCGCGTGCGCGTGCGCACGGTGGTGGCCTGACTCGAGAACGAGGACGTGGCAGCCGCGCCGTCGGCACTCCTCCGCGCAGGCGTCGAGGAGGGCGCGAGCGGCTCCGCGCCGGCGGAACGTGTCGTCGACGAAGAGGTCCGGGATCCAGCCCTGCGGCGTCGTCCAGTTCAGCCGAGGCTGGATCCAAAGGCTGACGGCCCCGGCGAGCTCGCCGTTGAGCTCGGCGACGTAGATGCGGCAGTCGGGATGGTCGAGGTGCGCGAGGAAGACGTCGCGTTGCGGCCCGGGGTCGTCGGCGACCGGGGGCCGGGTCAGCGCCTCCATCAGCGCGAGGACCCGGTCTGCGTCGCCAGGCTCTGCGTCGCGGACGATCACGGAATCGACCGGTACATCCGGAGGAACGTGGGCCGGAACCCGCGCCTCGGCCAGAACCTCGAGGCCAGCAGGTTCGTCATGCGCCAGTCGGTCGTCATCGCCCGGTAGCCGGCGTCGTGCGCCCAGGTGATCGCGTGCGCGGTCAGCGCGCGGCCGGCTCCCGAGCCGCGCGCCTCCGGCTCCGTCGAGGCCGCTGCGAGGTCGATGCTCCCTTCGGGAATCCGCAGGCCCTCCCGCCCGCGATAGAGCAGGAGGTGGCCGACGACGCGTCCGTCGAGCTCGGCCACGAAGTGCTGGAAGAGGTCCTCGTCCCATGTGTCCCGCCACTCCTCGAGCGTCTCCTCCTGCGATACCCCCGTCATGCCGGAGAAGCTGGGGGCCGGCCCCATCGAGCGGGCCATCTCGCGGTCGAGCCGGGCCGCGTCCTCGAGATCGTCCGGCCGCCCGTCCCGGACCTCGACGGCCGACTCGAACGACTCCCGCCCCACCTCCCGCGCGGCGGTGATCCCCGAGGCGCCGAAGCAGAGTCGGAACCAGGCGTCGACGTGGGCCGCGTCCGAGAAAGGCACGTAGATGCCGTGGCGGGTCTGGCCCTGGTCGACCCACCTGCCCGCCGAGTGGGCGTAGAGGTCGCGGACGAGCTCGGGGTCTCCCTCGAGGGCAAAGCCGGAGAACCCCACGACCATCCACGTGAGTCCGGTGTTCGTGAACGATCGCGGCGCCGCGAGGAGGTAGCCGCCCAGCCCGCCGTCGGCGAGCAGCACGGAGCCACTTGCCCCGTCCGCTCGCCACGCCGCCTCCAGCTCGGCGAGGAAGTCCGGCTCCCGCGCGAGCAGCGGCTCCCTCGCGAGGTGGCGGCGATGGCGCGCCGCCAGCAGCTCGGCCGCCGCCTCGAGATGGACGTCCGAGAAGGGCTCGAATCGGGGCCCGGGCATCGGCGCAGGACGATACCGTTGGCTCCAGGATGCCCAAGACGCTGACAGGAGAGGAGCTGCAGCTCGACGACGCGCCCGCGCGCGACTCCGAGCTCTTCCTCGTCGACGGCAACAACCTCGCCTACCGAGCCTACTTCGCGCTCCCGGAGGAGCTCGCCACGAGCGAGGGCATGCCGACGAATGCGCTGCTCGGGTTCACGAACATGCTCTTCAAGCT
>DASTCG010000024.1:0-15547 GCA_035711385.1 Gaiellaceae bacterium
CGAGCACGGTGTCGGACACCTGGTCGGCGATCTTGTCCGGGTGGCCTTCCGTGACCGACTCGGAGGTGAAGAGGAAGTCGCGCGGAGCCATGACGCCCGCAGAGGCTACTGAATCTCGACGAAGACCAGCGACGTCGCGAGTTCGCCGTCCTTGGCCCCGTACGCGACGAGCGAGCGCAGCGGCTCGAGATTCCGAGAGACCTCCGCGGGCACGGTCTCACCGGACGCGGACGCGAAGCCCAGGATCACCTTGATCGTCTCGGCGAGGTCGACGTACGCCAGGCTCGCGTACTGATCGGGTGCACCGGCAGCCTCGAGCGCCTGCTTGTAGCGATCGGTGTCGGCGAGCTTGTCGGCCGCGTCCGCCTCACGGAACGGGTCCTTCGACGTCGAGATCACGAGCGCGCCCCCCGCGGAGCCGAGGTTGACGCTCACGCCTTCGAACACAGCCGTCGTCACGCCCCCGTCCTCGGTGACCCGCCCTCCGCCGCTCGCCGCGAGCGACCGAAGGATGCGCTCTGCCGACGACCGGGCCGCCGTGGGGTCGTCCGCGTCGAGGAGAATCGTCAGCTCGGGGATCGGCGCTCCCGGCGCCGCGTAGAAGACGACCTCGCCCTTGAAGAGCCGGATGACGTCGTCCAGCGTGACGCCCGTCTCCTGCTCGAAGTCGCCGAGTGCCATGCCGTAGAGCGGGTTGTCCCGCAGCGCATCGACCTGCCGAGTGATGCCCTCGCCCTGGAAAGTGAAGAACGCGAACGCATCGGCCGGCACGCGGTCGAGCAGCTTCGAGCTGTACTCGTCCGTCGCGCCCAGAAGCTTGTCGGCGCCTTCGCCCCGCAGCGCCCCTGCGACCTCCGCGCCGTCGTCGCGCGCCTTCGCCCAGGCGCCGGCGAAGTCGATCTGGTCGAGCCCGAGCATGCGCAGCGACTTCGTCAACGCGGGCTCGGAAGCCCCGAAGGTGTCAAAGGCTGCTGCCAGGTCGACGTACACGCGGCTCAGCGCGTCGTCCGGCAGCTCGGCCATGCCGTCCTGGAAGCTCCCGACGTCGGCCAGCGCCTCCCCGCCGTCGCCCTTCAGCGCCGCGTCGATCGAAGCGGCCTTGTCGGAGACCACGACCCAGCCGTCGACCTCACGCGCGACGACCCTGTCCTCGGGCGTGTCCGCCTCGCGGTTGGCACGGTTCACGAGCTCGATCGTCTTCTCGGGATCGTCGGGCTTCGTGAGGCCGACGACCTGCACGTCCGTCGTCGACCGGCCGTAGACGGCGAGCGCGAACCGGTCGCCGAGCGCCGGCTCGACTTCCTCCCAGGTGAGCTTCGTGTCCTCTTCGAACGACCGCCGGAGGTCGGCGAGCCACTTGTCGCCGTCAGGGAAGCGCCTGACGAGCTCCTCGACCTGCTGCCACTGGTCGGAGCCGAGGTCGCTTCCCGTCTCCCAGTAGACGAGCGCCCCCGGCTTGAGCATGGTCGCGGGACTGTCCGTGCCCGCGCCCAGGTCCTGGCCGCCGCAGCCGGCGGCGATGAGGGCGAGCGCCGAGAGCAGGGCGAGGAGGGCGGCGCGCATCGAACGCATCGTATGCCCGGATCCGGCGGTCGCTATTCCCCCGTCGGGGGAGCGTCGCAACCTCGGCGGAGAACGTCAGCTGCGCCGCACGAAGTCGATCGACACGGGCACGCCCTGGAGCTCGAAGCGGTCGCGGAGCCTGTTCTCGACCCAGTAGGCGTAGTCGCGCGTGATCAGCCCGGGGTCGTTGACGAAGAACCGGAAGCGGGGCGGCCGCGTCGTGGTCTGAGTCCCGTAGAGCAGGTTCAGCCGCCTGCCGCGGCGGGACGGCGGCTCACGCTCGTTCTTCAGCTCATCCAGGAACCTGTTCAGCTCGGCGGTCGGGATCCGCGTCGAGTACTTCTCGAACAGTTGCTCGATCCGCTCGAAGAGCCGGTGGACGCCGCGTCCGGTCTTCGCGGACAGCGTCACGATCGGCGGCCGCTGGCGGAGCCGTGTCTCGAGCCGGTCGCGAACGTCCTCGACACCGATCCTGGCGATGTCCCACTTCGAGAGCGCGATCAGCGTGGCGCACTGCGCCTTGCGGGCGATGTCGGCAACGGCCAAGTCCTGGTCGACGAGCCCCTCGGAGGAGTCGATCAGCACGACGGCGACGTCCGCCCGCTCGGCCGCCTGCAGCGCCCGAAGCTCGGAGTAGTACTCGATCCCCTGCCGCTGGCGGCGCTTGCGGCGGATACCCGCCGTGTCCACGAAGACGAAGGTCCCGTCGCCCCGCTGGACGACGGTGTCGATCGAGTCCCGCGTCGTGCCGGGCACGTCGGAGACGATCACGCGCTCCCGGCCGACGAGCGCGTTCAGCAGGCTCGACTTGCCGACGTTCGTACGGCCGAGGATCGCCACCTTGATCGCGTCCTCGGGAATCTCCGGCCTCCTCGACGCGCCCGGCAGGCGGTCGATGATCGTGTCGAGCAGGTCGCCGGTGCCGTGACCGTGCAGCCCCGAGACCGGAACCGGGTCGCCGAGCCCGAGCCGGTGGAACTCGTGCATCTCGTTGGTGCGCGTGGGGTCGTCGATCTTGTTCGCGACGAGCAGCACCGGCCGGCCCGACCGGCGCAGCAGGTCGGCGACCTCCTCGTCCCCCGGCGTGACCCCGGCGTGCGCGTCGACGACGAAGAGAACGAGGTCGGCCTCGTCGATCGCCGTCCGCGCCTGGTCGGCGATCTGCCGCGTGATCTCGGAGCGGTCGGCCAGATCGACGCCGCCCGTGTCGACGAGGATGAACCGGCGCCCGCTCCACTCGCAGACGATGTCCTTGCGGTCGCGTGTGACGCCGGGCTCCTCGTGAACCACGGCCGTCCTCGTCGCCGTCAGGCGGTTGACGAGGGTGGACTTTCCGACGTTCGGGAAGCCGACGATCGCGGCCGTCCCGGCGAGCTCGCTCACCGGGGTGGCAGCGCGTAGCGCGGCCGGCCGAGGACGTTCACATCGACGAGGAAGCGCCAGAGCGCGTTGATGCGGCGCTCGACCTCGACGGACGCCTCGCGGTAGCCCTTGCCGTTCGCCTTCAGGCCGTCGAAGAGCATCGGCCGTCCCCAGGCGACCGACACGGGATGGAGGTTGCCTGGCTTCCAGTACTGCGTGCCCTCGACGGCAGCAGGAACGATCGGTACCCGTTCCTGGAGCGCGACCATCGCCGCACCGGGCTGGACCTCGCCGGGGACGCCGCTCCGCTGGCGCGTCCCCTCCGCGAAGACGCCGAGGGGGTTTCCGTCCTGTACGCAGCGACGCATCTCGCGCACCGCCTGGCGGTCCGACTCGCCCCGTCGGACCGCATAGGTGCCGAAGAGGCGGATGAACGGGCCCACCACAGGAATGTCGTGCAGCTCGGACTTCGCGAGGAAGTAGAGGTTGCGCGGGCTCGCGGCGCCAAAGACGATCGGGTCGAGCCACGAGTAGTGGTTGAGGGCCAGCACGACGCCACCATCGCGCGGGACATGCTCGGCGCCGTAGATCCGCAGCGGCGCGAGCGCCCTCACGGCCGCGCCGAGCGTCACCCGGCCGACCGCCCAGACGGCGTCGGTGCCGTTCACGCGACTCTGGCGCGCACGAGCTCCTCGATCCGGTCGACCACGTCGTCGACGTCGAGCTGCGTCGTGTCGATCAGCTCGGCGTCCTCGGCCGGCTGCATCCGCGCCGCGTCGCTCTCGTCGCGCAGCCGGAGGTCGGTCGCGAGCGCGTCGCCGCCGATGTCCGGACGCTCGGCCTGACGCCGCCTGGCGCGGATGTCCGGCTCGGCGTTGAGGTAGACCTTGACGTCGGCATCGGGCGCGACCACCGTGCCGATGTCCCGCCCCTCGATCACGGCGTTCCCGAGGTTGGCGAGATCGCGTTGCCGGCCGCGCATGACGACGCGGACCTCCGAGTGGCGAGCGACGATGGGCACGAGCCGGTCGATCTCCGACTGGCGGATCTCGGTCGTGACGTCGGCGTTCGCGATCCGCACGGATCCGTCCTCGTCCAGGTCGACAGGGTTGTCCTCGGCCAGGGCTCCGAGCTCCGGGCCGGCCTCGAGGTCGACCGCACGCTGGAGCGCGAGCCAGGTCACGGCCCGATACATCGCGCCCGTATCCAGATACCGGAAGCCGAGTCGCTCGGCCAACCGGCGGGCGACGGTGCTCTTCCCGGCTCCGGCGGGCCCGTCGATTGCAACGATCATCGCTGGGTCACCGACTCGAGCAGGTCGAAGAATCCGGGGAAGCTTACTGCCACGCTCTCCGGATCCTGAAGCTCGACCCCCTCTCGCGAGACGAGACCGGCGACGGCGGCGAGCATCGCGATGCGGTGATCGCCGCCGGCCGAGACCACACCCCCACCCTTAGGGCGGGTGGGAACCCCCTTTCCCCTGAACCCATCTTCGATCGCCGTGATCCGCACGCCAAGGGATCGGAGCACTGTTGTCACGGTTTCGATCCGGTCTGTTTCCTTCTCGCGCAGCTGCGCCGCCCCGCGGACGACGCTCTCGCCGCGCGCCATCCCCGCGGCCAGTGCGAACAGCGGCAGCTCGTCGATCATCCGAGGCACGTCCGCCCTCCGCACGGTGGTGGCCACGAGTGGCGCCGACCGGACCTCGATGTCGGCGACCGGCTCGCCGCCGATCCGCCGACGGTTGAAGATCGAGATCCTCGCGCCCATGCGGATCAGCACCTCGAGGAGCCCGGTCCGGTACGGGTTGACGCCGACGCCGTGCAGCGTCAGCTCCGAGCCGGGCACGAGCGTCGCCGCCGTGATGAACGGCGCCGCCGACGAGATGTCGCCCGGAACCTCCACGCGCTCGAGTCGCAGCGACTCGGCCCGCTCGACGGAGACCGTTCGCCCCGATCGCCGGACGCTGGCGCCGGCGGCCCGAAGCATCGTCTCCGTGTGATCACGCGTGAACTGCGGCTCGTACACGGAGGTGCGCCCGCCATCCGCCTGGATTCCGGCGAGCAGCAGCGCGGACTTCGTCTGCGCGCTCGCCCGCTCGAGCCTGTGGTCGGCGGCGCGAAGCAGCGAGCCGCCGATCCGCACGGGCGGCCTGCCGCCCGTCGTCTCGATCGCCGCCCCCATCCGCCCGAGCGCCTCTGCCAGGTCCCCGACCGGCCTGCCGCGAAGCGACTCGTCGCCCGTGAGGACGAAGTCGCCCTCCTGGCCGGCGAGCAGTCCGATGAGCAGTTTCATCAGCGTGCCGGCGTTCCCGCAGTCGATCGGCTCCGACGGCGACTTCAACCCATGCAGGCCGACGCCACCGACGACGAGGGTGTCGACGTCCTCCTCGTCGATCGCCACACCGAGCGCTCGCATCGCGGCCACGGTCGACTCCGTGTCCCGGGAGCGACCGAACCCCTCGATCCTCGTCTCGCCCTCGCCGACACCGCCGATCAGGACGCTGCGGTGGGAGATGGACTTGTCGCCGGGGACCGCGATGTGCCCCGCGATTCGAGCGGCAGGCTCGATCCTCACCCGTCGACGACCGGCGAGACTGCGACGCCGTAGCCCTGCGCCTCGAGCAGCGCTGCGGCCCGCTCGGCCTCGCCCGCGCCGGAGACGAGCAGCGCGAGCGTGCCTCCGCGCTCGGGTGACTGGTGCTGGAGCTCGAAGTCCTCGATGTTGATCCGCTCGGCGCCGAGCGCCTGCGTGATCCCCGCCAGAACGCCGGGCCGATCGGGAACGTGGATCCGGAGACGATGCAGCTGACCGGGGTCGCCGTACGCGTCCGTCATCATCTCGCGGCGGTTGAGCGCCGCCTCCCCGATCCAGCGGGCGAGGAACCCGGCATCCCCCGCTGCGAGTGCCGCGTCCACCTGCTCCAGGCTCCGACGGTGCTCTTCCAGCGCGTCGCGGAGCGCCGTCGCGTTCTCGAGGAAGATGTCCACCCAGATCCGAGGGTTCGCACCAGCCACCCGGGTCATGTCCCTGAGGGAACCGCCGGCCGCGGAGAGCGGGTCGTGGCCGTCGATCCTCGTCGCGCCGGCCTGGTTGACGAGCACGTTCGCGAGCACGTGCGGCAGGTGACTCGTGAGTGCGACGAGCCGGTCGTGGGCTCCCGGTTCGACCGCAACCGGCGTCGCTCCCAGCCCGGCGACGAATCCGTGTACGAGCCGATAGCGGCCCGGCTCGCTGTGCGTCGAGGGCGCGAGGAACCAGGTCGCACCCTCGAAGAGGTCCGGGCTTGCGTGCTCCGGCCCGCGGGTCTCCGAGCCGCAGACAGGGTGACCTCCGATGAAGCGCGGCGAGAACGCAGCCGCGGTACAGACCGCCGACTTCGTCGAGCCGACGTCGGTGACCGTGCAGCCCTCGCCGCTCGCTTCCAGGACCGTCTGCACCTCGGAAACAAGCCGGCTGACCGGGACGGCCACGACGGCAAGGTCCGCCCCCGCCACCGCTTCGCCGAGATTGCCGGCGACCGAGTCGACCGCCTCCCTCGACGCTGCGACCTCGGCCGTGGCGCGATCGGTGTCGAAACCGACGACCGTGGCGCCGTTTCGCTTTGCGGCCAGGCCGACCGAGGCGCCGATCAGGCCGGTGCCGATGACCGCAAGCCGCACGGCGTCACCCCAGCTGCTTGCCCATCAGTTCGACGATCTCGGCGACCTGGCGCGCGAACTCGGCGAACTCGGGCACGGGAATCTGCTGGGGACCGTCGCAGAGCGCCTCCTCCGGACGAGGATGGGCCTCGACGATGATCCCGTCCGCCCCCACCGCGGCCGCCGCCCGCGCCAGCGGGAGGACGAGCGCGCGGCGTCCTGCCGCGTGCGAGGGATCGACGATCACCGGTAGGTGCGTCTCCTCCTTCAGCACGGCCACCGAGCCCAGGTCGAGCGTGTATCGAAGGGAGCTCTCGAAGGTCTTGATTCCGCGCTCGCAGAGGATGATCTGCCCGTTCCCCTCCTTCGCGACGTACTCGGCGGCCATCAACAGCTCCTCGACCGAGGCGGACGGGCCGCGCTTCAGCAGCACGGGCTTGTCGATCCGTCCGACCTCCGCCAGGAGGAGGAAGTTCTGCATGTTCCGCGCACCGATCTGGATCACGTCTGCGACGTCGACGACCTCCTCGACGTGGCGTGGGTCGAGGAGCTCCGTGACGATCGGAAGGCCCGTCTCGTCGCGAGCCTCGCGCAGGACCTCGAGAGCGTCGAGGCCGAGGCCCTGGAACGTGTACGGAGAGGTACGCGGCTTGAACGCGCCGCCCCGCAGCATCGTCGCTCCGGCGTCGGCGACGGCACGCGCCGTCTCGAGCGTCTGCTCGCGGTACTCGACCGTGCAGGGGCCGGCGATCAGGCCGAAGTACGAATCCCCGATCTTCCGCCCGCGGACGTCGATGACTGTCGGGTCCGGCGCCAGCTCGCGCGCGACGAGCTTGTAGGGCTTCAGGATCGGAAAGACCCGTTCCACGCCCGGATAGCCCTCGATCGGAACGCCGGCGAGCATGTCCCGCTCACCGATCGCGCCGATCACGGTCGCCTCCCGGCCGCGGGTGACGCGGGCGTCGGCGCCGGCCTCCCGCAGCCGTGCGACGACGTGCTCCGTCTGGTCGTTCGTCGCGCCGCTTCCCATCACGATCAAGAGCTCAGGCGAGGAGTGGTTGTTGGCCATCGCGGCAAGTGTAGGCTCCGACCGGGGCACGCCATCGACCCGAACGCCGATCCGATCATCCGCCAGTTGCGCCAGCAGGTGTCCGACAACGATCGCGCGCTGGTCGAGACGATCAATGCGCGGCTGCGGCTCGTGGCGCGTCTGAAGTCCTACAAGGATTCGCGCGGGCTCGAGTTCGTCGATCCCGACCGCGAGGAGTGGATGCTCCGGGACATGGCCCGAGCGAACAGGGGGCCGCTTTCGAGCGACGGTCTGTCGCAGATCTACCGGGCGATCCTCGACCTCACGAAGCGCGAGGTCTCTTGACCGTCCGGCGAGGCAGGCGTACTCTCGAGGCAATGACTCCCGCATACCGCACCTGGGCCTGGTCGTGGCGCCACGAGCGGTGCGGGAGCATTGCCTGACCCGACCTAGGCCCACCCGCACCGCTCGAAGACCTTCCACCGGAGGGTCTTTTTCGTTGACCGATGATCGCTCAGACCGTCATCGCCACCGACCTGATCACTCCCCTCGGGGCCTATCTCCGGCTGCGCGAGACCGGGAGCGCGAGCTTCCTGCTCGAATCGGTCGAGAAGGGCCGCCTCGGGCAGCACTCCTTCGTCGGCGCCGGATCGCGGCTCGTCTCGTTCCAGGAGGCGGAGGCCTGCGGCGAGCCGGTCGTCGGCTACCTCTCGTACGACCATGCGGCCCGCCTCGAGCCGACGGTGCCGCTGCCTGAAGCAGGCCCGGACTTCCCCGAGAGCCGGTTCATCGTCGCCGACACACTCGTCCGCTTCGACCATGCGCTCGGCATGGCCGAGGTGCTCTGCGGCAATCCCGACGAGGTCACCCAGCTCCTGGCCGAGGGACTGCCCTCGCTTGCGCCCGGCACGACCGTTGCCGGTCAGACGCGGCGCTATCCGTCGGCACTCGAGTACGAGGGGGCAGTCGCCCGGGCGAAGGGCCACATCCGCGCCGGCGACGCGTTCCAGATCGTTCTCTCGCAGCGAGCCGAGCGGCCCACGTCCGCGAGCGCGCTGGAGCTCTACCGCTCGCTGCGCCGGGTGAATCCGTCGCCCTACCTCTTCCTGCTCGAGCTGAACGGCCTCGCGATGATCGGCTCCTCCCCCGAGACGCTGGTGAAGGCGGAGGGCAGGGACGCTTCGCTCAACCCGATCGCAGGGACGACGCACCCGGGCGACGGTGACGCCGAGCGGCTGCTCACGTCGGAGAAGGACCGCGCCGAGCACGTGATGCTGGTCGACCTCGGCCGCAACGACCTCTCGCGGGTGTGCACGCCCGGCTCGGTGCGCGTCCGGCGCTTCCTCGAGCCGGAGCGGTTCTCGCACGTGACCCACCTCGTGTCCGAGGTCGGCGGCAAGCTGCGCGAGGACGTCGACCACTTCGACCTCCTCCGCGCCTGCTTCCCGGCCGGAACCGTCTCCGGTGCGCCCAAGGTGCGGGCGATGCAGATCATCTCCGAGCTCGAGGGCTACCGCCGCGGCCCCTACGCGGGCGCCGTCGGGTACACACTCCCGGGCGAGGCGCTCGACACCTGCATCGCGATCAGGACGATCGTCCTTCACGACGGCATCGCGTACCTCCAGGCAGGCGCCGGGATCGTGGCCGACTCCGACCCGAAGCTCGAGCAGGAGGAGTGCCGCCAGAAGCTGGCCGCCCTGGAGACGGCGATCGGGCTCGCGGAGGCGAGAGGCTCGGCTTCCTCGGGCGTTGATGGCGGTGCGGGGCCGGAGGGCACAGTATGAGCAATACGGGCCCGGAGAGCCCCGTGCCGCCAGCGACGTCAGGCGACGGCGGAGCCGGGCTTCGCCCGGCGGGAGTCGGCGCCGGCGAGGGAGGCGAGCAATGATCCTGCTGATCGACAACTACGACAGCTTCACGTTCAACCTCGCCCATCTCCTCTCTGAGCTCGGAGCGGACGTGGTGGTGCGGCGGAACGACGAGCTGGACGCCGACGAGGCCGAGCGGCTCGCACCCTCCCACCTCGTGGTCTCCCCGGGCCCGGGCCGGCCCGCAGCCTCCGGTGCAACGCCCGCGATCGTGGCGCGCCTCGCGCCGACGACGCCGACGCTCGGCGTCTGTCTCGGCCATCAGGCGATCGTGGAGGTGTTCGGCGGCGAGATCGGCGCCGCGCGGACCCTCGTCCACGGGAAGGCGACCACGGTGGAGCACGACGGCAAGGGGCTGTTCCGGGGTCTGCCGGAGCGGTTCGAGGCCGGCCGGTACCACTCGCTGGCCGCGACGCGAATCCCGGCCGAGCTCGAGGTCTGTGCGACGGCGCCCGACGGGGAGGTCATGGCCGTCCGCCACCGCACGCTCCCGGTGCACGGTTTGCAGTTCCACCCGGAGTCCGTGCTGACGCCGGCCGGCCCCGACCTCGGCCGCAACTTCCTGGAGGCCGCGTGATCCAGAGCTCGCTCGCCCGGCTCCTCGACGGCCGCGACCTCGACCGGAGCGAGGCGCGGCGGGTGATGGGCTCGATCATGGACGGCGAGGCGACGCCAGCCCAGATCGGCGGCTTCCTCGTCGCGCTCCGACTGAAGGGCGAGACGGCCGAGGAGATCGCCGGCTGCGCCGAGGCGATGCGGGAGCACGTGCTCGCGGTGACGCCGCGGCGCGGCGACCTGGTCGACACGGCCGGAACGGGCGGCGACGGGGCACGGACGTTCAACATCTCGACGGCAGCCGCGCTCGTCGCGGCCGCTGCGGGTGCGGGGGTGGCGAAGCACGGGAACCGCGCGGTCTCCTCCTCGTCGGGCTCGGCGGACGTCCTCGAAGCGCTTGGGTTCTCGCTGGAGCTGGAGCCGGAGCGGATCGAGCGCTCGATCGACGAGCTGGGCTTCGGCTTCCTCTTCGCTCCGACCCACCACCCGGCGATGCGGCATGCCGCTCCCGTCCGGAGGGAGCTCGCAGCGCGAACCGTCTTCAACGTCCTCGGCCCGCTGACGAACCCGGCCGGCGCGCGGGCACAGGTCGTCGGCGTCTACGCCCCCGACCTCGTCCCGACCATCGCCGACGTCCTGCTCGCGCTGGGTGCGACGCGCGCGTTCGTCGTCCACGGCGCAGGCGGCGTCGACGAGCTCTCGCCCGCCGGGCCGAACCTCGTCTGCGAGGTGGCCGACGGCCGCGTGCGCCGGCGCGAGATCGATCCGGTCGAGCTCGGCGTGCCCCGCTGCGGCGCGGACGATCTGAGGGGCGGCGAGCCGGACGAGAACGCACGGGCGATCCGGGAGATCTTCGCCGGAGCCGACGGCGGCCCGCGCGATGCGGTCCTCCTGAACGCGGCCGGCGCGATCGCCGCCGCGGGCCACGCAGAGGATCTGCGCGAGGGCCTGGAGATCGCACGCGCGGCGGTCGATTCCGGCGCGGCCGGCGAGCGCCTCGAGGAGCTGATCGCCTTCTCGCGGGCCGGGGCGATGGTGTGATGGGCCGCTTCCGCGACGCGCTCACCGGTCCGGGCCTGTCGGCGATCGCCGAGGTGAAGCGCCGGTCGCCGTCCGCGGGCGACCTCCGGCCGGACGCAGACCCGGCGGAGCTCGCTGCGACGTTCGAGCTGGCCGGCGCGGCGGGCGTCTCCGTCCTCGTCGACGAGCGCTTCGCCGGCTCGGTGGACGACCTTCGAGCGGCGCGCGCGGCGACCGCGGTCCCGCTGCTCGCCAAGGGTTTCTTCCGCGAGGAGCGGCAGCTCGTCGAGCTTCAGGCGGCGGGCGCGGACGCGGTCCTGCTGCTCCTGCGCGACCTCGACGACGGAGCCCTGCATCACCTGCTGGAGACCGCGCGGCGGCTCGGCCTCGATGCGCTCGTCGAGGCGCACGACGGCTCCGAGCTCGAGCGAGCGGTCGCGCTCGGTGCCGATCCGATCGGCCTCAACGCCCGCGACCTGGACTCCTTCCGGATCGACCGCAGGGCGCAGCTCGACCTTGTCTCCAAGGCACCGCGCGACCGAGTCGTGATCGCGGAGAGTGGCGTCGCCTCCGCCGCACAGGCCGCGGCGGCCGAGCTCGCGGGCGCCGACGCCGTGCTCGTCGGCAGCACGCTGATGCGGGCCGCCGATCCAGGCGCAGCGCTCCGGCGGCTGCTCGCCCGTCCGCTCGTGAAGGTCTGTGGGCTGACGCGCCAGGAGGACGTCGACGCCGCCGTCGACGCGGGCGCCGACCTCGTCGGCTTCATCCTCGCGCGCGAGAGCCCGCGGCAAGCCGAGCGCGTGCTCGACGTCCCCGAGACGACGCTCTCCGTCGCCGTCCTCGTCGGCGAGCTCGAGGAGACGCCCGCCGACCTGACCCAGATCTACGCGCGCGAGAACGGCCACCGGGCTCGGAACGGGACGCTTCTTCTCGGCGGGCACGAGGTGGCCCGGGTGCTGGACCAGCCCTGGCAGGACCGCGACCCCGAGCACCTCGCCGAGGCCGCGGCGGCGGAGGGCCGGGTCATCCTCGCCGGCGGTCTCACGGCCGCGAACGTCGGCAAGGCGATCGCCGCCGTACTGCCCTGGGCGGTCGACGCGAGCTCGAGCCTGGAGACGGCGCCGGGGATCAAGGATCACGAGCGGATCCGCGAGTTCGTGGCGGCGGCACGATGCTGACGTACGGCGCCTACGGGGGGCGGTTCGTCCCGGAGACCCTGATCCCGGCGCTGGACGAGCTCGAGCGCGCCTGGAGCGAGGCGAGGAACGATCCGTCCTTCGCCCTCGAGCTGGACGAGCTCGGCCGCTCGTTCGGCGGACGGCCGACGCCGCTCACCCGCGCCGATCGGTTCGCGCCGGACAAACGTCTGTACCTGAAGCGGGAGGACCTGCTCCACACCGGCGCGCACAAGCTGAACAACGCGCTCGGCCAGGCCGTTCTCGCCCGTAGGCTCGGGAAGCGACGGATCGTGGCCGAGACAGGCGCCGGCCAGCACGGGGTCGCGACCGCAACCGTCTGCGCCCGCTTCGGGCTCGACTGCGTCGTCTACATGGGCGCCGAGGACATGGAACGACAGCGGCCGAACGTGGAGCGGATGCACCTGCTCGGCGCGGAGGTCGTCCCCGTCGAGTACGGGACGCGCACCCTGCGCGAGGCGACGAGCGAAGCGATCCGCGACTGGATCGCGAACGTCGAGACGACGCACTACCTCCTCGGCTCCTGCGTCGGTCCGCACCCGTACCCGGAGCTCGTCCGCGAGCTGCAGGCCGTCATCGGCCGGGAGGCGCGCACACAGATTCTCGACGCGGAAGGACGCCTCCCCGATGCGGCCGTCGCTTGCGTCGGTGGCGGCTCGAACGCGATCGGCCTCTTCGCCGGCTTTCTGGACGACGACGTCGAGCTCGTGGGCGTCGAGGCCGCCGGTGCGGCCAGCCTCACCTCGGGGCGGGCAGGCGTCCTCCACGGCGCCCGCTCATCGCTGCTCGCCGACGCCGACGGCCAGGTCCTCGACGCCGAGTCGATCTCCGCCGGCCTCGACTATCCCGGCGTCGGGCCGGAGCACGCCTTCCTCCGCGATTCCCGCCGAGCCCGCTACTTGACGGCCACCGACGAGGAGGCGCTCGCGGCCTGCCGGCGCCTCACACGGACCGAGGGCATCCTCCCCGCCCTCGAGCCCGCCCACGCGCTGGCCCGGGTCGACGATCTCGACGCCGAGGTCGTCGTTCTCTGTCTCTCCGGTCGAGGCGACAAGGATCTCGCCCAGGTGGCGGCGTGAAGACGCTCGTCGTGTATCTGATGGCCGGGCAGGCGACGCCCGCGCTCGCCGAGGCTGCGGTCGCCGGCGGCGCGGACATCGTGGAGATCGGCTTTCCCTTCTCCGACCCGCTTGCAGACGGCCCGGTGATCCGGCGCGCCGCGGAGGCGGCACTTAAGGAAGGCATGCGAACCAGGCAATGCCTGGACTGCCTCGCCGAGACCCGGAGCCGCGTCGACGTCCCGCTCGTGCCCATGACCTACGCGTCCCTGCTCGAGGCCTACGGCTACGAGCGTTTCGCCGCCGACGCCCGTGCGGCCGGCGCGGCGTCGCTGATCGTCGCCGACCTCCCGGCCGGTGAGCTGCCCGAGATCCGGCGCATCCAGCTCGTGGCTCCCACTTCGACGGACGAGCGCCTCCGGCTCGCGGCCGGGCAGACGGACGGCTGGCTCTACCTGGTCACGTTGACCGGGACGACGGGTGCCCGCGATCGACTCTCGCCGTCGCTCGCAGATCTCGTCGAGCGCACGAGGCCGCTGACCGACCTCCCGCTCTACGCCGGCTTCGGAATCTCGACGCCGGAGCAGGCCGCCCAGGCAGCCGAGCTGGCCGACGGCGTCGTCGTCGGTTCCCGCGCCGTCGAGGTCGCCGAACACGGCCCGGAGGCCCTCCACGACTTCGTCGCTTCGCTCCGCTCGGCGATCGGTGAGCGCCGGGAGTCGCTGGCACAATCGGCGCGATGAGGATCTTCTCGGGCATCCAGCCGACCGGCTCGAAGCACTTCGGCAACTACAGCGGCGGCTTCCGGCAGTACGCGGCAACCCAGGAGCTGGGCGACGCCTTCTTCTGCATCGTCGACCTGCACTCCATCACGGTCGACTACGACCCGGACGACCTTCGCGAGCGCACGCTCGACCTGGCGGCGATGCTCTTCGCGACCGGGCTCGACCCGGAGCGCTCGACCGTCTTCCTCCAGAGCCAGGTCACGGCCCACGCCGAGGCTGCGTGGCTGCTCGGCTCGGTCACGAGCTTCGGCGAGCTGCGCCGGATGACGCAATTCAAGGAGAAGTCTGAACAGCAGGAGTTCGTCTCCGCCGGCCTCTTCACCTACCCCGCCCTGATGGCCGGAGACATTCTCCTCTACCAGACCGACCTGGTCCCGATCGGGGACGACCAGCGCCAGCACCTCGAGCTCGCCCGCAACATCGCAGAGCGCTTCAACTCCCGCTTCGGCGAGACGTTCAGGGTGCCCGGCGCCAGGTACCCCGAGATCGGCGCGCGGATCATGGACCTCCAGGAGCCCGAGCGGAAGATGTCCACCACCCTCGGGACGCCGCAGGGAACGCTGCAGCTGCTCGACCCGCCCGACACGCTGCGGAAGAAGGTCAAGACCGCGGTCACCGACTCAGGCACCGACGTCCGCCGCGCGCCGGAGAAGGCCGGGATCACGAACCTGATCGACATCATGGCCGTGGCCACCGGGGAGGAGCCGGAGGCGATCGAGTCCCGGTACGACGGGTCGGGCTACGGCCGGTTCAAGGCGGATGTCGCCGAGGCGGTCGTCGAGGTCGTCGTCCCCATCCAGGAGCGCTACAACGCCCTGCGGTCGGACGACGCCGAGCTCCGGCGCCTGCTGGCCCGCGGGGCCGACAAGGCACGCGAGGCGTCCGCGCCGACGCTCGAGGCGATGTACGAGCGCATGGGCTTCGTCAAACCCTCCTAAAGCCAGCCGGACCGTCTGAACTGCAAGTACAGCGCGACGCAGAGCGCCGCCATCAGCGAAAGGGCGAATGGGTAGCCGAAGCGCCACGAGAGCTCCGGCATGTGCTCGAAGTTCATCCCGTAGATGCCGCTGATCAGCGTCGGCACCGCGATGATCGCCGCCCAGGCGGAGATCTTGCGGACGTCCTCGTTCTGGCGGTAGCCGGCCTGGGTGACGTTCGCCGAGAGGACGTTCGCGAGCAGCTCGCGGAACGCGTGGATCCGGCTCATCTCTCGCAGCAGGTGGTCGTGGACGTCCCGGAAGTAGGGCCGGATCGGCTCGGGGATCACGGGGTGTGTGCCGCGCGCCAGCTCGTCCACCGGCACCTCCAGCGGCACGACCGCCTGGTGGAGGTGGACGACCGCACGGCTCAGGCGGTAGATCCGCTGCGCCGGGTTCTCCGTGTCCTCGTCGAAGACCTCCGCTTCGACCTCGTTGATGTCGGTGTCGAGCTCCTGGATCACCTGGAGGTAGTCGTCGACCACCCGGTCG
>DASTCG010000025.1:0-21045 GCA_035711385.1 Gaiellaceae bacterium
GCGACGTCCATGTACTCGATGTCTCTGGGGTCGGCCATGACGGCCTCGCCCTCCTTCGACCGGCAGAGCACCTGGTCGTGGAGGAACTTTCCGGTCTTCTCGTCGACCGGCTCCGAAGCCTGCGCGATCGTGTACTGCGCCTCTTCGGCAGCGTCGAGGTAGACGATCTCGTCCGTGACCTTCCCGGCACTCACCTTCCGGTACGGGGTCTGGATGAACCCGAACTCGGAGACGGTGGCAAAGGACGCGAGCGAGCCGATCAGGCCGATGTTCGGGCCTTCCGGCGTCTCGATCGGGCACATCCGGCCGTAGTGCGTCGGGTGCACGTCGCGCACCTCGATCGGGGCGCGCTCGCGCGTCAGGCCGCCGGCGCCGAGCGCCGACAGGCGCCGCCGGTGCGTGAGCGCGGCGAGTGAGTTCGTCTGATCCAAGAACTGCGACAGCTGCGAGGAGCCGAAGAACTCCTTCAGCGCCGCCACGACCGGACGGATGTTGATGATCGTCTGCGGCGTGATCGTGTCGACGTCCTCCGTCGTCATCCGCTCGCGGACGACGCGCTCCATCCGGTAGAGACCGACGCGGAACGCCTCCTGGATCAGCTCGCCGACCGTCCGCAGACGGCGGTTGCCGAAGTCCTCGTACTCATCGAGCTCGCCACGGAGCGGCTCGCGGGAGAGCGTGATCGCGTCGGCGGCGTAGTCCTTCGAGTCCTCGGGCACGCCGAGCGTGGTCGGGAGCTGCACGAGCCGCCGAACCAGCGAGAGGATGTCCTGCGTGGTGAGGACGCGGACGTCGTCGGGCACGTCGACCTCGAGCCGCTGGTTCAGCTTGTAGCGGCCGACCTTGGTCAGGTCGTAGCGCTTCGGGTCGAAGAACAGCGAGTTGAGCAGGTTGCGCGCGTTCTCCACCGTCGGCGGCTCACCGGGCCGCTGCTTCTTGAAGACCTCGACGAGCGCCTGCTCCTCGCTCTCCGTCGTGTCCTTCTCCAGCGTCAGCTGGATGTAGATGGAGTTGTCGAAGAGCTCGAGCAGCGCCTCGTTCGTGCTCGTGTCGAGCTCGAAGCCCGTGTTCGGGTCCTGCGCCGGCAGGGCGCGGAGCAGCGTCGTGATCGGGAGCTTGCGCTTCCGGTCGATACGGGCATAGACGATGCCCTTCTTGTCGATCTCGAGCTCGAGCCACGAGCCGCGGGACGGCATGAGGTTCGCGGTGAAGACCTGCTTTGTCGCGTCCTTGGGCTCCATCAGGTAGGCGCCCGGGCTCCGCACCAGCTGCGTGACGATCACGCGCTCGGTGCCGTTGATGACGAACGTGCCGTTCTCGGTCATCATCGGGAAGTCCCCCATGAAGACCGTCTGCTCGCGAATCTCACCCGTCTCCTTGTTGACGAAGCGGACCGTCATCGAGAGCGGGACCTGATAGGTCAGGTCCTTCTCGCGGCACTCCTGGATCGTGAACTGGGGATCCCCGAACTTGTAGTCGCCGAACTCCACCGCGAGCGTGCCGGTGTAGTCCTCGATGGGCGAGATGTCGTCGATCGTCTCCCGAAGACCTTCGTCCAGGAACCATCGAAACGATGCCTTCTGAATGTCGATCAGGTTGGGGAGGTCGAGAACGTGCTTCAGGCGCGAAAAACTTTTGCGCGGGCGAGGCGCAACAACCCCTCTACTCAACGATGAAGCCTCCCTTGAAAACGGCTTGAGGTGATGTGAACTGCAGGCGGACGGGTCGACGGCCGGAACCGACCAGCTTACCGAAACATGACAAGCCTGCGCAAGGGCGGGGCCGCCCTTAGCGCAGTGCCGTCAGTGTAGCAGTCGCCGACGGGCCCGTCGGCGTTGAGTTTTTCCCGCAAAGTGCAACAATCCACAGGCCGTCTGGTTCCGGGACGATGTGGTCGCGACGGACGTCGCGACCTGGCAACGGCTTTGGGCGGCCCACGCAAGGAACGAGGGGCCGGCGGCCCGGCCCCTCGTCTTCCTTCGGTCGTCCTACGAGGACGGAGGCGCGGCCGGCTGCGCCGGACGCGCGAGGACGAGGCGAGCGAGGAGCGTGAAGCTTCCCGCCGTCTCGCCCGGCTTGCAGCGCGCGAGAACCATCAGCCGGTCGTCCTTGACGAGATCGGACAAGGCGGCGGCGCCTTCCTTGCCACGCCGCTTGATCCGCGTCTTGGCGTCGACCATGATCGTCTGCTCGCCCTTCAGGGCCCGGCCGTGCCGGTTCGCCTTCCGGACGTTCATCGTGAACGAGTCGCTCGCGGCCTCCATGAAGCTGCCGTGAAGGAGGACCGCCCGCGTCTTGTGGCACACGCCCGGCTTGTTCGCCCTCGAGCTCTCGGGCTTGCCGGGGTGGCTGTTGCCCGCGACAGCCACGGCCGAGAGGGCCAGAGCCGCAACGAGCGCCATGAGGAGTGAGAGTCTGAATCGCATGCCCGAAGGTTCGGTCGGGCGGCGGCAGGCCTGCAAGCCTCGAAGGGGTGAGCGGCCCGATCTTTTACAGATTCCTCAACGAGAAACGGGGGAAGGGTCCGCCTGTCGGCGACCGGCGCTGAAGGGACCTGTCCGCGAAGCGGACCAGTGGAGGGGGTCTGGGGGAACCGGGAGGTTCCCCCGGCGCTGAAGGCGCCTGTCCGCGAAGCGGACCGGTGGAGGGGGTCTGGGGGAACCGGGAGGTTCCCCCAGCTCCAAGCGCTCCTACTTGACCTCGACCTCGGCGCCCGCCTCTTCGAGCTGCGCCTTGATCGAGTCGGCCTCCTCCTGGGGCACGCCCTCCTTCACCGGATTCGGGGCACCGTCGACGAGGTCCTTCGCCTCCTTGAGGCCGAGGCCCGTGACGGCACGGACGACCTTGATCACCTGGATCTTCTGGCCGCCGGCGGCCGTGAGCACGACGTCGAAGTCCGTCTTCTCCTCCGCCGCCGCACCGTCGCCGCCTCCGCCTCCGGCTGCGGGCGCCGCGACTGCCACGGGAGCGGCGGCGGTGACGCCCCACTCCTCCTCCAGCTTGTTCTTGAGCTCGACCAGCTCGAGGACGGTCATCTTCCCGAGCTGCTCGACCACCTTGTCGGTGTCGGTTGCTGCCATCGTCACTCCTCCTTCGCTTCGGCCGAGGCCTGGGGGGCCTCGTCCGACGTCGGTTCATCTGTCGTTGTCGCCTCTTCGGCCGGTGCCTCGGGGCTGAATTCCTCGCCCCCCGCCTCCTCGGCGGCAGCTTGCGGCGCCTCCTCCTCGGCCGGCGAAGCCGCCTCGCCCTGCTCTTCGAGCTGCTTGATGCGAGCGTCGAGCACGTTCACGATGTCGCGAAGCGGCGCCGTGAACAGCCCGACGACGGTCATCAGCGGCCCGGACACGGCGCTGACGACCTGGCCCCGCAGCACGTCGGTCGGCGGGAGCGTCGCGAGGTTCTTCACCTCGTCCTCGCCGATCGTCGTGCCTTCCAGGATGCCGCCGCGGATCTGCAGGATCCTCGTCTCGCGGGCCGCGGTGTTCAGCGCCTTCGCGACCGCGACCGGATCACCCTCGCTTTCGAGGAAGGCGATGGCCGTCGGCCCGTCCAGCAGGGTGAGCAGCGCGTCCGCCCCGGCTTCCTCGGCGGCACGTCGGGTGAGCGTGTTCTTGACGATCTGGAAACGGGCGCCGTGCTGCAGGAGCTCGGTCCGCAGCTTGTCGATGTCCGTCACCGTCAGGCCGCGGTAGTCCGCGACGATCAGGGTCTGCGTGTTCCTGAGCCGGTCGGCCAGCTCGGCGACCAGGCGTTCCTTGTCGGCTTTTTGCATCGAATCACCTCCTCGAACGAATCAGGCCCGCCGGTCAGGCGGGCCCGAGCAGAGGCAGGTGACTGCGTCAAGCTCTCGGCCGCGCCTCGGCTGGACTTCTGCTCGGGTCGCTACGGCGCGACCGAGCCGCCAACTGTCTCTGGCGACGGGCTTTCGGTTATGCAGGGACTGCTTCGGTCTCTTCCTCCAGCTCCTCGACGATGCCTCTCGTCCGGGCCGGGTCGACGTGGATCCCGGGCCCCATCGTGCTCGTCACCGTGATGCGCCGAATGTAGCGGCCCTTGGCAGCCGACGGCTTCGCGCGGTTGATCTCGTCGAGCAGGGCGGCGTAGTTCTCGAGCAGCATCTTCTCGTCCATGCTCCGCTTGCCGATTGCGACGTGGACGTTCGCGCCGCGGTCGGTGCGGTACTCGAGCTTGCCGGCCTTCGACTCGGAGACGGCCTTCGCGATGTCGAACGTGACCGTGCCGGTCTTCGGGTTGGGCATCTTGCCGCGCGGGCCGAGGATCCGGCCCAGGCGACCGACGTTGCCCATCTGGTCCGGCGTCGCGATCGCGACGTCGAAGTCGTCGAACCCTTCCTCGATCCGCTTCGCGAGGTCGGCGCTGCCGACGACGTCGGCGCCTGCGTCCTCCGCCTCCTTGGCCTTTTCGCCCTCGGCGAAGACGGCCACGCGCGTGTCGCGGCCGGTGCCGTGCGGCAGCATCAGCGTTCCCCGGAGCTGCTGGTCGGCGTGGCGGACGTTGAGGCCGAGGTTGAAGTGCACCTCGACGGTCTCGTCGAACCGGCGCTCCGGCCAGCTCTTGAGCATCCGGATCGCCCGCGCCGGGCTGTAGAGCCCCTCGCGGTCGATCTCCGCGCGCTCGCTGCGGTAGAGCTTTCCGTGCCTGCTCACGGGCCCACCTCCACTCCCATCGAGCGGGCGGTCCCGGCGATGATCTCGGACGCGGCGTCGAGGTCGCGCGCGTTCAGGTCGGGCATCTTCGTCTCGGCGATCTGGCGAACCTGCTGGCGCGTCAGGCGGCCGATCTTCTCCCGGTTCGGCTCACCGGAGCCCTTCTCGACCCGCAGCGCCTCCTTGATGAGGACGGCGGCCGGCGGGGTCTTCGTGATGAAGTCGAACGAGCGGTCCTCGTAGACGGTGATCTCGACCGGGATGATCCGCCCGTTCTCCTGCTGCGTCTGGGCGTTGAACGCCTTGCAGAACTCCATGATGTTCACGCCGTGCTGGCCGAGCGCAGGACCGACCGGCGGCGCAGGGTTGGCCTGCCCGCCGGGGATCTGCAGCTTGATGAGTGTCAGAACCTTCTTGGCCATCAGTCGATCTTCTTCACCTGGTCGAATCCGAGCTCCACGGGGACCTGTCGCTCGAAGATGTCGACGAGCACCTTGAGCTTCTGGGAGTCGGGTTGGACGTCGACGATCTCACCGTCGAAGTCCGAGAGCGGGCCGGAGGTTACCTTCACCGACTCGCCGAGGGAGAACTCGACCTGCGCACGCGGCCGCTCGCCGACCGCGGCACCGGTGCGGAGGATGCGGTCGACCTCCGGCTGGGAGAGCGGGATCGGCTTGCCGGCGGCGCCGACGAAGCCGGTGACGCCCGGTGTGTTCTTGACGACGCCCCACGCGTCGTCGTTCAGGTCCATGTTGACGAGGACGTAGCCCGGGAGCACGCGCTTCTCCGCCTGCACCTTCTGGCCGTCCTTCGTCTCGATCACCTGCTCGGTGGGGACGACCACGCGGCGGAAGCGGGGCGCCTGGTTCATCGAGACGATCCTGTGCTCGAGGTTCGTCTTCACCTTGTTCTCGTGCCCCGAGTAGGTGTTGATCACGTACCAGCGGAACATCGGCGGTCCCTAGCGGCCGAGCAGGAGCCGCTCGACGAGCGGCTGGAAGGCGAGGTCGCAGAGGTAGAGGTACGTGCCGACGATGGCGCAGGCGATGATCACGACGATCGTTCCGGTCAGGACCTGGCGCTGATTCGGCCAATCGACCTTCTTCAGCTCCGCCCAGCATTCCGCGACGAAGCGGCGGCTCCCGCCTCCGCGTCCGCGCCGGCCGGTCTGTGTCTTCGGCGGCTGCGCGGCGGGACGGACGGCTGCCTGGCGGCTGCGGGCGCGCTGTGCGACGCCCTGCTGCTGCTGGCCGTCGGCCTGCTGCTGAGGCTGCTGCTTCTGGCGGTTGCGGCGGCGCTGCTGGCGGGTGCTCCTGGCCACGGCTACCTCGTCTCCCGATGGATCGTGTGCCTGCCGCACCAGCGGCAGTACTTCTTTGCCTCGAAGCGATCCGGGGTGTTCCGCTTCGACTTCTCGGTCTGGTAGTTGCGTCGCCTGCACTCCGTGCAGGCGAGCGTGATTCCAACTCTTACGCCTGTGGCCATGTCCTCGTCTTTTCCCTTACGCGGAAGGTAGCGGCGGGTGGATTCGAACCACCGACCTTCGGGTTATGAGTCCGACGCTCTAACCAACTGAGCTACGCCGCCGCGCGTCGGCGCAGTGTAGCGACTCGTCCGCCTTTCCTCCTAGCCTGCTCCGCATGGAAGCGGAGAGTTGCTGGCGCTGCAAGTCCCCGATGGAGTGGCGTCACGGAACCTGGCAATGCCCGAGGTGCAGGTTCAAGCTCGGCTGCTGCGAGGGCGAGCCGCAGACGAGCTGCGACGTTCAGTCCGGGTCGGCGAGCACCTCGGCGAGCCAGCGCGAGGCCTCGTCGACGAGCACGGCGTTTGTCTCCGGCGTGTAGTAGGCGAGAGCGTCGACGGCCTGGGAGAGGGCCCAGCCGCGGCCTCTGGCCCACGTGGCGTCGTCGACGCCCAGGGCGTCGCGGAACTCGCCGCGCGCGTCGCGCGAGAGGACCTTCCAGGCGACCATCACGTCGCAGGCCGGGTCGCCGACACCGAGGCTGCCCCAGTCGAGGACGGCGCTGAGCCCACCCTCGGCCACGAGCAGGTTTCGGGTGTCGAGGTCTCCGTGGATCCACACCGGTTCCGACTCCCACTTCGGCGCTCGCAGGGCTGCTTCCCACGCAGCGATCGCCTCGTCGGCGTCGATCGTCGAGGCGAGAGCCGCGATGGATGCTCTGGCCTGCTCGTCCCGCAGCTCGAGCGGGCAGCCGCGGAAGAAGTTGTGCTCTCCCGGCTCGGGGCCGCCGCGCGGATCGATCCGCTGCAGCGCGGCGAGGAAACGCGCCAGATCGTCCGCGAGCTGCGCCTCGTCCGCGACACGCTCGGTCTTCCCGTCGAGCCAGCTGTACACCGACCACGTGAAGGGATAGCCCTCGCCTGGCTCCCCTTCCGCGAGGGGCGCCGGGACGGCGAGCGGCAGCCGCGGGCCGAGCTTGGCGAGCCAGCGGCGCTCCTTCTTCAGCGTCGCGACCGTCCGCTCCCGGCGCGGGAGGCGGACCACCAGGTCCTCACCGAGCCGAAAAAGGGCGTTGTCGGTCCCCCAGGGCAGCACGGGCTCGAGCGGTAGCCCCGCCCACCGTGGGAGCTGCGTCGCGAGCAGGCGCCGCACGATGCCGGCGTCGATGTCCACCTCGTCGGCGTGCATCCGGGGAGCGCTCCGCAAGGCCGCGCGCCGCGACGAGCGTTACGAGTCGACGATCAGCACCGGCGTGCCGACGTTCACGCGTGTGAAGAGCCACTCCGCCTCGGGGACGCGCATGCGAATGCAGCCATGTGAGGCGGAGTAGCCGATCGACGCGGCGTCCGGCGTGCCGTGGATGCCGACGAGCGGCGCGGTGGTTCCCATCCACCGTGTGCCGAGCGGGTTGCCCGGGCCGGGTGGGATCGGCTTCTTGCCCTGGGCCCACTTCGAGTCCGGCGGCGGGACCCACCAGGGGTTCATCTGCTTCGTCGCGATGCTGTAGTTGCCGAGGGGCGTCGGGTACTGCGGGCTTCCGGTGGCGACGCCGAACTGGCGGACGAGCATTGGCCCTTCGAAGAGGGAGAGCCGGTTCGAGGCGCGATGGATGATGATCACCGGGCCGAAGTTTGCGGGGGTCACCTTCGGCTCTACCGTCCTCACGACGAGCTCGACCGGCGTCCGGCGGTCCGTCGACCGGAGGGCGCGGTCGAGCGCGGCCACCATGCCGTCACGAACGACGGTGAGGCCGGTCGCGGGCTCCGTGAACGACGGCCTGCCGTTCTCGACCCCGACGACCTGCGTGTCGACGGCGGGCCGCGAGAACAGCCGGTCGAGTCGGTTCACGTAGCTGCGGATCCGCGGCCCGGCGGCGGAGACCTCGAGCTGCACCTGTGAGCCGGCAGGAGCGGTGAGCGCCCGCGAGACCGCGTCGTCGATCCCGGCGCTCGCGCCGAGGTAGCGCGGGCTGACGCGCCACCGCCGGTCCCGGAACTGCAGCCGGAGCGGGCGCCCGAACGCGGCCTCGACCCGCGTCCTCGCCGCCTCGGACATGAAGCCGCCGACGTGGACGCCGCCGATCGTCACGCCGGGCGCGATGACGACAGGCTTGCGCGCAGCATCGGGAGCGGCGACCCCGAGGCTGACGGCGGCCACGAAGAAAACCAGGAGCAGGCGTTTCACGCGTAGGAATGGTAGGCGACTACGCGCGAAAACTAACGTCTTTCTCGGCTAATCGACGGAATCCTCCGCCCAGCTTCGCGTGAGGTAGAGCCAGAAGGCAAGACCGGCGTACGGGCCGTACCGGCGGAAACGCCGCTCGATCGTCCGGTCGGCGGCCTTTCGGCCACCGTTGAGCCGAGCGTACGTCGGTCGCGTCCAGGAATCGAGGATCAACCGCGAGTGGCGGCCGATGAGCATCATGACGTGTGCCGCCGCGTACGGCCCGACGCCCGGCAGCGCGAGGAGCTGCCGCTCGACCTCGTCGTCGTGGAGCTCGTCGGGGACGGCGGTCGCGAGGGATTCGAGGTCCAGCGAGCCGTCCGCCACCCACGCGGAGAGCGTCCGCAGATAGGCGCCCCGGTAGCCCGCTTTCGCGACGTCGCGGTAGAACGCCTCCGGCGCCTCGGCCATCGCCCCGGGCGTCGGGAAGGCGCGGCCGTGCCCGCCCGCCGAGGTCTCGCCGAGCTCGCCGACGATCGCGCCGACCATCCGCTCGGTCGCCGACCAGGTGCAGTTGGTCGTGCAGATCGTCTTGACCACGTCCTCGAAGACCGAGGCGCCCCGGGCCATGCGTCCCGCCCCTCCGACGATCCACTGCAGGTCCGGATCGGTCCTCGCTACCTCGTACAGCGGCGAGAGATCCTCGTCGAGGTTGAGGAGCCGGCGGACGGAGGCCTCGAGCCCCGAACGTGCGCGCGCGCCGAGCGGCGGCCCGAGCACGTCGATGCGAGCGCGGCCGCGTCGGCCCTCGTCGATACTGACCGTGCGCGGCCTCGCGCCGGCGACAGGAAGCGTGACCGTCATCGTGCGCGCGTCCTCGTCGACCTCGGCCGGCGGCAGCGAGGCGACGCCGTGTGAGACGATCGTCCGCCAGAGGTCGACTGGCTCGCCCGCCGGTCCACGGAGCTCGATCTCGAGCGTGCTCGCCACGTCGTCGAGACTAGAGGTCGGAGGCCGTGTGGCAGTTCTCGGAGTCGACGTGGGCGGGACCTTCACCGACGCGGCGCTCGTCGCCGACGGCGAGCTCCGGACGGCGAAGGTCCGGACGGCCGACCGGCAGGAGGAGTCGGTGCTGACGGCCGCGGCGGCCGTCGGTGCGTGCGAGCTCGAGCGCTTCACGCATGGGACGACGGTCGCGACGAACGCGCTCCTGGAGCGAAAGGGGGCGCGGACCGCGTTCGTCGCGACCGCCGGGTTCGAGCATCTCCTCCACCTCCGCCGCCAGAACCGAGCCCACCTCTACCGGCTGTGCCAGCCGCATCCCGAGCCGCTGGTCGGGCTCGATGACTGTCACGGGGTCCGGGAGCGGATGGGACCCGACGGTGTCGTCGAGCCGCTTGACCTCGAGTCACTCGCGGCGTTCGCTGCCGAGGCGGTCGCCGTCTGCCTGCTCTTCTCGTTCCGCGATCCGGCTCACGAGGAGGCGGTCGCGAGCGAGCTCCGCCGCCGGCTTCCGGCCGCGCACGTCGTGGCCTCGCACGAGGTCTCCCCCGAGTTCCGGGAGTACGAGCGCGCAGCGACGACCGCCGCCGACGCCTACCTCGGTCCGCGACTCGCGCGGTACCTGCGGGCGCTGGGCGAGCGCTGCCGGGAGGCCGGGCTGCCGGCGCCGCTCGTCATGCGCTCGTCCGGCGGGGTCGCCTCGCTGGAGGAGGCCGCGGCACACGCCTCGTGGGCGCTTCTCTCGGGCCCGGCGGGTGGAGTCGTCGGCGCGGCGCGGATCGCGGCACGGGCGGGGTTCGCCGACGCGATCGCGTTCGACATGGGCGGCACCTCGACCGACGTGTGCCTGATCACGGGCGGCGAGGCCGATCGCTCGGTCGAACGCACCATCGGCGGCTTCCCGATCCGGCTTCCGAGCGTCGACGTCCACACGGTCGGCGCCGGCGGTGGGTCGGTCGCGTGGGTCGATGCCGGGGGTGCGTTGAGAGTCGGCCCTGAGAGCGCGGGCGCCGTGCCGGGGCCCGCCTGCTACGGCCTCGGCGGCGACCGGCCGACGGTCACCGACGCGAACCTGCTCCTCGGCCGGCTGCCGGAGTCACTCGCGGACGGCCTGCAGCTCGACGCGGGCGCGGCCGAGCGGGCACTTGCAGGCCTCGACCCCGCCGACGTCGTCCGCGTCGTGGACGCCGAGATGCTGCGGGCGCTCCGCCTCGTCTCGGTCGAGCGGGGGCGCGACCCGCGCGAGCTCGCGCTCGTTGCGTTCGGCGGCGCCGGGCCGCTCCACGCCTGCCCGCTCGCGGAGGAGCTGGGCGTGACGACGGTGCTGGTCCCCGAGGCC
Source organism: Gaiellaceae bacterium (assembly GCA_035711385.1). GTDB lineage: Bacteria > Actinomycetota > Thermoleophilia > Gaiellales > Gaiellaceae > JACDAN01. Next base: position 10,634 of record DASTCG010000025.1, read on the forward strand.
GCAGGCGTCCTCTCCGCCGTGGGACTGGCCGTCGGAGACGAGCGGCGCGATCGCGTTCGCAGCGACGTGCGGCCGCTCGAAAGCGCGGGAGACCTCCCCGCCGAAGGCGAGGCGGACCTCCGCTACCGCGGGCAGTCGTTCGAGCTGTCCGTGCCGCTCGGCCCGAACCTGGCCGAGCGGTTCCACGAGCTGCACGAGGCGCGCTACGGCTACGCCGACCGGAGTCGCCCGCTCGAGCTCGTCGCGATCCGGACGGCGGAGGTCCGCGCTGGTCCGCGGCTCGCGCTGCCCTCTGGCCGCCGCAAGACGGCGAGCGGGCCGACGGTCCTCGAGCTCGACGGCGCGACGTGCTGGCTCCCCCCTGGGTGGGGGGGGGTTAGGGATGGTGGCACCTGGAGGCTCACGAGAGTGTGAACATTCAGCTTCAGGTTCTCGGCCACGAGCTACGAGGCGTTGCGGAGGAGATGGGCGCCGCGCTCGTCCGCTCCGCCTTCTCGGCCAACATCAAGGAGCGACGCGACTGCTCCACCGCCCTCTTCGACGACCGCGGCCGGATGGTTGCGCAGGCCGAGCACATCCCGGTCCACCTCGGCGCGATGCCGGACGCCGTCGCGGCGGTGCGCCGGCTCGATCCGTCCCGAACGGACGTGTTCGTCCTCAACGACCCGTTCGCCGGCGGCACGCACCTTCCGGACATCACGCTCGTCTCGCGCACCGAGGTCGGCTTTGCCGTCACGCGGGCCCACCATGCCGACGTGGGCGGCGTCGAGCCGGGCAGCATGCCCTCCGGCTCGCGCACGCTCGCGGAGGAGGGGGTCGTCATCCCCCCGACCCGCATCGAGCCCGGGACGCTCGATCGCCTGAGCGAGCGGATGCGCAACCCGGACGAGCGGCGCGGCGACTTCCGCGCCCAGCTCGCCGCGCACCGCCTCGCGGACGAGCGGATCCGCGAGCTGTGCGCCCGCCACGGCCGGGACCGGCTCCAGGCCGCGACGGACGAGCTCCTCGCCTACTCCGAACGCGTCGTCCGCGCCGGGATCGCCCGGCTGCCTGACGGCCGCTTCGAGGCAACCGACGTGCTCGAGGCGCCCGACGGCGAGCTGAAGCTCCATGCCGCAGTGACGATCGACGGCGACGAGCTGAGCGTCGACTTCGCCGGGACCGCCTCCCAGCACGTCGGCAACCTGAACTGCCCGCTCGCCGTCACCCGCTCGGCGACCTACTTCGTCGTCCGCTGCCTGACGGATCCCGACGTGCCGGCCTCGGCCGGCGCGTTCGCGCCCGTCCACGTCAGCGCGCCCCTGGGCTCGCTCGTGAACGCCCGACCGGGAGCCGCGGTCGCAGGTGGAAACGTCGAGACCTCCTGCCGGATCGTCGACGTGCTCTTCCGCGCCCTCGGGCAGGCGACCCCGGTACCCGCCCAGGGCCAGGGGACGATGAACAACGTCACCCTCGGAAACGAGCGGTTCACGTACTACGAGACGATCGGCGGAGGCCAGGGAGCGTGCCCCGATCGCGACGGGCCGTCGGGCGTCCACGTGACGATGTCGAACACGCTGACGACGCCGGCGGAGGCGCTGGAGCTCGCGTACCCGCTGCGGGTCCGCCGCCACGCGCTTCGGCTCGGGTCCGGCGGCGAGGGGCGGCACCGCGGCGGCGACGGCGTCGTCAGGGAGCTCGAGGCGCTCGAGGCCTGCCGCGCCTCGATCCTCAGCGAGCGGAGGGCCCGGGAGCCCGCCGGCGCGGAGGGCGGCGGCCCGGGCGCGCCGGGCCGAAACCTCCTCAACGGGCGGGAGCTGCCGGCGAAGACAACGGTCGCAATCGACCCCGGAGACGTGCTTCGGATCGAGACGCCTGGAGGCGGCGGCTACGGAAGCTAGTCTCAGATCATGGCTGTCGTCGAGGCCATCGACCTCCACCGCACGTACCGCACGTCCACGGGGACGATCCGCCGCAAATGGATCGACGTCGAGGCGGTCCGGGGCGTCAGCTTCGAGATCGACAAGGGCGAGCTCTTCGGCCTCCTGGGGCCGAACGGCGCCGGCAAGACGACGACGATCAAGATGCTGATCACCCTCCTCATCCCCACCTCGGGCACGGCGAAGGTGCTGGGCCACGACGTCGTGAAGGACGCGCGCGAGGTGCGCCGGCGGATCGGCTACGTCTTCGGCGGCGAGCGCGGCGTCTACGAGCGGCTGTCCGGCTACGACAACCTCCGCTACTTCTCCGAGCTCTACGGCGTGCCGCCGAAGGAGCAGAAGCAGCGGATCGAGACCCTGCTCGAGCTCGTCGGCCTGAAGGGGCGCGAGCACGAGCGCACGGAGGGCTACTCGCGCGGCATGAAGCAGCGGCTGCACGTCGCGCGCGGGCTGCTGCACGACCCGCCGGTCGTCTTCCTCGACGAGCCGACGATCGGGCTCGACCCCGTGGGCGCCCGCGAGCTGCGCGCGACGATCGCCTCGCTCGTCGAAGCCGGCAAGACGGTCCTGCTCACCACCCACTACATGTTCGAGGCGGACGCGCTCTGCGACCGCATCGCGGTCATCAACAAGGGCGAGATCGTCGCAGAGGGCACCCCGGCGGAGCTGAAGCAGAACGTGGCCGAGGGCGCGGTCGTCGAGGTCGAGGTCTTCGGCATCCCCGACCAGTCGGTGGAGCAGGTGCGCGAGCTCGGCGGCGTCCGGTCGGTCACCGTCGAGGAGCGTGACCAGGCGCAGGTGCTGATCGTCCAGACCGGCGCGGACGTCGAGCTCACGAGCGCAATCCTCGGCCAGCTCGACGGGGCGAACGTCGGCCGCGTCTCCCGCCGGGAGCCGACGCTCGAGGACGCGTACGTCTCGCTCGTCTCCTCGGAGGAATGAAAGCCGTCCGGCTGCTCGCGTTCGGCTGGTACTTCCAGTTCAAGACGATCTCGCGCTCGCCCTTCGAGGGTCTCTTCCAGATCATCTATCCGCTCTTCTTCGCGACCGTCGCGTTCCTGATGTTCCGGGCCGGCACCGACCAGAAGACGCTGCTCTACGCATCGCTGGGCGCCGCCGTGATGGGGATGTGGTCGGCGACGAGCACGACGGCGGGCGGCGCCATGCAGCGGGAGCGGTGGCACGGGACACTGGAGGCGCTCGTCGCCTCGCCGCCCCACTTCTCCCTGATCCTGCTCCCGATCACGCTCGCGATGTCGACGATCGGGATCTACTGCCTCGTCGCGACGCTCCTGTTCGGGCGGTTCGTGTTCGGCATCGATCTGACCGTCGAGCATCCCGCCGCGTTCGGGCTCTCGATCGTCGGAACCGTGCTCTCATTCGGTGCCCTCGGCTTCCTGTTCGCGGTCTCGTTCGTCCGCTTCCGCGCGGCCTGGGCGCTCGGCAACCTCTTCGAGTACCCGGTCTGGCTGATCGGCGGCTTCCTCGTCCCGCTCGTCCTCCTGCCCGAGTGGACACGGCCGATCTCCTGGTCGCTGGCACCTACCTGGGGGATGAACGCGATCCGCGACTCCTCGCTCGGCGGCAATCCCTGGCCGGACCTGGCGCTCACCCTCGCGCTCGGCGTCGGGTACGTCGGGCTCGGAGTCCTCGTCCTCGACCGCGTCCTCGCCGCGGCCCGGAAGCGCGCAGCGCTCTCGCTCACATGACCTCGGCGCGGATCTTCGCCGTCGGCGGGCTCATGAGCTACCGCGCGCTCTTCTACTGGCTCTCGCCGATGATCTACATCCCGAGCCTCGTTGTCGCGCCCATCTTCCAGATCCTGCTGATGGCCTACATCGGCCGGTCCGCAGGCCTGGCGTCGGATGAGTTCTACGTCGTCGGAAACGCGATCCAGTACGCGGCCATCCCCTGCCTCTTCGCGATGATGCAGCTCGTCGGCGGCGAGAAGTTCCAGAACACGCTCGGCGCGATCCTCGTCAGCCCCGCCCCGCGTCTCCCGCTCTTCTTCGGGCGGGCGGTGCCCGTCGTCCTCAACGGCGCGTTCGTGGCCGCGTTCTCGCTGACGGTGGGCTCGCTGATCCTCGACGTCCACATCCCGGCCGGGTCGATTCCCGCGCTCGCCCTCGTCATCGTCGTCGCGGCGTTCTCCTGCACCGGCCTCGGCCTGATCAACGCCGCCCTCGCGCTCCGCATCCGCGAATCGGCGGTGCTCTCGAACGTCTTCTTCGGCTTCCTCCTCATCTTCACGGGCGCGAACGTCCCGCTCTCCGACCTCCCCGGCTGGATGAGGACCGTCTCGGACTACATCCCGTTCACGCACTCGATCGAGGCTGCTCGGCAGCTCGTCCACGGCGCGTCGCTGTCCTCTGTCCTCGATCTCGTGGGCGCGGAGGTGGTCATCGGCGTCGCGTACGGCGTCGCCGGCTACCTCCTGCTTCGCTTCTTCGAGAACCAGGGCCGCCGCCACGCGACCCTGGAGCGCACGTGACGACGCTGCGCCTGCTCTCCACCGGCTGGCTCTTCCAGTTCAAGCAGATGTCACGTTCGTCGTTCGACAGCCTGCTCGCGGTCCTCTGGCCGCTCTTCTTCGCGACGGTCGCGTTCTTCATGTTCGAGCAGGGAGGGGACCCGCAGTCGCTCGTCTATGCGGGCCTCGGCGCGGCGGTGATGGGAATCTGGACGGCGACGAGCGTCGCCGCCGGGTCGGCGCTCCAGCGGGAGCGTTGGCACGGGACGCTCGAGCTCCTCGTCGCAGCGCCCGCACACTTCTCGCTCGTCCTGCTCCCGATCGGACTCGCCACCTCGACGATCGGGATCTACTGCATGGCGACGACGCTCCTCTGGGGCCGGATCGTCTTCGGCATCGACCTGCCGTTGGAGGATCCCCTCCTGTTCGCGCTGGCGGTTCCCGCGACGCTGCTCTCCATCGGCGCGCTCGGCTTCCTGATGGCCGTTGCGTTCGCGCGGTTCCGCTACGCCTGGGCGCTCGGCTCGCTGACCGAGTACCCCGTCTGGCTGATCTGCGGGTTCCTGGTCCCGCTGACCCTGCTGCCCGACTGGGTCCGCCCGATCTCGTGGCTGCTCGCGCCCACCTGGGGCATGGACGCGATCCGGCAGTCGTCGACCGGGGTCGGATCACCCGTGGACGACATCCTCATGTGCCTGCTGCTCGGCGCGGCCTACGTCCTGATCGGTGTCCTCGGGACGAACGCAGTTCTGCGCGCCGCTCGCGCGAGGGCGACGCTCTCGCTCACATGACGTCCCTCCGGATCTTCTTCAAGGGTGGGATCACTGCGTACCGCGGGCTGATCAACTGGCTCTCGCCCTGGATCTTCATCCCCACGCTGCTCGTCGCTCCGATCTTCCAGATCCTGCTCTTCGTCTACATCGGCCGGAGTGCGGGCGTGCAGTCTGACGAGTTTTTCGTGATCGGCAACGCCGTCCAGTACGCGTCGATCCCCTGCCTCTTCTCGATGACGCAGGCAATCGCGGGCGAGCGCTACCAGCAGACTCTCGCGTACCTGCTCGTCACTCCTGCCGCACGACTCCCGCTCTTCCTGGGGCGTGCTCTGCCTGTGATCCTCAACGCGATGGTCGTGGCCGCGTTCTCGCTGCTCGTAGCCGGGCTGATCGTCGGGATCGACCTTCCGACCTCCTCCTGGCCGGCAATTGCCTTCGTCATCTTAGTGGCGACCTTCTCGTGCACCGGCCTGGGCCTGGTCTGCGCGGCGATCGGGCTCCGCGTTCGCGAGACGGCGGTGCTCAACAACGTTCTCTTCGGCCTGCTCCTGATCTTCACCGGCGCCAACGTCCCGGTGGATCAGCTTCCCGGGTGGATGCAGAGGATCTCGAACAGCGTCCCGCTCACGCACGGCATCGAGGCGGCACGCGAGGTCGCGGACGGCGCGTCGCTCACCCACGTCTCGGATCTCCTCGCGACCGAGCTTCTGATTGGCATCGTCTACACCGTCGTCGGGTATCAGGCGCTTCGCTTCATGGAGAACCAGAGCCGCAAACACGCATCGATCCAGATCGCATGAGGCGAACGCTGCGCCTCATCTGGGCCGGGTGGAAGTTTCACGTCAAGAGCCTGACCCTGTCCGGCTTCTTCCTCCTGACCTCGATCATCCAGCCGATCATCTTCGCCTCGGTCGCCTACTTCATGTTCGAGGCCGGAGCCCGGCCGGGGACGCTGCTCTACGTCGCGCTCGGCTCGGGGATGATGGGGATCTGGTCGTCCACCCTCTTCGGCTCGGGCGGCGCGATCCAGTGGCAGCGCTGGCAGGGGACGCTCGAGTACTGCATCGCGGTGCCGCCGCCGTTCCTCCTCGTCATCGTCCCGCTCACGCTCGCGACCGCGACGATCGGCCTCTACTCGCTCACGGCGACGCTCGTCTGGGGCTGGCTCTTCTTCGGGGTCCCGCTCGACGTCGCCCACCCTGTCGCCTTCGCGGTCGCGCTCCCCACGACCGTCCTGGGCCTCGGCCTGCTCGGCCTCGTGCTGGCGTCGTCGTTCATCCTGTACCGGAACGCGAACGCGATGTCGAACCTGCTCGAGTACCCCGTCTGGCTCGTGACCGGGTTGCTCGTCTCGCTCTCACTGCTGCCGGTCTGGGTCGGCCCGATCTCCTGGATCCTGGCGCCGACGTGGGGGATCAACGCGCTTCGGGAGTCGGCGATCGCCGGCAACCCATGGCCGGAGATCGGCATGTGCCTCGTCCTCGGCGGCGTCTACCTCGTGATCGGCCACTTCCTGCTCCAGCACTTCGAAAAGCTCGCGCGGGAGCGCGCGACGCTGTCCCTGACATGACGAACCTGCGCGTCTTCTTCGTCGGCGGCTACCTCTCGTACCGCGCCCTCTTCAACTGGATGCATCCCTCGATGTACATCCCCACGATGCTCGGCGCGCCCGTCTTCCAGATCCTCTTCTTCGCGTACATCGGACGGTTCGCCGAGCTCGAGAACGACGAGTTCTTCGTCGTCGGCAACGCGGTACAGCTCTCGGCGATGGCCGGCATCTATGGAATGGCGATGACCGTCGGAGGCGAGCGGTGGACGCAGACGCTCTCCGCACTGATGGCCACGCCTGCCAACCGGTTGCCGCTCTTCCTCGGACGGTCGGTTCCGCTGATTGCGAACGGCGTCATTACGTCGGCGTTCGCGTTCTGCGTCGGCGCGCTGCTCCTGAACTTCGACATGCCTGCGAGCGGCATTCCCGCGCTCGCCGTCGTCGTCTTCGCGAGCGCGTTCGCCTGCACGTCGCTCGGTCTCGTCATCGGGGCGCTCGGCCTCCGGGCCCGGGACGTGTTCTTCCTCGCCAACCTCGTCGTCTTCTCGCTGCTCCTCTTCTGCGGGGTCAACATCCCGCAGGACACGCTGCCCGGCTGGATGCAAGCCGTCGGCAGCTGCCTGCCGTTGACGCACGGGATCGAGGCCGCCCGCGAGATCGCCCAGGGCGCCTCGCTCGCGGATGTCTCCGGCCTCGTGTGGACGGAGGTCGGCATCGGCGTGGTCTACGCGTCAGGCGCGTATGCGCTCTTCCGGCTCTTCGAGAGCGAGGGCCGCCGGCGCGCCTCGCTGGAAACGATCTAGACGCTGCTGGCGAACGCCGGGGCAGGTTGGCGACGTCGGTGACCTGCTGGTGAGCGGCCCCTCGACGACGAGCTTCGCGCAGCCGCCGGGCATCTCCGTCACGACGTCAGCACCTGCGGCGCCGTCACCCTGATCCGCGTCAGCAGCCACTTGATCTGCAGCTCAGTCTCGCGCTCGCACTCCTCGACGACCTCGAGCAGCTCCTGGTCTCGCGCGGCCATCGCCCCCTGGTTGACGATCACCCACGTGATCAGCGTCTCCTGCGCCGCCACGTAGAGCTCCCGTAGGTCGCGGAGCAGGAGCACCCCGCTCTCCGGCCGTGTCGCGAGCAGCGCACCGGTCTTCTCGCGCAGAGTCTCGAAGAGGCCGCCGTCGCCGCCCTCGGTGTCGGCCGAGTCGCCGCGGTAGCGCTCGGCGATCGGCGCGAGCTTGCCGGCGTGCTGTTCGCACTCGGACGCGAACCGGTGCGCGAGCTGGAAGAGGTCGGGCTCGGAGGGGTGGCGCTCGCCCAGCTCGCGAAAGCGCTCGGCGAGATCGGTCTCTGCCTCCTGCAGCTCCCTGACGGCCGAGCCGATCCTCACGCGCGCTCCACGCGAACCGCCGCAGTCTTGTAGATCGGCTGCTTCGACACGGGGTCCCAAGCGGTGATCGTCAGCTCGTTCGCGGCGCGATGGCCGTTCCCGTCCCGGTCCCAGTAGCCGTAGTGGAAGGGGACGAAGACGACGCCCTCCCGGATCCCGGTGATCCGCGCCGGCGCCTCGACCGAGCCGCGCGCAGAGACGACGCGCACCAGGTCGCCCTCGTCGATCTCGAGCCGATCCGCGTCGGCCGCCGCCAGCTCGACCCAGACGTCTGGCGCCGCCTCCCGCAGCTCGGGCGTGCGCCCTGTCTTCGTGCGGGTGTGGAAGTGGTAGACGGTCCGGCCAGTGTCGAGGACGAGGGGGTAGTCCTCGCCGGGCTCCTCGCTCGGCGGCACGTACGGCGCGGGCTTGAGCAGCGCCCGGCCGGCAGGGTCGAGCGCCTTGAACTCGACCTCGCTGAAGGTCGCGCCGGTCGTGAGCTCGTGGCCGTACTCCTCGCAGTAGTCCGGCGTCGTCGGGAAGACCCCGCCTTCGTAGAGCCGCTCCGTCCCGTCGGGATGCTCGTCGTTGCAGGGCCACTGGATCCCGCTGCCGCCACGCAGCCTGTCGTAGGTGATCCCGGTGTAGTCGCACGGCCGACCGCGCGAGCATTCCCTCCAGGCGTCGAAGGCCTCCTCGGGCGTCCGCCACGGGATCAGCGGGCCTCCGTCCTTGTCCTTGAGCCCGAGCCGCTCCGCAAAGTCGAGCAAGATCTCCCGGTCGGGCCGCGCCTCCCCCGGCGGCTCGACCGCCTGCTCGGAAAGGTGCACCGTCCGGTCGGCATTCGTGAAGGTGCCGGTCTTCTCGCCCCAGATCGCCGCCGGAAGGACGACGTCGGCGAACTCGGCCGTCTCGGTCATGAAGGCGTCGGACACGACGAGGAACAGCCGCTCCTGGTCGAGAATCGACCGGATACGGTGGAGCTCGGGCAGCGAGACGGCTGGGTTCGTGGCGATGATCCACAGGAACGAGATCGAACCCTCCTCCGCGTAGCGGAAGATCTGCATCGCGTGCGTCGGCGGCCCGTAGTGCGGGATCACGCTCGGCTCGACGTTCCAGAGGCGCGCCAACTCGGCGACGTGGTCGGCGTTCTGCCAGTTCCGGAAGCCGGAGAGGTCGCCGTTGCACCCGGTCTCGCGGGTGTTCTGGGCAGTCGGCTGCCCGTTCATCTGGAGAACGCCGCAGCCCGGCCTGCCGATCATCCCGCGGAGCAGGTTGATGTTGTTCACCTGGCATGCGGCCGCCGTCGCCCCGTTCGACTGGTACACGCCCTGGAGGACGAACGACAGCAGCCGTTCCGCGTTGCCAAGGATCTCCGCGGCCTCGCGGATCCTCCCGGCGTCGACGCCGCAGATCTCCGCCGCGTGCTCGGGCGTGTACGGCTCGACGGTCTGCAGAAGCGCCTCGAAGCCGACCGTGTGGGTGTCGACCCACTCCTGGTCGACATGGCCGTTCTCGATCAGCTCGCGGACGAGCGCGTTCAGCAGGGCGACGTTCGTCCCGTTCCTGATCGGCAGGTGGACGTCGGCCTCGCGTGCCGTCGGCGTCAGCCGGGGGTCGACGACCACGAGGCGCGGACGGTCGGGACCGTGGAGGCGGTCGAGCATCCGCATCCAGGCGACCGTCTGGGTCTCGGCGATGTTGATGCCGACGAGGAAGAGCGTGTCGCAGTGGTTGACGTCGGCGAAGTTGCCCGGCTGGCCGTCGCAGCCGAAGCTCTCCTTCAACGACTGGCCGGCAGTCGCCGTGCAGAGCCGCGTGTTGCCGTCGAGGTGGTTCGTCCCGATCCCGCCGCGGACCAGCACGGCAAGCGTGTAGTAGTCCTCGATGAAGAGTTGGCCCGTCGTGTAGAAGCCGAGCGCGCTCGGGCCCTTATCAGTAAGAAGCGTCCGCGCCCGCTCGACGACGGCGGACATCGCGGTCTCCCAGTCGGTCTCCTCGAGGCTGCCGTCGCGCCGGACGAGCGGCCGCGTCAGCCGGTCGCGGGCGTTGTTCGCCTGCCAGCCGAAGAGCCCCTTGGGCCCGAGCCGCCCGTGGTTGACCCTGTCGACCTCCCGGCCGCGTACACCCACGATCTGCCCGCCGGCGACCCCGATGTCGAGCGCGCAGCCGTTCGAGCAGAGGACGCATGCGGACTGCACCCAGCGCTCGACCGGAGCCACAGCGTGCTCGTCCACGCGTACCGGCCACTCGCCTCCGACCGGGAACGGAGACCGCTCACCCCAGACGTCGTGGATCCGATCCATCGTGGTGCGATCAGGGCGTTACCCGGTGCGCG
>DASTCG010000026.1:0-66608 GCA_035711385.1 Gaiellaceae bacterium
CGGCGTCCAGAACCCGGCGCACGATAACCGGCGTTATGTCAAGTTGGCCCGGGGATACGGCTCCGCTGCGGCGGCGGCGAACGAAAAGACGTGCTCCGCCCCTCTCCAGAGCCCTGATCTTGTCCGGTGCGTCTACCGACGGGCGCGCTCGAGGCCGAGGCGGCGCAGCGTGCGTTCGAGCTCGGGTACGCGGGCTCGGATGCGCTCGAAGTCCTGACCCGAGAGCGTGAGGAGCCGCATCGGCGTACGCGCGACGACAGTGGCCGTCCGCCGTCCGGTCAGGAGGAGTGCAATCTCGCCGAACGTGTCTCCGGGGCCGACAGGCTGCGTCGCCTCGCCATCGTCGGTGAGAACATCGGCCTCGCCTTCTTCGATGAAGTAGATCGCCGCTCCGTAGTCGTCGAGCGTGACGACGGTAGCGCTTGCCTCAACCTCGATCTCGCGCATCGCAGCCGCAAGCTCGTCGAGCTCCGGTGCAGGAAGGTCGGCCAAGACCGAAAATGCTGCGATCCGACTCGTATCCACGGTCGCGGATCGTGCCACAGCCAGCAGTCCAGCGTCTAAACGGACCACAGCGGCCGGTCTGGGCGACCTACCGCTCTTCCCGCTAGTGCTGGTGGTGTTGGTGTAGGTCTTGCGGCTGCCCCCGTCCTCGCGTCGGTCTTGCGGCACGGATCGTCGGTGGCGTCGCGGCCCATGCCGGTGTCGGCGGAATGCGGCGGTCAGAATGCATCGGCGTACGCGTTGAGTGCCGGCTGGCCGCCGAGGTGCGCGTAGAGCACGCGCGCGCCGGGCTCGATGCGCCCGTCGCGGACGAGGTCGATCAACCCCGCCATCGACTTGCCCTCGTAGACGGGGTCGGTGAGCATTCCTTCGAGCTCCGCACAGAGCCTGATCGCATCGATGGTCTTCGCGTCGGGGACGCCGTACGTGCCTGCGTGCCACTCGTCGAGCAGGACGATCTCGTCGTCGCGAAGCGGGCGGTCGAGCCCGATCGCCTCGGAGGTCCGGCGCGCGATCCGCGCGATCTGCTCCCGCGTCTGCTCGGCCGTCGCCGAGCCGTCGATGCCGAGCACGCGGCGCGGCCGCTCCTGTCCAGCGAACCCGGCGATCATGCCCGCCTGCGTAGAGCCGGTAACGGAGCAGACGACAATCGTGTCGAAGAACACGCCGAGCTCGGCCTCCTGCTCCGCGACCTCTTGCGCCCACCGGGCGAAGCCGTGGCCGCCGAGCGGGTGATCGGAGGCGCCGGCCGGGATCGGATACGGCTGGCCGCCCGCCTGCTCGACAGAGTCGAGCGCTTCCTCCCAGCTCGGCCGGAAGCCGATGTCGAACCCCGCTGCCGAGAGACGGACGTCGGCGCCCATGATCCGCGAGAGCAGGATGTTGCCGACGCGCTCGTAGCCCGGATCGTCCCAGTCCACCCAGTGCTCCTGGACGAGGACGCAGGCGAGGCCGAGCCGGGCCGCCACGGCGGCCACCTGCCGCGTGTGGTTCGACTGGACGCCCCCGATCGAGACGAGCGTGTCGCAGCCCTGTGCCAGCGCGTCCGCGGCGAGATACTCGAGCTTGCGCACCTTGTTCCCGCCGTAGGCGAGACCCGAGTTGCAGTCCTCGCGCTTCGCCCAGATCTCGACCTCACCGCCGAGATGCTCGCTGAGGCGCTCGAGCCGATGGACCGGCGAGGGGCCGAACAAGAGCTCGAGCCGCGGGAAGTCGGACAGGCTCATCGGCGCTCCTCGATCATGGCACGTCGACAACACCTGTGGCATCCGCCCCCACCCCGCCCGCTCACTGACTCTCGGCCGGACCCGCCTCGCGCCTCCGTCTCCTCCAGTCGGGCTGCGATGATGCATCCGTGCTGAGGTTGAAGATCACGATCGAGGCATCGAGCTGGACGGACTTCGACCAGATCGAGCTGCCGCGGTTTCCGAAAGAGGGCGACCCGATCGAGACGAAGTACGGCACCTGTGTCGTCGTTCGCACCGAGCAACTGCCGGACTCAGACGAGTACGCGGGCACCATCGTCTGCCGCAAACCCTGAGCCTGGACCCGCTCCGCAGTTATCCACAGGTTGGCCGAGATGCTGTGGAAATGTGGAAGATTGATTCGTTTGCAAATTGCGTGAAATTGTGTCGTTTCGGGGCTTGCATCTCCCCAGGCATCGCCCTAGTGTCCTCCCTGCGTCGAGCACGGGACGCGAGTAGGACGAACCCGATCCTGAGGGCTGTAGCCGGAAGGCAAAAGTCACCAGGATCGGTGGACGAAAGCGGAACCGGCTCGGCGAACGATCTGGCGCAGAGGGGCTCTCGGGTTCCTCGGCGCCAGATCCTTTTTTGTGTCCGTCGGTAGAGCGCACGCTCCCGAAAGCTGTAGAGATGTGAAAAACTGAACTTTTCGCAAATTGCGGGAAGTTGTTCTTCCGCGGTCTTGAAACCGTACGCTGCCGGGCCTAATGTCCTCCCTGCGTCGAGCACGGGACGCGAGTAGGACGAAGCAGATCCTGAGGGCCGTAGCCGGAAGGCGAAAGCCAGCGGGATCGGTGGACGAAAGCGGAACCGGCTCGGCGAACGAACTGGCGCAGAGGTGCCTTCGGGTACCTAGGCGCCAGTTCGTTTTTCTGGTTCGGTCGCCTGGCTCGCCTTCGCCCCCGCTAGGATCGTCGCCGCATGCACCTGCGCCAGCCGAGCTTCGATCGAGGCGTGACCTCCTTCCTCTGGGCCGTCGGCCTCGGCCTCTATCTCTGGCTCGGGATGCTCGCCGTCGGCGTGAACAAGGCAACGGCCTTCATCTTCAGCCTGCTGGCAGCGGGAGCGATCTTCCTCGTCGTCCGCCTCTACGGCGGTCGCGAGGTGCGCAGGCCGGCTCAGTCGAGCAGCACGCGAGCCGGGAGACGGTGATCCCCGGCGAGCGCGCCGACCAGGCGGCGCGCGAGCTCTCCGCCGAGTGCCGCCTCGAGCCGGTCACGCGCGTGCGGCTTTGCCTCCGCGAGGCATGAGACGCGGGCGCAGTGGTCGAGGAGACGATCGACGGCCCTCCCCTCTTCGGGCGGCAGCGGCAGGATGATCACGGCACTCTGTCTATCGTCGGGGCGGTCGTGGGCGCCGATCCCTGGCGGGAGGGACGCCCGGGCGGTCCGAACCCGCCGAAACCGAATCGACTCTGAAGAAAGCTAGTACGAGATGAGTGAGTGGAGCGGGTACTTCGACAGACGCTCCCGCCCGCCGAGGAAGGTCAGCTCGATGATGAAGTTGACGCCGACCACCACCCCCCCGAGCTGCTCGACCAGGCCGCCGATCGCCTCGACGGTTCCTCCCGTTGCGAGCACGTCGTCATGGATGACGACGCGCGCGCCGGCCCCGATCGCGTCGGCGTTCAGCTCGAGCGCGTTCTGGCCGTACTCGAGCGCGTAGGTCGCGCTGACCGTCTCCGGCGGAAGCTTGCCCGGGCGGCGGGCCGGCACGAACCCGCACGGCACCTCCTTTGCGATCGCCGCCCCGAGGATGAAGCCCCGCGCCTCTGCGCCGAGGACGAGGTCCGGGCGCTGCTCCCGCGTCCAGGTCGCGAGCTCGTCCACCGTCTGAGCCAGTGCCTCGGGGTCGCGCAGAAGTGGACTCACGTCCTTGAAACCCACGCCGGGCTCGGGCCAGTCGGGCACCTCCCGGACTCGCGTCTTCAAGTCGATCACGACGCTGCAACCTTACGCAGGGAGCGCCAGAACAGGAGCTGCGACAGCTCCTGGGCATGCTCGGCGAGCAGCGCGAGGTCGTCGAGGCCGCCCTGGCGGCGCTCGGTGTTTCTCGAGCGCAGCGACGGCGCGACGACCGTCTGGAGGAGGCCGACCTCCCGCTCGGCGGCGGACCGGAACGAGCGGAGGTGGCGGCCGTCGATGCCGAACCGTGCGAGCTTCGCGCAGGCGGCCGCGATCTCGGCCTCGCCCTCGCGGTAGAGGCGCTCTCCGCCGTCCACACGCGACTCGAGGAGGCCGAACTCCTCGAGCTGCCGGGCGAGCGACGGCGTGAGGCCGGCGCGTTCGCAGAGCTCGGCGAGGTCGATCTCGGCCTCGGCGTCGGCCGTGCGGCGGCGGCGGGTCGTCGCGGCCGTCGCCGCGAGCTCCTGGCGGATCACCCGCAGCGGCAGGAACTCGTCGCGCTGGAGCCGGAGAATCGTCCTGAGCCGGTCGACGTCATCCGTGCCGAAGAGGCGGTACCGGCCTGGCGTCCGACGCGGCGCGAGCAGGCCCTGGTCTTCGAGGTAGCGAATCTTCGAGATCGAGATGTCGGGGAACTCCTCGCGGAGCAGTCGGCAGACCGCGCCGATCGTGAGCGGGCGCTCGTCGTCCTGGGTAGCCGCCGCGGTGGTCATTGCTCCAAGAAGGTCAACCGATACTTGCCGATCTGCAACTCGTCGCCGTCTGCGAGCGGCGACGAGTCGATGCGCCGCCGGTTGACGAACGTCCCGTTCAGGCTGCCTTCGTCCTCGATCACGAACCCATCGTCTGCCCGGAGGAGAACTGCGTGCTTGCGCGAGACGGTGACGTCGTCGAGGAAGATGTCGCAGTCAGGGGAGCGCCCGATGGTCGTCCGGTCGCCCGACGGAACGAAGTGCTCCCCGGCCCGACCGCCGCCGGAACGGACGACGAGCGCGGGGCCCTCCATCCCGAGCTCCTCGAGCGGCGACTGCTCGTCGAGCTCCTCGGGCGTGAAGGCCACCGTCGTGTCGGCACCGGGCGGCTCGCGGACGAGCGCCGTGCCGCACTTCGAGCAGAAGTTCGCGGTCTCCGGGTTCTGGAACCCGCACTCAGGGCAGTAGACGTGCGGCAACGAGCGCCTCTAGCTCTCGTTGGGCGGAGTCGCCTTGCCGGCCAGGATCGCCGCCAGCCGGTCGACGTCGACCTCTCCGAGCGGCCCCTCCCCCGCTCCCTCCTGCTGCTGGAGCCGCGAGACGAGCTCTGCGCGCAGGATGTCGATCTTCCCGTGAAGCAGGCGGCGCCGGTACGACACCTCCTGCTCCTCGCGCTGGAGGTCGTCGATGAGCGACTTCAGCTCGGAGTCGGAGAGGGATGCGAGATCGGGCAGCGGTTCCATGGAGGCCTTTCGTTCGGGGGCTCAGTTAACCAGTCGGACGCCTAAGGGTCAATCTCAACTTGAGTGTTGGGGCCTGCGTTGCTTGCGTCGCCCTCTCCATTCTGCAGGACGTCCTCGACGAGGCCGCGAAGCTCCTGCTCGAGCTCGGCGGATGCGTCCTCGCTCTCGCCCTCGGCGTACACGTGGACGAGCGGCTCGTCGGGATCGGGAAGCACCTGCGCCCAGCCGCGCTTGTCGTAGACCTTGATCCCGTCGCGAAGATCGACCTCGCGGTCCTTGAGCCGCTCGGTGAGCACCCGCATGACGAGTCCTTTCTGCGCCCACGGGCACGGAACCTGCCTGTGGACGACGTGCGACACGGGGAGCTCGGCGACGAGCTCGGAGAGCGGCCGGTCGACCGGTGCGAAAAGCTCGAGGAGCTTGCAGAGACTCGCAATCGCGTCGTAGGCGGGAAGGAACTCCGGGAACACGTATCCGCCGCCCACGGCGCCGGCGAAGATCACGCCGTCCTCGGCTGCGGCCTTCGTGAGCTCGGCGAGCGACGCCGGCGTGCGCACGATCTCCAGGCTGCTCCCCTCGACGAGGCGCTCGACCTGGCTCGTGACGGTGACCGGGAACGCGAGCTTCCCGACGCGCCCGTCGCTTCCGATCAGGCGGAGGAAGAGCAGGAGGGCCTGCTCGACCGGGATCTCCCGCGCCTGGTCGTCCACCAGGTAGAGGCGTTCCGCGGCCCGGTCGAAGACGACGCCCAGGTCGGCCCCGACCGCGCCCACGAGCCGCTTCGTCTGTCCGACGAGGCTCCTGAGGGTCGCCGTCTCGCCGGGAGGGAGGTCGGGCGTGAAGGCGTGCGCCGCCACCGCCTCGACGGCGAGCGGGCCGAGCACCAGCGGCAGCACGAACGACGCTGCCGAGTAGCCGTAGTCGACGACGATCCGGAAGCCGCGCCTGCGGATCTGCTCGACGTCGAGGTTCGACAGGAGGTCGTCGGCGTATTCCTCGCGCGCGCGGGCCGGGTAGCTGATACCGCCCACGTCCGCCGCCCCCACCGAGCGCAGCTCGTGCCGGCTGAAGTGCTTCTCGATCTCCTTCTGGAACGAGGCGGAGGCCTCGATCCCCGGGTGCTCGAAGAACTGGATCTTGACGGCCTCGGGATCGGCGCTCGAGAGCCCGACGTGGAAGCCGGCGTCGTAGCCGTGGCTCTTGAGGAGATGGCGCGCGACGGCGGCCGGCAGAACACGCAGGTCGGCGACGTCTACGCCGGTCGAGTTGAGGCCGGAGATCATCGCCCGCTTGATCATCCGACAGGCCGGCGCGGACTCGCGGCTCGCGACGACGCGGGCGCCCCGCTTCAGAGCCGTTCCCATCGCGGCGGCGACGCGGAGCGCCAAGTCCGGCGTCAGGTCGACGTTCACGAGCCCGGTGATGCCTCCCTCGCCGAACAGCCGCGGGCTGGAGCGCGATTCGAAGATGAGATTCTCGTAGACCTGCGACCCGGACTCGACCTCCTTGAACGGGAAGATCCGGATGCCGGGCATGACGACGCTCTCGGCGCCGATGGTGACCTCGTCGCCGATCGCGACGTCCTCGTGGATGCGCACGTGCGCGCGGATGTCGCAGTTCCTCCCCACGATCGCGTTCTCGATCAGCGCGCTGCGGCCGACGTGCGTGGACGCGTCGATCACCGAGGCGACGGTGCGCGCACGCTCGCGGAGCGTGACGCTCGACGAGAGCACCGAGTACGGCCCGACGGTCGCGTCGGCGCCGATCCGGCAGTAGTTCCCGAGGTAGGCCGGGCCCTCGATGCGGTCGATGTCGTCGATCTCGACCCCCTCGCCCAGCCAGACGTTGCCGCGAAGCCGCACTCCCGGGATGTCGAGCTGGACGCTTCCGTCGAGGGCGTCGAAGTTCGCCTGACGGTACTGGGCCAGGTTCCCGATGTCCTGCCAGTAGCCGTCGACGACATAGCCGTACATGGGTCGACCCATCTCGAGGAGGAGCGGGAAGAGCTCCTTCGAGAAGTCGTACGGCCGATCGGTGGGAACGTGGCTCAGCACCTCGGGCTCGAGGACGTAGACGCCGGTGTTGATGGTGTCCGAGAACACCTGGCTCCAGGAGGGCTTCTCGAGGAACCGCTCGATGCGGCCGTCGCTGTCGGTGACGACGATCCCGAACTCGAGCGGGTTCTCGACCGACTTGAGCGCGATCGTCGCGGCGGCGCCCTGCTCCTTGTGGAACTCGATGAGCTTCGTCAGGTCGAAGTCGCAGAGGGCGTCGCCCGAGATCACGAGGAACGTGTCGTCGAGGCGGCCGCTCGCGAGCCCCACCGAGCCGGCGGTGCCGAGCGGTGACTCTTCGACGGAGTACTCCATCCTCAGTCCGATGCTCTCGCCGTCTCCGAAGTAGCTGCGGATCGCCTGCGGCAAGAAGGCGACGGTGACGATCACGTCCTCGAGGCCGTGAGAGCGCAGGAGCTCGAGGATGTGCTCCATGCACGGCTTCCCCACGATGGGCACCATCGGCTTGGGCTGGTTCGAGGTCAGCGGGCGGAGGCGCGTCCCCTCCCCGCCTGCCATCACGACCGCCTTCACGACCGGCTCCTGAGCGCGCCGACGACGTAGGCGGCGCCCGCGACGAGTGCGAGCGCGAGCCCGATCCAGAAGAGAACGAGCGGGAAGTCCGTGCCCTCCGGGGTCGCCAGCATCAGCGTGAGGGCGGCGTAGAGGATCCATGTGGCGGCCTTGCCGGCGAAGCTGACCGAGAGCTCGTACCCGCGGGGCACGACGAGCTTGTACCCGCCCACGAGCAGGACGTCACGGGCCAGGATCAGTACCAGGCCGGGCCAGGGGACCCGTCCGTAGAGGAAGAGCCCGATCACGGCGGTGTCGATCATCAACCGGTCGGCGAGCGGGTCGGCGACGGTACCGAACCGGGACTCCACGTGCCAGCGGCGCGCAAGCCAGCCGTCGAGCTGGTCGGTGGCCGCCGCGGCGGCGAAGAGGATCGCTGCGGGCCAGCTCTGCCCGCCGTCGGCGTCGAGGAGCAGAACGATGAAAACCGGAATCGCCGCGAAGCGCGCGATCGTCAATGCGTTCGGGATCTGCGCGAGGCGGAGCGGGACGACTCGTTCGGCCATCCCTGGCAAGGATAAAGCTCCTGGCGAGGCGGGCTCGGCGGCCACGTCCGCAGCTGGGGCCTCCAACCTCCTCCCCACTTCGAGCCTAGTGCCGCGCGGCGCGCGCGTGTGGAACGCGGCCGCGCCAGAAGTGTGACGATGGCCCGCGATGGCCGAGCCGACCACGCTGGCGCTCCCGGGGTTCGTGAACGCCCACTGCCATGCGTTCCAGCGGGCCCTCCGTGGCCGCAGAACCGGTGGAGACTTCTGGGCCTGGCGGGACGCGATGATCGTGGAGGCCGAGCGCCAGACACCGGAGACGGTCCGGCGGGACTACGCCGAGACGTACCGCGAGCTCCGCGCGGCCGGCTACACGGCCGTCGGCGAGTTCCACTACCTCGGCCTACCGGAAGCGCATGCAGCCGCCGAGGCGGCTCGTGAGGCAGGCGTCGAGCTCGTCCTCCTGCTCAGCGCCTATGCCCGCGGCGGGAGCGAGCGCTTCCGGCAGGCGTCGCCTTCCGAGTACATCGGCCAGCTCGAGGAGCTGACGGCAGCCGGTGTGCGCGTCGGATGCGCGCCTCACTCGGTCCGCGCCTGCCCGCCGGACTGGCTCGAGGCGATCGGGGCATACGCAGCCAGAGCGGAGCTTTCGCTCCATGTCCACGTCGACGAGCAGCCGCGCGAGATCGAGGAATGCCTTGCCGAGCACGGGGTCCGGCCCATCGAGCTGCTCGAGCGCACCGGCTGCCTCGGCTCCCGCACGACCGTCGTCCATGCCACGCACGCGGACGACCGGGAGCTCGACCTCCTGGCGGCCGCGGGTGCGCGAGTCTGCGTCTGCCCGACGACGGAGGCGAACCTCGGCGACGGCTTCGCGCCGTTCGAGCGGATCCGTGAGCGGGGAATCGGGATCTGCATCGGCTCGGACTCGAACGTGCGAATCGACCCGCTCGAGGAGCTGCGCGAGCTCGAGACGACCGCGAGGCGCCGGACGCTGGCGCGCGAGGTCTGCGATGCCGGCACGCTCCTCTGCTTCGGGGCCGACGAGGGCGCCGCGGCGCTCGGGCTCGAGTCCTGGCCCGACACGGCCGTCGACCTGGAGCATTCGTCGCTCCGCGGCGTCGAGCGGGAAGACGTCCTGGACGCGCTCGTCTTCAGCTGCGGCGCCGACGTCTTCGTCTAGGGCGAGCCCCGACGGCTTACCGAACCCGGACGCGAGCCGTCCCGACCAGGTAGCCGCGCTTCGTCGCCTGGAAGTAGACGATGCCCTTCTGCTTCGGCCGGAAGCGGAAGACGACCTGGCCCCTGCGGTTCGTCGCCCGCCAGCGCGGCTTGAGACCGGACCCGAGGCCACGAACCTTCGCGCTGGCCACGACGCGGCCACCGGCCTTGATCGTCACGACCACGCGGCTCATCCGCTTCGCACGGAGCCTGCCCTTGACGAAGATGCGCAGGCGCTGGGCGACCTGGATGCCCCCCGGGCGGCTGGCACTCGTCTTGGCGAGCGTGAACGAATGCGCGCGGGTGTAGTCGCCGACGTTGTTGTCCTCGTCATAGGCCGCGACTTTCCACCAGAACGTCCCGCCCTGCAGATAGACAGTCGAGGTGAGGGTCGGGGCGTAGGACGTGTTGTCGGTTCGCAGGTCCTCGACGGTCGTCGCGAAGTCCTCGCGATTCGCCACGAGCACTCGGTACTGCTTCGTCCCCGGCTTGGGATCCCAGCTGAAGACGAGGGAGGTCGGCGAGGCGTCGGTGATGGCGCCGGTCGGCTCGCCCATCGTCCGGGTGAAGTTCCCGGTCGAGGACCACGGCCCCGGCGTCGTCTGACCCGTCTTCGTGGGGAAGTTCGCGCGGACACGGACACCGACGATCCCCGTTCCGGTCATCTTCGCGAAGCTCGCAGCAGCCGAGCGGAAGTCGTCGTACTCGGCGTGGTCGCCGTCCGGCTCGTCGATGGCGACCCGGTATGACACAGCTCCCGCGACCGGATTCCACGCGATCAACGGATACATGTCGCCAGTCGGAGGCTCGAACCTCGGCGACGGCACCGGCAGCCGGCGCTGGAAGGTTGCGACGGTGGACCAGCGGAGACCGACGAGGTTCTCGTCGTCGGCCCGCACGCGCCAGTACAGCACGGTGTCTGCCGGATACGACGTCGCGCTGGTGTACGCGGTGGACGCAGTCTGGACGTCGTCGAGCACCGTGCCGAAGCTCGGGTCGTTCGAGACCTGGAGCCGGTAGCGGCGCGCACCCTCCGCCGAGTTCCACTGGAACGTCGGCTGCCCCGTCACGTCGGCGCCTGACGCGGGCGAGAGCTGCGTGGGCGGGTTGGAGAGCTTCTGGAAGTTGTCCGGCGCGGCCTGGAGCGGGTTTCCCGCCGCGCCGTCGCCGTTCGCGCTCGTCGCCGGGAGTACGGCCCAGTAGTACAGCGTCTCCTCGTCGGTGTACGTCACGGGCGCACTGCCGGTGCGCGGTGCGTACGCGGGCAGCTGCGTGAATGCGTAGTCCACGATGTTGCTGAACGACGGATCCTTCGCGACGATGACGTAGTAGCTCGCCTTCCCGGAAAGCGGCTTCCAGGTGAAGAGCGGCATGCGCGTCGTGGCCACACCCGTGGTGGGAAGCAGATAGTCGTCCGAGCCGAGGTTCCCCGCGACGCAGGACGGCGAGCAGCTCCCGCCGGCGGGTGGGCCGACCCAGGTGAACGATGTCCCGGTTCCGTCGTCGAGGTACGTGTACTCGCCGTAGACCTCCTGCGAGCCCGAGTCGCGGTCGGCACGGGCACGAACACGGGCGCAGTACGACTTTCCAGTCACCGGGGCGTGGTTCCCGTCGGTGGAGACTGCGCGCGTGTCGGGGTACGGCTTGACGCCGCCCCAACCTGCGCCGAGCATCGTCCACGACGTCGTCGCCGTCTTGATCCGCCAGTTGTCGTCGGGGCCGTCGGAGTCCGACCAGTCGCAGATGCCGCCTTCGAACGGCCAGACGTCGACTTCGTAGCTGGAGGCGCCGGGAACCGGGCTCCAGGTCAGGATCGGGACGCTGGTCTGGTAGCCCGCCGTGCCCGAGTCGACGTCGCTGCCGGGATCCGAGAGGTTGTCGCGCATCCGGAGGTTCTTCACGCTCGGTGCGCTGACGGGTGGGACCTTGTCGAACGTCTTCGTGAACGGCGCGCCGAGGTTCCACTGCCCGGCGTTGCCGAACGCATCCAGAGCGCGCACACGCCAGTAGTACGTGTTGTCCCGGAGCATCGAGGTCGGTGCGTGGGAGGAGCCGATGATCGTGCTCGTGCAGCAGACCTTCGACCCGGGCGAGAAATCGGCGGTGGGGTTGACCTCGAGCTCGTACTTCGCCGCACCCGGGACGGGTGTCCACGAGAAGAACGGGTCGAACACCTCGGTCTCCGTCATCAGGTCGGAGACCCCGGGCGCAGTCGCCGTCGGCCACGTCCATGTAAACGACTGGACCGGCGACGGTACGCCGCGGTGATCCTGCGCATCCATGGGAGTCACGCCCCAGTAGTACGTGCCGGGTGGAAGCAGGAGCGCGCGCGGCGCGTAGACGGTCCCCGACGTCTCGACGTTCTCCTGGCCGCCGACCGCCGAGCCGAGCAGCGGGTCGCTCGCGATCGTGACGAGGTACTTGGCGGCATGCGGCACTGCCGACCACCGGAGCACGAGCGGGTTCGTCGGATGCGAGACGACCGCCCCGTGTGCCGGCGCCTGCAAGGCGGGCGCGAGCGTCCAGCTCTTGCGCAGCTGCCGAGGCGCCGACCACGGGGAAACAGATCCGTCGGCGGCGACGGCGCGGACACGCCAGTAGTACGTGCCGTTCGGGATGGTCTTCTTGAGGGTCGCTCGGGTGTTCCGGGTGAAGAACTGGTCTTCCCCCTTCCCGAGCACCGGCGCGTTGAAGCCGGAGTCGGCGGCAAACTGGAACTCGTACCGCGCGGCACCGGCTACGGCGCTCCAGGAGAAGGCGGGCAGTGCCTGGGCGCTGGCCCCGGCGCCCGGCGCGAGCGGTGCCGGAGCGGCGAGCGGGGACGCCGCCGGGGAGGCGGCGGCGGTCAGGAGCGCGGCGGCTGCAACCAGCGCGCCGGCGGCGGTGCGAACGGGAACGGCGCCGGGCGAGACCCCGGCTCGGACTGCTCTCAGGATGGCGGCCATGTCTCGTCGAACAGAGCGCAGCGGCCGCAGAGCTGTCTCCGTCCCTCTCCTTCCGTCGGGGCCTTACCCGGCTGACATCGGGGCGGCGTGAGCGAGCGCACATCCCCCAACCGAGGGGAACGCGTTGATTCGGCCCTCTATGGCGGAAAGATCGGAAACGCGCTGTTTCGGGAGCCGAAGACAGGCGTGCGAAGCTCGTATCGCTCGCTGTCCGATCCTTTCCGGTACACGCGCCCGCCGCATCGGGTGAGCCCGCGGTCGCGAACTACCAGAGCGCGTCCGGCAAGTCTCGGGCTACCGGATGTAGAAGTCGACGAACTGCCCCCTGCCGTAGTGGTAGGGCAGGTTGCAGATGAGCGAGTAGTGACCTTTTCTCAGGGTCAGGGTCAGCCGTTTCGTCTGGCCGGGCTTGATCTCCCCGATCTCGCCGACGGCGCCCGTCTCCGGCGCTTCGCGCGCGTTCGGAGCGGCCAGTCGCCCTGCCGCCTTCGCCGTCCTGAGCACGACGAACTCGTGGGTCATCCGCCCGGCGTTGTGCACGACGAAGGTGACCTTGGTGGCTGTGGTCTTCGTCGCCGTCACCGGCAGGATGTCCCACTCGACCATCCTGAACTTCATGCTTGCGGTCTTCGCCTGGTGCGACGGCGCGGCCGCAGCCGGGGCCGCTGCAGCGATCAGCGCGGCAAGCGCCGCGAGTGTCAGCGTCCACCTCATGATCCGCCTCCTTGCTCGGTAGAGCGCAACGCTTCCAGGGCGGCGACGCTTCGCCATCGGTCTGGGCACCCACTGCGATTGCGGACATCCACGGATCTGTGGACAGCCTGGCGACGCACGCCCGGCCCGAGTCGGCGAAGCTATGCAAGGAGGAGATCGATGGCGTTCACGATTCGCAGGGTCCAGTACTTCTACGTCAACGTGAGGGACGAGCTCGGGGCGGCGTATCGCGTGCTGTCGCAACTCGCCGAGCTCGGAGTCAACCTGCTTGCGTTCACGGCGGTGCCGAGCGGGCCGAGCCTCGCCCAGTTCGCGCTCTTCCCGGAGGACCCGGGCAAGCTCGTCGCCCAGGCGCGCAGCGCCGGACTGACGATCGACGGCCCCTATCACGCGCTGCTCGTGCAAGGCGACGACGAGCTGGGTGCGCTCGCCGGAGTCCACGCCAGCCTGGTGGCCGCCGGCGTCGACATCTACGCCTCCACCGGCGTGACCGACGGCCGAGGCTCCTTCGGGTATGTCATCTACGTGCGCGAGGACCAGTTCGAGAGCGCGGCGCGCGCCGTGGAAGTCTGATCGGGCGGCACGGCCCGGCTTACCCCCGGCCCTTTGGCCTCGAACGGGCGAGACTTGTCGCACTCGCTTGCCGACGGTGCGAGCCCGTGCGAGCCCGCCGCCTACCGCCTCGTATGTCTGCCTACTTCTTCTTGCCGTGGCCCTTGTTCTTGCCGCTGCTGCTGTTCTGGTCGTCCTTGCCTTTGCCGTCGTGGTGATTGGCGTAAGCCACACACTGTCCTTGGTTCTTGAACGACGGATTCGCGAACCGCCTCCAGCGGCCCTTCTTGCACTGCTGCTTGCTCGTCGGCGGCGCGATGACATAGGTCTTGAACGCGAAGTCGGTGGAGCCGAAGGCGTTCACGGGCGCCCACGTCACGCCTCCGTTGCCACTGTGAAGTCCCAATCCAGCGGGATAGGGATCTCCGGCCGGCCCGAAGCCCCACGCGTAGCAGTTGACGAAGCCACAACTCGAGGACGAGACGACGATCGCGTACTGAGTACCGGCCGTCACCGGGGCCGGTGGCGTGAGCGGGACCGAAAGGAAACCCGTAGGGACCACGCCGGCCGGGACGCTCGCCGCCGGAAGGGTCTCGTTCGCGAGAGCGAGACTGCTCGGCACCCCGCCCGACAGAGACCGGATCTCGACTCGCAGCGACGCGGTTCCGGCCCCCTGCCGGACGACGGCGATGTCGATCTGGTCGAGGCCGCCCGAAACGCCGTTCGTAAAGGTCTGCGCCCAGTTGCTCGTGTCGGAAACCAATCCCTGGACATTCGAGATTCCAGGCTGAGTCTGGTCGAGCACCCCCGCGCTTGCGGAGGGAACGACGGCGAGCATCCCCCCGACCATGGTCAGAGCGAGAACCAGCGCGAGCCCGGGTAGTCGGAAGCCGGTTCGTCGCGCCCCGCCCGAGCCACAAGAACTGCGCCGCAGCAGCACCCGCATCACCATGACGCCCCCCTCTCTCGCGTAGGCAGGTCGATGGTCTCGCTCGGCCCCGGCAATGTCAAGCTGCGTCCCCGGCGACCAGGCGCCGGGCAGATGAGCCGCGATGTTCGTACGAACAGAGGTTCCTGCTCGATTAGCGTGGAGATGGCGGGACGAGTCGCAGTTGGGTGGCGTCCCATCGCCACACGTTGTCGCCTGTGATGTGCGTGCCGCCGATCCAGCGGTCGATGCCGAGCAGATCGACTCGGTCGGCCTCGCCGAGCAGGACGCGCTCGCCGGTGGCGGTCAGCCGGAGATGGAGCCGTGAGAAGAGCTGGCTGTCGCCGAGTGGTGGTGGCGGTGGGAGCGCCTCCCCATCGTCGGTTTCGAGCAGCCTGTTCGTTCCGTGCCCCAGTGACGAGAGGATCCGGTAGAACCAGGCGTCGCCGAGGAAGGGCGCCACCTCGAGTCGCTGCGCGGCGACGAAGGTGGCGGGAGGCGTGGCGGCGCCGGCCGCGATCGCGTTCAGCGCGTGTCGCTCTGTTCCAGAGAGGCCGTCGGCCGGTGCTGGGAGCTCGTCGAGCAGCCGCCGCAGTGCTGAAGCCAGGAACGGCAGATCATCGGTCTCCCGCGTCGCCCACTCGGCCATTGCGGTCGGCTCCTGCCCTTGGACGGCAGCCCAGGTGCTCGCCGCCGCCTGAAGCGCCGCTGGTGTCGCCGGTTGCCGCGAGGGCCAGAGCGTCTCGAGCTCGTCGGGGGTCAGCTCGCCCAGCCCAGCGAAGGACGGTTTGGCAGGGAACGAGTCGATGACGATGAGCTCCGGTGCGACCTCGGCTGCGTGCGCGAGGGTGAGGACGTCGATGAGCTGGAGCTGGTCATAGAGGTCGTGCTCGAACCAGAGCACCACGTGAAGGCCGTCGCTGAGCGCGTCGAGCAGCTGCCGGTCGCGTCGCTGGAGCGAGGAGAACAGGGCATGCCGGTTGCCCCAGCCGCAGTCGGCGAGGAACGCGGCGCGTGTCCGTAGCAGCTCGCGCCGGGGCAGCGCTGGGACCGGCCCTTCGTGGAGGACGTCCTGCCAGGAGAGCACGGCGCCGTCGAGCGCCGTCTGTCGCAGGGTGTTGCCGGCGCTCTCGCCGTTGGTGATGTGCAGAAGCGACGGCCGCGCCGCGGGCTCGCCGCCGCGTCGGGCAAGGTAGGCCGCGCCGCAGGTGCAGTGGTCAAGCGAGGTGCAGGCGCAGCCGACGACGCGTGCGAGTTCCTCTCGCATCCGCCGCAGCGCCGCGATCCGCACGTCGATCTCGTCGATCTTGGCCGCCATCCGCAGGCGCAGCACCTCCGACGGCGACCGCGAGCGGCGTGCCGCGCGCAGGTACTCAGCGATCTCCGCCAGCGTGAAGCCGACCGCCTGGGCTTCCTTGATCGAGCGCAGGAACCGGACCGTCTCCTCGTCGTAGCGGCGATGCCCACTCGGCGTCCGCTGCGGCTCGGCCAACAGGCCCCGCCGCTCGTAGTAGCGAAGCGTCTCGACGCCGACGCCTGCGCGTGCTGCGACCTCGCCGACTCTCACGCAGTCGAGTGTAGACCCGTACCTAGATACGGAAATCAACCGCAGCCACGCAACAAAAAGCCGCCAGTTGCGGCGGCTTTTCGATCGGGGCGCCGAGATTTGAACTCGGGACCTCTAGTCCCCCAGACTAGCGCGCTAACCAGGCTGCGCCACGCCCCGCAACGCCGGACACGATAACAGGCGGCCCTCTACGCCCTCCGGCGCTGGGCGATCTGGGAGTCGGCCGGGCGCAGCATCGTGTACACGAGCAGGCCGATGAACGGGAAGACGAGCATGGCGATCGTCCACGCGGCCTTCGCGCCCACCGACAGGTCCGGTCGCCGTCGGAAGAGGTCCAGCACTGCCCTCACCCAGAGGAAGAGGAAGAGCACGATCACCGCGCCGAGGATGATCCGCATGAACATCTCCGGGGAACTTTACGCCGGGCGCCGGGCCGCCTCGTCGTCCCAGCGGGATGATCCGCCGGGCTCCCAGGCTGCGCCTGTGAGCTCAGGAGACGCCTCGTAGGAGGTGGCCACTCGTCGGGCGTCACGAATTTCACGGAAAGACCGCATGTTTTGACCGTGGTCAACGCAAGCTTCACGGTGTCGGAGCGTCTTGAATTGGGAGGACAAGCACACTGCTTGTTGTCCACAGCCCTCCTCTGCGGCACCCTCAGAGATGGCTCGGACACGGAAGTTGCCAGTCCCGACGATATCCACAGCCCTGTGGAAAACTCCGAGAATCCCGGAAAACCGCCACCCGACGACGACGACGGGGTGAAGAAGCCGCCCGGCGAGTTCGTCAACGACGAGCTCGAGAAGCAGACCAAGCGGTTTCTCCAAGAGGTCAAGGACCTCGCACGTCGCCGCCGGGAGGCGGAAGACGACGTCGAGCCGGGCCCGCCGCCCGGCCCGGTTCAGCGTTCGAGGCGTCGGTAGAGGCGGTCGATCAGCTCGGGCATCTGCTCGAGCTTCTGTGTGATCAAGCGGAGCCGGTACTCCCGGAAGTGCTCCGGCTCGACTCCGAGCGCCTTCGCCAGCCGCCGCACGATGTCGTCCGACGGCACGGGCCGGTTTCCGTGCACGAGGTGGTTCAGATAGCCCGCCGAGAGTGACGTCTGCTCCGCGAGCGCCCGGTAGGTGACGCCCTTCTCGTGCATCAACCGCTCGAGCGTGGGGCCGAACGGCTCCGTGCTGAATCTCCGGCGGCGGGCCAAGGTCGTATTACTACCTAGTTTCCAAGTTCGGCGACGGGAACGCGCCGCTCGTCGCCGGTCCGCCGGTCGCGAACGTCGACCATTCCGTCCTCGAGCGTCCGCTTGCCGACGGTGATCCGCGTCGGGCACCCGATGAGGTCGGCGTCCGCGAACTTCTCGCCCGGGCGCTGGTCGCGGTCGTCGAGCAGCACGGTCTTGCCGGCCGCGTCGAGCTCGCCCGCGACGCGCTCGGCTAGCTCTGCCACCTTGGGATTGCCCGCAGCGAGCGCGATGAGGTGCACGTCGTACGGCGCCACCGACTCCGGCCACCGGATGCCCTGCTCGTCATGGTGTTGCTCGACGACGGCCGCCATCACCCGTCCCGGGCCGATCCCATAGCTCCCGCCGAGCAACGGCTTCTCCTGACCGTCCTCGTCGAGGAAGGTGGCGCCAAGCGGCTCCGAATAGAAGCCGCCGAAATTGAAGATGTGGCCAACCTCGATCGCGGTCTGGAAGATCAGCGCGCCGCCGCATATCGGGCAGCGGTCGCCCTCCCGAGGTTCGCGCAGGTCCGCGAAGCGCGGCTGATAGTCGCGTCCGGCCTCGACGCCGCCAAGGTGCCAGCCGTCGCGATTCGCGCCGGCGACGAACTGCCCCTCGCGCAACGTCTCGTCGGCGATCACCTCGCCGGAAAACGCAACCGGGCCGAGCGATCCGCCGCCCGCGCCGAAGGCGGCGCGGATCTCGTCGTCCGTGGCGGGGCGCGAGTCGCCGGGCAGCGCGTCGTAGAGCTTTGTCTCGCTGAGCCGGTCGTCGCCGCGGACGAGTGCGAGCACGACCGTGCCGTCCGGCTTCACCACCGGCATCGCCTTTGACGTGGCCGACTCGTCGATTCCGAGGAACTCGGCTAGTCCCTCGATCGTCGTCACCCCCGGCGTCTCGATCTCCTCGGGAGCCTCGAGCGGCTCGGGGAGCACAGCGGCGCGAGGGACGGCCTCCGCGACCTCCAGGTCGCCGGCGTAGTCGCCGTTCTCGCAGCGGACGAGCGTGTTCTCGCCCGAGCCCGAGGGCGCGAGGAAGTCGATGCTGAACTTTCCGCCCATGATCCCGCTTTCCGCCTGGACGTCGTACGTCTCGAGCCCGCAGCGGGCGAAGATGCGCTTGTACGCCTCGCGGTTCGCCTCGAAGCTCGAACGCACGCCCTCCTCGTCGCGGTCGAAGGAGTACGCGTCCTTCATGATGAACTCGCGCACCCGCAGGAGGCCGCCGCGGGGACGGGGCTCGTCGCGGTGCTTCGTCTGAAAGTGGTACCAGAGCTGCGGCAGCTCCCGGTAGCTCCGGATCTCGCGGGCGTGATACGTGACCGTCTCCTCGTGTGTCAGCGGCAGGATGAACTCCCGACCGGTCCGGTCCTTGAGATGAAAGATCTCCGGAATCCCGAGGCGGCCCGTCGCCTCCCAGAGCTCGGGCGGCGTCAGGATGGGCATCAGCATCTCCTGGCCGCCGATGGCGTCCATCTCCTCGCGGACGATCTGCTCGATCTTCCGGTGGACGCGCCAGCCGAGCGGCATGAACGACCAGACCCCCGCCGAGACCTGTCGGATGAAGCCGCCGCGGACGAGCAGGCCGTGGGAGACCGCCTCGGCGTCGGCCGGGGCCTCGCGCAGGGTCGGTAGGAAGAGCTGGGAAGCGCGGGCGATCACGCCGCTATTCGACCGGGATCAGGGACGCTTCCGCCATGGCCAGCGCCGCCGGCTTGGCCATCTTCAGGCGCTTGGGTCGCTGCATACCGGCCTCGATCCAGGCGTCGATCTCGTGGAAGAGCTCGTCGATCAGGATGTCTGACGAGACCTTCTTCAGCACGCGGCCGTGCGCGTAGATGAAGCCGACGTCGCGTCCGCCGGCGAGACCGAAGTCGGCGTCGCCCGCCTCCCCCGGCCCGTTGACGGCACAGCCCATGACCGCAACCTCGAATGCCTGCGAGTAGCCGCGAAGCCGCTCCTCGACGACCTCTGCGAGGCTCTGCACGCCGACGTTGTCACGGCCGCACGACGGGCACGCGATCATCACCGGCCCGCGCTCGCGCAGATGGAGCGCCTTCAGGATCTCCCAGGCCGTCTCCACCTCCTTCACTGGGTCGGCCGTCAGCGAGACCCGGATCGTGTCGCCGATCCCGTCTGCGAGCAGCGAGCCGATCCCGACCGCGCTCTTGATCGATCCGGTGTACGGCGTCCCCGCCTCGGTGACGCCCAGGTGGAGCGGGTACGGGACCCGCGCCGCGAGCATGCGGTATGCGCGGATCATCGTCGGCACGTGGGTCGCCTTGACCGAGATCTTGAAGTCGCGGTAGTCGAGCTTCTCGAGCAGCTCGACCTCCTCCAGCGCGGCCGCGACGAGCGCTTCGGCCTGATCTCGCTGGGCGAGCCCGTAGAGATGCTTCGGCAGCGAGCCGGAGTTGGCGCCGATCCGCATCGGGATCCTGGCCCGCTTGGCGGCCAGCACCACCTCGGAAACCCGGTCCGGGCCGCCGATGTTGCCCGGGTTGATTCGCACGGCGGCCACCCCTGCGTCGATCGCCCGGAGCGCGAGGCTCGCGTTGAAGTGGATGTCCGCGATGACCGGCAGCGGCGAGAGCCGGACGATCGTCCTCAGGGCCTCGGCATCCTCGATCTTCGGGACCGCGACTCGCACGATCTCGCAGCCGGCGGACGCAAGCGCCGCGATCTGCGCCGTGGTCGCCTGGACGTCACGCGTCGGCGTGAGCGTCATCGACTGGACGACGACGGGCGCGCCGCCGCCGATCTGCACGTTGCCTACCCTGACGCTGAGCTCGGATCCCACGGGTCCGAGTCTAGCCTCCTGCGCGCCCCCCGATGTCGTTCGAGAGGCCGATGAAGAAGAGCATCAGTACGACCGCGATCCCGATGACAGAGACCCGCTCGTAGACCTCGCGCCCCACCGCCCGGCCCCGGACTCCTTCGATGATCGAGAACGCGATGTGGCCGCCGTCCAGCGGGAGCAGCGGAAGCAGGTTCAGGAGTGCCAGCGAGAGGCTGATCAGACCAAGTACCCAGAGATAGGTCTCCCAGCCGCGGTCGAGGGCGCTGGACGAGCCGCGCACGATCCCGATCGGGCTCGAGATCTCCTCTCGGCCCGATCCCTGCACGAGCCGGCCGAGAACGCCGCCGATCTCCCTCGTGATCGTCCAGGTCAGCCGGAAGGACTCTCCGACCGCCGTCGTGGCCGGAAGGTCCTCGAACCGGGGCCGGAAGCCGACGCGATACGCCCCGTCGGTGTCCTTGAACGGAGTGACCGGGCCGAGGTTCACCCGCCGGCCCTGCCGCTCGACCGTGAGCGTGACGGGCTTGCCGTCGGACTCCAGGATCAGCCGGAACATCTTCGAGGCGTCGACGGGCGTGCCGTTCACGGCGACGATCCGGTCGGACGGACGGAGTCCGATCTGCACCGCAGGCGTCGGGCGGCCGCTCGGCGTCTGCCGGTCGATCTCGGCCACGGACGTTGTCGCCCGGCCCGGGCCGAGGAAAAGCAGGAGTGCGAACATCACGATCGCGAAAACGAGGTTCACGCCCGGGCCGGCGCCGATCACGGCGATCTTCTTCCAGGTCCGCTGCCGCCAGTACGCGTCGAGGCCGAGCTCGTCCGCGATCTCCTCGATTCCCCGCTCGACGCCCTTGCGGGCCGACGGCGAGAGGTCGGCGTCGGCGGCCGCACGCTCGAGGGCCTTCAGCGCCCCGCCGGCGCCGTCGAAGTTGCCGTCGCCGAGCAGCCGCTTGAGCCGCTCGGCCGGGCCGACCAGCTGCGGCGCCTCCTGGATCGCCCGTCCGAAGTACGCGTCCACCTCGGACGGCGCCGGCCGGTGCATCCCGGGGATCTTCACGTAACCCCCCAGCGGAATCGCGCCGATGCCGTACTCGATGCCGCTCTTCCGAACCTTGGCGATGGCGGGCGGGAACCCGACGTAGAACCTCCGCGGCCGCATCCCGACGGCGCGGGCGGTGTAGAAGTGCCCGGCCTCGTGCAGGAGGACGAGGAACGCGAGCCCGAGAATGGCGATCAGGCTGTTCACGCGGCCACCAGCGCCTGCTCGGCGAGGCGTCTTGCCTCAGCGTCCGTCGCAACGAGCTCGTCCAGATCGGCCGCCGGCGAGCCGTCCGCGGCGTCGAGCGCCCGGGCGACGACCTCCGGAATCCCCAGGAACGGCAGGGCGCCGCCGAGGAACGCCGCAACGGCGACCTCGTTCGCGGCGTTGAACACGCAGGGATAGCTCCCACCCTGACTGCCGGCGCTTCGGGCGAGACCGAGCATCGGGAAGACATCGTCCTCGACCGGCTCGAACTCGAGCACGAGGCCCGAGGAGAGATCGAGGGGTTGGATCCCGACCGGCGCGCGCTCCGGGTACGTCAGCGCGTACGAGATCGGCACCCGCATGTCCGGGTAGCCGACGTGCGCCAGCGCGGAGCCGTCGCGCAGGTGGACGAGGGCATGCACCACCGACGTCGGTTGGATCACGACCTCGATCCGCTCGAAGGGAAGGCCGAAGAGGAAATGGGCCTCGATGACCTCGAGGCCCTTGTTCGCGAGGGTGGCCGAGTCGACGGTGATCTTCGGCCCCATGCTCCAGGTCGGGTGAGCGAGCGCATCCTCAGGTCTTACGTCCTCCAGCTCCGAACGGATGCGGCCCCGGAAGGGTCCTCCGGACGCCGTCAGCACGATCGAGTCGACCGTCTCGGCGTCGCGGCCCTCGACGAGCTGGAACACGGCGGAGTGCTCGCTGTCGACGGGGAGCAGGCGACCCCCGCCCCGCTTCCAGGCTGCGAGGGCGAGCTCGCCGGCGGCCACGAGGCTCTCCTTGTTCGCGAGCGCGAGGTCGATGCCGCGCTCCAGTGTCCACAGCGTCGCGCGGACGCCGGCAAACCCCACGACCGCATTCAGGACGACGTCGGGCTCGGCGCGCTCGAGCAGCTCGACCGGATCGCCGCCGACCTGCGTCAGCGGTGCGGTGCCGTCGAGCGGCCGGGAGCCGGAGGAGGCGGCAACCAGCTCGAGATCAGGGTGCTGCTCGATCACGTCGCGGGCCTGAACCCCGATCGAGCCGGTTGCGCCGAGGAGCGCGACACGTTTCACCGGTGAATCATGCCGATCCGACGGCTAGCAGGAGCACGTAGACCGCCATGCCCGTGAAGAGGAACGCGTCCAGCCGGTCGAGCATCCCGCCGTGGCCGAGAAGCAGCCGTCCGCTGTCCTTCACGCCGGCGTCCCGCTTGACGGCAGATTCGAACAGGTCTCCGACCGGGTCGGCGACCGCGATCACCGCGCCGAGGGCCAGGGTCTCCGCGACCGTCAGGAACCCTTCGTCGTAGAGCGCGAAGAACGGGACGAGCACGGCCGCGACCGAGCCTGCGACGAAGCCCTCCCACGTCTTCCCCGGCGAGGTCTCCGGCGCCATCTTGTGGCGGCCGATCAACCGTCCGGCCGCATAGGCGGCGGTGTCGCACGCGAAGACGGCGATCACGAGCGTGTACATGGCGAGGACGCCGTGCTCCGGCAGGTCGCGGATCAGCACGAGGCTCGCGAGGCCGAGGCCGATCCAGGCCGCTCCGAGCACGGTGACCCCGACGGACGCGATCGTCGGCATCGCACCGGCCGCCGCCTTGAAAAGAAAGGCGAGCGGCAGCGTCGCGAAGAAGCCGGCCAGCGCCCACGCGGGCCCCCACGCGGCGCCGACGAGCGCCGCGACGGTCCCGACATAGCCCGCCAGGAGCACCGGCCGGAACTCGCGTGCGAGCAGGTAGAGCTCGTGGAGCGCGATGAGCGCCGCGACGACGGCGGCGCCGACGAGCCACCAGCCGCCGGCCCAGATCACGAGGAAGACGACCGGGACGAGGACGACCGCGACGAGGATCCTGGAGACGAACGCGGTCATCTGCTGCCGAAGCGCCGCTGGCGCGCCGCGTACTCGGCAACGGCCTCGCGGAGGTCCTCCGGCCCGAAATCGGGCCAGCGCCGGTCGGTGAAGACGAGCTCGGAGTAGGCGAGCTGCCAGAGGAGGAAGTTCGAGATCCGCAGCTCGCCTGAGGTGCGGATGAGGAGGTCGGGATCGGGAAGCTCCGGCGCATACAAGTGCAGCGCGACGACCTCCTCGTCGATCTCGTCGGGGCGAAGGCCTTCCGCCACGATCTTCCGCGTCGCCTCGGCGAGCTCGGCGCGGCCGCCGTAGTCGAATGCGATCCAGAGGTCGAGGCGGTCACGGTCGGCCGTCTCTCGCTCGAGCTCCGCCATCTGGTCGAGCAGCTCGGGCGCCACTCGGTCACGGCGCCCGACGAACCGGGTGCGGACTCCCTGCTCGGCGAGATCGGGGAGCTCGCGCCGGATCGTCTCGCCGAAGATCTCCATCAGCGCCTCGACCTCCTCGGGCGGACGGAGCCAGTTCTCGGTCGAAAACGCGTACACGGTCAGCGACTCGATGCCGAGGTCGATCGCCGCCTCGACCGTGCGGCGCAGGGCGCGCGTTCCCTCGCGGTGTCCCTCGGCTACGGAGAGGCCGCGGTCGGCCGCCCAGCGGCTGTTGCCGTCCATGATGATCGCGACGGCGCGGGGGACCGCCTGAGGCTGTTCGTGAGCCTCAGGGTGACGCCGCAGGCGGGCGAGGATGCCCACGCAACTCTCAGACTTCCGTGATCTCGGCTTCCTTGCGCTTCAGGAGCTCGTCGATGCGGTGCACGTGGTCGTCGGTGAGCTTCTGGACGCGCTCCTCCGCGCGGCGCTCCTCGTCGGCGCCGACGCTCTGCTCCTCCTTGAGATGGTGGATCACGTCTCTGCGGACATTTCGCACGGCGACGCGGCCTTCCTCCGCGATCTGCCGCGCGACCTTGACGAGCTCCTTGCGCCGCTCCTCGGTCAGCTGCGGGATCGGGAGGCGGATGATCTTGCCGTCGTTCGAGGGGTTCAGGCCGAGGTCGGACTCCTGGATCGCGCGCTCGATCGCGCTCAGCGAGGTCGGGTCGAACGGCTGGACGGTGAGAAGCCGCGGCTCGGGCACGTTCAGCGTCGCGAGCTGGTTCAGCGGCGTCTGCTGGCCGTAGTAGTCGACCGTGACCCGGTCGAGGAGCGCGGCGGACGCTCGTCCCGTGCGGATGGTGTTCAGCTCGTGCTGGGTGGCTTCGACGGACTTGTCCATCCGGGTCGTCGCGTCCTTGAGGAGATCGTCGATCATGTGGTGGCTCCGGTCGTGGGTGTCGAGATGATCGTGCCGACGCGCTCCCCGAGCGCAACCCGCCGGATGTTGCCCTCGGCGAGCGCGAAGACGTAGATCGGAAGCGCATTGTCCATGCAGAGCGAGAGGGCCGTCGTGTCCATCACGCGCAGGCCGCGCTCGATCGCCTCGAGATGCGTCAGCTCGGGCAGGAGCGCCGCCTCCGGCTCGCTCCGTGGATCGCCGTCGTACACGCCCTCGACGGCGTGCTTCGCCATCAGGATCGCCTCCGCGCCGATCTCGAGCGCGCGCAGCGCGGCGGCCGTGTCGGTCGTGAAGAACGGGTTGCCGGTGCCCGCGGCGAAGATCACGACACGGCGCTTCTCGAGGTGCCTGATCGCGCGCCGCCGGATGTACGGCTCGGCAACCTCGGACACGTGGATCGCGGACAGGACGCGCGTGTGCATGCCCTGCCGCTCGAGGACGTCCTGGAGGGTGATCGCGTTGAGCACCGTGGCGAGCATCCCGCCGTAGTCGGCGGTCGCCCGGTCCATGCCCTCGGCCGCCGCCGTCATCCCGCGGTAGATGTTCCCGGCCCCCACCACGATCGCGACCTGCACGCCGCGGTCGTGGATTTCCTTGATCTCCCGTCCGATCCGCTGGAGCTCCGGGAGGTCGACGCCGTACTCCTGGTCTCCCATGAGCGCCTCGCCGGAGAGCTTCAGCAGTACGCGACTGAAGACCGGCCGCGCGCCGTTCGAGTCAGCCGCCAAGGGCGTACCGGGCGAAGTCGAGCACCTCGGCGTCCCGCTCCTCGAGCACCTGGCCCACGGTCTTCCCGCTCTCGTGGATCCATTCCTGGTCGAGGAGGACGGTCTGCGCGAAGAACCGCTTGCGAAGCATCCCCTCGACGATCTGCGGTCGCACCTGCTCGGGCTTGGACTGCACCTCGTCGGAATTCTCGTAGATCGCGCGCTCGCTCTCGATCTCATCGGCGGGAACGTCGTCGCGGCTCCTGTAACGGGGAGCCGCGAACGAGATGTGCATGGCGAGCTCCTTCGCGAGCCCGGCCGAGCCGCGGATGTTCACCAGCACCCCGATCTTGTTCGCCGGCGGGTGCACGTAGGCGGCGATCGTCTCGTCGTCAGTGCGCTCGAAACGGGCAGCGCCCCGGAACGCGATGTTCTCGCCGATCTTCCCGACGAGCTGGACGCGCTCGTCCTCGAGCCGCTCGAGGGCGTCGGGGCCGTCGTGGTCGACCGCCTCGAGCGCCCTCTGGGCGAAGGCGACGAACTCCTCGTTCTTCGAGACCGGCTCCGTCTCGCAGCCGACCGCGACCAGCGCTCCCCGGTTCTCGTCGACCCGGGCGAGCACGATTCCCTCGGTCGTCTCACGACCGGCGCGCTTCCCCGCCTCGGCCATCCCGCGCTCGCGCAGGAGCCGCTTCGCGGCCTCGAGGTCGCCTCCGGTCTCCTGGAGGGCGCGCTTGCAATCCATCATCCCGGCGCCCGTCTCCTCGCGCAGCTGCTTGACGAGCCCGGCTGGAATCTCGGTCGTGCTCACTGGCTTTCCCCCTCCTCGGCGGGCGCTTCCTCCGCCGGCGCCTCGGCGGGCGCTTCCTCCGCCGGCGCCTCGGCGGACTCGGTCTCGGCAGCGCTCTCAGCCTGTGCCATCGGCTCGTGCTCGACGGGCGTCTCGTCGGCCGCCGGCTCCGCCTCGACCTCGCGCTGGCCATTCTGCTCGAACTCCTGGGGGGTCGCGCCTTGCTTCCCGGCCTCGATCGCGTCGCCGATCGCGCGTACGATCAGGCTGCAGGAGCGGATCGCGTCGTCGTTGCCGGGGATCACGAGGTCAACCTCGTCCGGATCGCAGTTCGTATCGACGAGGCCGATGATCGGCAGGCCGAGCCGCCGCGCCTCACGGACCGCGATCGCCTCTTTGCGCAGGTCGACGACGAAGAGCGCGTCGGGCTGGCGCTTGAGGTCGGCGACGCCGCCGAGGTTCGCCTCGAGCTTCTCCAGCTCGCTGAGCATCGTCAGGCGCTCCTTCGCCGGGAGCAGGTCCAGCTGGCCCTCCTCATTCAGCCGCCGCAGCTCGTGGAGCCGCTCGATCCGGCTCGAGATCGTGCGCCAGTTCGTGATCAGCCCGCCGAGCCAGCGGTGGTTGACGTACGGCATGCCGACTCGCTTGGCGGTCTCCTCGACGGCGTCCTGGGCCTGCTTCTTCGTGCCGACGAAGAGCACGGTGCCCCCCTTCGCGGCCAGGTCGCGGGCGAAGTCGCAGGCCTGCTCCAGCAGGTCGGACGTCTTCTGCAGGTCGATGATGTAGATGCCGCCGCGCTCCGTGAAGATGAAGCGGCGCATCTTCGGGTTCCAGCGGCGCGTCTGGTGGCCGAAATGGACGCCGGCCTCCAGCAGCTCTCGCATCGAGACAGCGGGCATGTGGGTCCCCCTTGGGTCTGGTTGACGTGTGCTTCAGCCGGCGGGACGAGCGTGGAACCGGTGGCAAGGCACCGGCACCGACCACGTCGTGGATCCGCCGGGTCGGGTGCGGAACGGGCGGATTCTAGCGGAGGTCGTCGAGGTATCGGCCGAGCTCGGGCGGCAGCGGCGACTCGACGTCGATGCGCTCGGTCGTAAACGGGTGGTCGAAGGCCAGCCGGGACGCATGAAGGAACTGCCGGCCGAGCGCAGGGTCCGGGACGCCGTAGACGGGGTCGCCGACGACCGGGAGCCCGATCGCGGCCAGGTGGACGCGGATCTGGTGCGTGCGCCCCGTCTCGAGCTCGACGCGGAGGAGCGCGTGCTGACCCAGCGGCTCGAGGAGCTCGAAGTGGGTCACCGCCTCGCGCGGGCTGTCCGTGCTCAGGGACCGGCGGGTCGGGTCGCGTCGGTCGCGGCCGATCGGCGCCTCGATCCGGCCACGCCTCGAGCGCGGGCGGCCGCGCACAAGCGCGATATACGTCCGCTCGAGGCCGTGCCGCCGGACGAGCGCCTTCAGCCGCTCGTGGGCCTCCTCCGACCGTGCGACGACGAGAAGCCCGGACGTGTCGCGGTCGAGCCGGTGGACGATTCCCGGCCGCTCCTCGTCGCCGCCGGCGGCGCCGTGCGCGAGGACGCCGTGGACGAGCGTGCCGGTCGCATGCCCCGGAGACGGGTGGACGACGACGCCCGCGGGCTTGTCGACGACGAGGAGGTGCTCGTCTACGTGAGCGATCCGGAGCGGCACGTCCTCGGGCGCCAGCTCGGGCGGCGCCTCCGGCAGCTCGAACTCGACGTCCTCCCCGCCCTGCAGCCGCCGGCTCTTCGGCGCCTGCCTCCCGTCGACGACCACGTCTCCGCGCTCGAGTAGCCGCTCGGCGGCGGCGCGAGAGCCGACCTCGGGGAGATCGGCGAGGAAGCGGTCGAGCCGGAGCCCGGCCGCCGTCTCAGGAACGGTGACTCGAGCCAGGGGCGTGCCTGCGCGGCTCCCCTTCTGCGAGGAGCAGCGCGGCGATCAGGATCCCGACGCCGGCGACGATGAAGCTGTCGGCCAGGTTGAAGGCGGGCCAGTAGCGCAGGTCGAGGAAGTCGGTCACATGCCCCAGCCGGACGCGGTCGATCAGGTTCGAGACGCTTCCGCCCAGCAGGAACCCGAGCGCCACCGGCAGGACAGGGTGGCGTGCGCCCGAGCGGGCGAAGAACACGAGCATCCAGGCGACCGCGATGCCGGTGAGCACGATCACCGCGGCCGTCGCCGTCGCGAAGAGGCCGAACGCGATGCCCGAGTTCTGGACGTGGTGGATGGAGAGCGGGCCGACGACGTCGACGGACTCGCCGAGGACGAGCTGGGAGGCGACGATCCACTTCGTCGTCTGGTCGGCTGCGATCGAACAGAGCGCGACGGCCGCCAGGGCGACCCACTGGCTGGTTCCGGCGGCGAGCGAGCGCCGGCCCGCGAGCACCGGGACGACGCCGTTCGTCGACGACCCGACCCGGACCTCGGTTGCCCGGGCCTCGGTCAGCGTTCCTCGCGGCGTTTGCAATCGATGCAGAGGGTCGCCCACGGCATCGCCTCGAGCCGTTCTTCGGGGATGGGGGCGCCGCAGTTGACGCACTTGCCGTAGATGCCGTCCTCGATTCGCCGGAGCGCGTCGTCGATCGCCACGAGCAGGCGCTCGTCGTGCTCCTCGAGGGTGCTGCCGATCTCGCGCTCCACGGTCTCCGTGGCGGTGTCCGCGAGATGCTGGTCGGCGCTGCC
Organism: Gaiellaceae bacterium; assembly: GCA_035711385.1. Taxonomy (GTDB): domain Bacteria; phylum Actinomycetota; class Thermoleophilia; order Gaiellales; family Gaiellaceae; genus JACDAN01. The sequence goes on from DASTCG010000026.1 coordinate 28,756, forward strand.
GGAGACGAGCTCCCCCGTCTCCTCCTCGAGCGAGCGGGAGTTCTCCCGCTGGAGGTTGTCGAGCGCGGCCGTCACGGCCTCGCGTTTCTCGACGAGCAGCGTCCTGAAGTGCTCGACGTCGAGGGTGCTCATGCAGAGAGTCTCCGTTCCGCCTCGGACGGCTCGATCCCGGTGACCTCGACGACCTTGTCGCGAGACCGGTGGCCCGAGACGAGGCGGACATCACGCGCGTCGACGCCGAGCCTGCTCGCGAGGAGCTCGAGCGCGGCGTGGTTCGCGCGCCCGCGCTCCGGCGGGGCTGTCACGCGCAGCTTCCAGCCCTCGCCGTGACGCCCCACGACGCCGGGGCTCTTCGAGCCAGGGACGACGCGTAGCCGCAGCCGTGTTGCACCCCCTGCCACGTTCAGATTCTAGGCGGCGGCGGCTTCGTCCGGGGCGTCGGCCGGCGCCTCGTCGCCGCCGTCGATCTCCTCGGTCGCCGCCAGCGCCGCCCGAAGCCCCTCGCGGAGGCGCCTGACCTCGGTCAGCAGCCGCTCGCGCTCCGCCGCGGCGGCGAAGGTGATGCGACGGGCCTCGGCGTGCGCCTCGGCGACGACGAGCTCCGCGTTCCGTCGCGCCTGGTCGCGCTGCTCCTCGGCGGCGGCCTCGGCGGAGACCAGCGTCTTCCGGAGCAGCGACTCGAGCTCGCGATGCCGCCGGAGCTCCTCCTCGAGGTGCTCGACCCGGTCGGCCAGCTCGGCGCGGCCCCGCCAGACGTCCTCGTAGCTGTCGGCGATCTCGTCGAGCAGCAGCTCGACGGCGGCGCGCCGGTAGCCCCACGGCCCGCGCGGGATCGGGATGTGCCGGATCTCTGTCGGTGCCAGTCCCATCTCTCACCACCTATCCGAATTCGCCCAGGATGCGGATGACGAGACCGCTGACGATCCACAGCACGAAGATGGCCACGATCGGAGAGATGTCCAGCGGCCCGAGCGGCGGGATGAAGCGTCGGAAGATCCGCAGATAGGGCTCCACGACGTCGTACAGGAAGCGTTGGATCCGGTTCAGCCAGATCGAGTACGGCAGGCGCACCCAGGACATGAGGATGTACGCGAAGATCAGGAGGAAGTAGACGAGCGTGAAGACCTGCACGAAGTTCTGGGCGGCGTCCACCCAGTCGGCGAGCAGCATCGCGACAGCGCTCACTGCACCCATGCAGCGCAGTTCGTTCTAACCCCTCGGTTCCCTCCGCTGCGAGGGATCGAGCGCAGCGGGCAGCGGGCGGTCGTGGACGACCGCGAGCGTCCTCGTGGGGCGGGTGAGCGCCACGTACAGCTCACGGAGGCCCTGACCGCCGAGCGCCTCCTCGACGATCGAGGCCGGTTCGACGACGACGACGTGGTCGAACTCCATGCCCTTCGCCTCGCGCGGCGTCAGCAGCGGGATGCGAGTCTCGTCGAAGAGCGAGGGCGTCTCGCCGCCGCGCAGCGACGCCGGGACGATGAGCGCGAGCAGCCCCTCCTCTCCCGCCAGCCTGGCGGCCTCCTCGAGGGCCAGGGAGAACACGGGCTCTCCGTGGAGGATCCGCGGCGGCTCGGCCCCCACTCGATACGCCACCGGCGGCTCCGTGTCCGGTGCGATCTGCTCGAGCAGGGGGAGGGCGAGCGCCATGATCTCGCGCGGTACGCGGTAGGCGTGGCGAAGCTCCTCGGTCGCGGCGTCGCCTCCGCCCGGGAGGTGCGGCAGCAGCTCGCTCCAGGCGTCGTAGGGGACCGGACCGGTTGCCTGCGCGATGTCCCCGAGGACCGTGAACGAGCCGACGGCGCGGCGGCCGATCATCCGGAGCTGCATCGGGGTGAGGTCCTGCGCCTCGTCCACGATCACGTGTCCGTACGCCTGCGGCGGGCCGTGGAGGAGCGCCCGCGCCTCGTCGACGAGCGGGAGGTCGGCCTCGCTCCAGCCGCGCCGGGAGCGTGCCAGTAGCGCCTGCTCGTCGGGCTCGAGCACGCCTTCTGAGAGGGCGGCGAGGCGTTCCCGCGATGCGAGTACCTGGCGGACGACCTGCTCCGGCCTGGGCGCCGGCCAGACGCGGTCGAGGAACCGGTTCAGCGTTCCTCCTCTCCTGAGTGCCCGTTCGACGTCGTCGGCGGCCAGGAACGCGCTTCCCCCGAGGCGCTCGCCGTAGCGCTGGTAGAACCGGCGGAGGAGGCCCATGCGGAAGTGCTCGCGTGCGGCCGTCGACAGGCCGCGCTCCTCGCGCGCGTCGGCGACGAGCGCCGCGATCTCCTCCTCCCTGAGCCGGATGAGCACGCCGCCGAGACGGAGTGCGAGCTCCTCCGGCCGCGGTTCGACCCGCGCCTCGGCCGCGCGGCGGACGACCTCTGCGATCCGGACGTCCGCCTTGAGCCGTTGCACCTCCAGCGGATCGGAGCGGGTCACCTCGACGCCGTCGACGAGCTCGCCCACCGCGCGCTGCTCCACGCTCTCCTCGCCGAGCGCGGGCAGGACGTGCGAGACGTAGTCCATGAACGTCGGGTTCGGCCCGACGACGAGCACACGCCGCAGCTCCTCCTGGTGCGTGTAGAGCAGGAACGAGGCGCGGTGCAGCCCGACGGCGGTCTTGCCCGTTCCCGGGCCGCCCTGGATGACGAGCGGAGGACGCGGGTCGCGCGCGATCAGCCCGTACTGGTCGGCCTGGATCGTCGCGACGATGTCCCGCATCCTTGCTTCCCGGGCCCGTTCGAGCTCCTCCAGGAGGAAGTCGTCGACCGAGGCGACGGCGTCGGCGATCGAGCCGTCCAGGGCCTCGTCGCTCACGTCCAGCAGCATTCGGCCCCGCGTCCGGAAGCGGCGGCGGCGGGTGACTCCGTGCGGCTGGGCAGGCGTCGCCGTGTAGAAGGGGCGGGCCGCCGGCGCCTGCCAGTTCACGACGACGGGCTCGCCGCCCTCGTCGTGTACCCAGCGGCGGCCGACGTACGTCGGGTCGATCGTCGTCTCGACGTCGATCCGGCCGAAGCAGAGGCTCTGCTCGGCGTCGGCGAACGTCTGCAGGCGGCGAACGTTCCAGGCGTCGAGCGCCTCGCCGGCAACGTCGTCGAGCGCGGCGTCACCGGAGCGCACGAGCGCCTCGCGCATCCGGTCGAGGCACGCGTACGCGTGGTCGAGATATTCCTGCTCAGCGGCGACTTCGGGGTGGGCCACGACGTCCGAGCGTACTCGGAGACCCGGGCCCCTGCTGGCAGGCGACACGCAGGTCAGAGCCTGGAACCCCCGAGCGCTTCTCGGCCGCGCGCCGCGACAGCGGCGCCCACCCTCGCGGGTCTGGAGTGGCCGAAAGTCGTGAGACTTTTCGGCGAAAACCAAGCCGTCAGGCTTGGTTGAAGAAGCCGCCGCGCTCGAGGAGCTGGGCGCGCTGCTCGGCGCTCACCTCGACGTTCGCAGGCGTGAGCAGGAAGACCTTGTCGGCGATTCGCTGCATCCCGCCGTCGAGCGCGTACGTCAAACCACTGGCGAAGTCGATCAGGCGCTTGGAGAGCTCCGCGTCCACGCCCTGGAGGTTGAGGATCACCGGCGTGTAGTCCTTGAACCGGTCGGCGATCGTCTTCGCGTCCTGGAAGGTGTGCGGGACGACCAGGTGCACCTTGACCGAGGGGCTGGGCGCCGCCGGGACGGGCGCGAGCTCCGGCCGCTGCCGGGACCGGATCGACGCGGTACGCGTGGGCGGCGCCGGCTCCGGGTCGGTCCAGTCGTCGAACTCCTTGCTGGAGCGCCTCCGCGGCGCCAGGCGGCGGACGTTCGGTCGCTCCGAGTACGTCCGTTCGAGCTCCTCGTTCGTCACGTACCCGTCCTCGTCCCAGTCGTCGTCGTCCTCCTCGGCGATGCCGAAGTAGACGAGCGTTCGGTTCCAGACGTCGGAAAAGGCCACCGAGCAGGGGATATTAGCCCCGATGGCGGCTAGTGCCAGAGGACGGAGCCGACGCGCACGAACGTCGCCCCCTCCTCCGCGGCGACGCGGTAGTCCTGGCTCGTCCCCATCGAGAGCTCGGCCAGGCCGAGCCGCTCGGCGAGCTCGCGGAGCCGCCGGAAGTACGGCCGCGACGCCTCCGGGTCCTCGGTGAACGGGGGCATCGCCGCGAGCCCGCGCACCTCGACCGGGCAGCGCTCGAGAAACGCCTCGAGGTCCTGGGGCGCGATCCCCGACTTCGTCTCCTCCCCCGCGAGGTTGACCTGGACGAGCGCGGGGATCGTGAGGCGCCTGGCGGCCGAATCGGAGTCGAGCGAGTGGACGAGCTCGCAGAGCGCGCTCACCTTCGGCGCCTTCCGGCTCTGCAGATGGCCGATGAAATGCCAGCGAAAGCGATCGCCGTAGCGGGCGTGCTTCGCCTCGAGGTCTTGCGCCCGGTTCTCGCCGACCACCTCCACGCCGGCCTCGGCCAGCGCCGCCATGTCCTCGACCGACACGTACTTCGTGGCCGCGACGACCGTGACCCCCTCCCCGAGCTCGGACTTGACCCGCTCGTACCGCTCGCGGATCTCGTCAGGCGACAGCGGCGATCACTCCCTGGCGACCGGTCACGCCCCCGTCTCGCCGATGCGAGAAGAAGAGCTCCCGGTGGCAGGAGGTGCAGAGATCCGTCCGCTCGACCTCCGAGACGCCCGCGTCCTTCAGCGCCAGCCCCGCGGCCAGCCAGAGGTCGAGATTCCGGCCGGCGAGGATCTCGGGACCGAACCGGGCGAGGTACGGCTCCGCAACCTCGGGCCCGACCTCGTAGCAGCAGGGGCCGATCCCCGGGCCGACCACGGCCTTGAGCCGCCCGCCTCCCAGGGCCGCCACGCCGTTCTCGACGATTCCGGCCAGCAGCCCGCGCCAGCCGACGTGGAGAACGGCGAGCGCCGGGGCGGCGCCGTTCGTTCGCGCGATCGCCACCGGCAGGCAGTCGGCGGTCAGGAGCAGCATCCCCTGCCCCGGCTCGTCGCTCCACCAGCCGTCGCACGGCGCGTGGCGGACCCGGGCGAGGATCCCCTCCGGCGCCGCCTCCCTGACGACCGCGCCGTGCTGCTGCCAGGCCATCCGCGCGCGTTCGGGCTCGATTCCGACCCGGTCGGCGAGGCGCCGCCGGTTCTCGAACACCCGCTCGGGCTCGTCGTCGGTGAGGACGCCGAGGTTGAGCGACTCGTACGGCCCCTCGCTGACGCCGCCGACACGAGTCGAGAACGCGACGACGTACGACTCGGAGATCTCCCAGCGGATCATGTGGTCGAGATCAGCTCCCGCGCGGCGGCGAGCTCGGACTCGCGCCCGTCGAGCTGGCCGTTCAGCTTGCGGCGCCGTAGCTCGGCGAGGATCTCCCCCACCTCCGGCGACTCGCCGAGGCCGAGCGCGGCGAGGTCGGAGCCGCTGACCTCGAGCTGCACGTTCCTGAGGCGCCGGAAGTAGTCGTCCAGTTCGGGCCGCTCCTCGAGCGCCATGGCGAGGAGCGGTGCGTCGGGTGCGTACGGGTCCGCCGCAGCGACGACGTCGGCCGGCTCGAGCGAGTCGCCGCGGAGCCGCTCGACCAGGCGGGGCGCGACGGTCACGGCCGAGGCGATCCGCTCCCCGTCGCGCCGCTGCACCTTCAGCCGCTGGAGCCATCCGTACACCTCGTCCGGCGTCATCCGCCGCGCGAGCACCGCGAAGGCGAGCCGCCAGGCCGGGATCCCGGTGCCGTACTCCTCGTTCAGCTCGCGGAGGCGGCCGAGCAGTCCGACCGCCTCGTCGTCGGCCGCCAGGTGCGGATGGATCGCCGCGCCCGCACCGAGCTCGGCGAGGCGAAGGATGGACGGGCCGGGATCGCCCTCTTCGAGCAGCGCGACCAGCTCGTCGCGGAGGCGGGCGGACGACAGGTCGCCGACGAGCCCCATCTCGATCGTCCCACGGGCCAGCCGCTGCGTGTGCTCGTCCATGCGGAAGCCGTAGCGGCTCTCGTACCGGATCGCGCGGAAGATCCGGGTCGGGTCGTCGATGAACGACAGGTTGTGGAGGATCCGGATCGTCCGCGTCTCCAGGTCGCGGCGCCCGTGGAACGGGTCGACGAGGCGCCCGAAGTCGTCGCCCTTCAGAGACACCGCCATCGCGTTGATCGTGAAGTCCCGCCGGAAGAGATCCTCCCGGATCGAGGCGTGCTCGACGCTCGGCAGGGCCGCCGGCGCGTCGTAGAACTCCGTCCGGGCCGTGACGACGTCGACCCGCTCGCGAGGAGCCGACTCGGCGGCGCCGCCCAAGGCTGTTCCGGCTCCGCCGGAACGGCCGGTTGCTTCATCGCCGTAGAGGACGACGGCCGTGCCGAACTTTCGGTGCGCCCGGACTCGCCCGTCGACGGCGTCGGCGAGGGAGCGGGCGAGCTCGATCGCATCACCCTCCACCGCGATGTCGACGTCGAAGTTCGGCTCGCCCAGGAGGATGTCGCGCACGGTTCCGCCCACGAGATAGACGCCGTCGTACGGCTCGCTGACCGCGGCGACCGCCTCGAAGATGCGCTGCAGGTGCTCGAGCCGGGCGAGCTCCTCCCGGAGGCTTGCGGCGGGCTCTGCCTCCGCCTCCGGCTGCTCGCCCAGCGCCCGGAGGACGTCGCTGCGCGTGACGACCCCCACCAGCTTGTCGTGCTCCACGACTGCCAGCCGCCCGTCGGCCGAGCCCGCCAGCGCCTCCTGGACCTCCGCGAGCGGCGCGTCGGAGGCGACCGTTACGACGCGCGAGCTCATGATCCCCTTCACGGGCGCGTGGGAGAGGCCGTGCGCGATCGCCTTGTCCAGATCCTCGCGGCCCACCGCGCCGACGAGCTCCCCGCCGTCGACGACGAGGATCCCGCTCTGCTGGTACCGCTGGCAGACCACCATCGCGGCGGCGACGGACTCCTCCGAGCCGACGGACCTGGCCGGCCGAGACATGACCTGGCGCGCGCGGACCGGCTCGCGAACGGCGTCCGGAAGGCCGCGGCGCAGGATCTCGCGCGCGTCGTCGAGCGAGCCGCGGAAGATCGCCGACGCGGCCTCGAAATGTCCTCCGCCCCCGAGCAGGGCCGCGATCCCCGCCGCGTCGATCTCCGGGGCCCGGCTCCGGGTAACCGCGAAGACGCGGTCGTCCATCTCCACGAGCAGGACGAGCGCGCGGCAGTCGGTGAGGTCGACAACCTTGTGCGCGAGGTTCGAGACGCCGTCGACGTGGCGGGGCCATGAGACGGCCGAGACGACGACCTCCACGCCGGCGACGCGCTCGGTCTCGACTGCCGCCATGAGCGCGCTCAGGAGATCGCGCTCGTCCTCCGTCAGCGGCGTGTGGAGGAAGCGCGCGAGGAGGTCCTGGCGTGCGCCGTGGCGCAGGCACCAGGCGAGCGCATCCGCGTCGCGCTGCGTCGCCGTCGGATAGGTCAGCGACCCGGTGTCCTCGTGGATCCCGAGGGCGAGCGCCGTCGCCTCGATCGGCGTCACGGCGATCTCGCGTTCCGCGAGCACGCCCACGAGGGTCGTCGTCAGCGCTCCGTCCTGCGAGATGACCGCGTTGCCCGGCTCGACCCACTCCGGGAGCTCGCCGGCATGGTGGTCGAAGACGACCGTCTCCACGTCGGGGTCGAGCGCGACCGCCTCGAGCTCGCCGAGCCTCGACGCCGAGATCGTCTCCACGACCACGAGACGCCGGATCGCGCCCAGGTCGAGACGCGAAGCCTCCACGACGTCCAGCTGGTCGGCGTGGAGGCGGTAGAACTCGCGCACGTTCCGGTTCAGCGTCCCGTGGAGCGCGATGACTGCGTCCGGATACAGCCGCCGGACGGCGAGCAGGGACGCGAACGCGTCGAAATCCGTGTTCTGGTGGGTGGCGATGACCTCGGGCGCCTTCACACCCGAATTGTTGCGAAGCGCTAGGCCAGCGCGATCGCTTCGATCTCCACCTTGGCGCCGGACGGGAGCCTGGCCACCTCGACCGTTGACCGAGCCGGCGGCATGTCGCCGATCCGGCGGGCGTAGACCTCGTTCATGGCCGCGAAGTCGTCGAAGTCGTCGAGGAAGACGGTCGTCTTGACGATCCGGTGGAGGCCGGAACCGGCCGCCTCGAGAATGCTCTGAAGGTTGTCGAAGGCCTGTTCGGTCTGCTCGGTGATCCCCTCGCCGACGAGCTCGGTATGGTCGGGGTCAAGCCCGACCTGCCCGGCTACGAAGACGAGCCCGCCGGCGACGATCGCCTGGGAGTACGGTGCGCCCTGGAACGGCGCCGGGGCCCGCTCGGTGCGCACGACCTGCTTCTCCGCCATTGCCATCGCTACTCCTTTCGCGGCGCCGCCGCGTGGGCGAGCGCGCCTCCGAGGGCCTTGAAGATCGCCTCCAGCACGTGCTCCGGGTCCTCACCGTGCAGAAGACGAACGTGCATCGTGAGCCCGGCGCCCTCGGCGAGCTCCCGCAGGAAGCCGGAGACGAGATCTCGCTCGAGCCCGGCGACGTGGGCATTCGAGAGGTCGACGTTGGAGACGAGGAGCGGCCGGCCGGATGCCTCGAGCACGACGTTGGCGAGCGCCTCGTCGGCCGGGATCATCGCGTAGCCGTAGCCCGTCGCCTCCTCGGCGCCCAGAACGTCCCGCAAGGCGGCGCCGAGCGCGTTCCCCGCCGCCGTTGCCACGGCGTCTGGCCCGCCGGGGGCGACCTCGAGCTGGAGGTCGAAGCCGGAGTGCTCGGCGACGAGGCCGAGCAGGTGGTCGAGCACCGGCAGCCCGGTCGCCACGTTGGCACGGCCGCTTCCGCCCAGCTCGATCCGGGCTGGAAGCGTCCGTCCCTCCGGGGCACTTTCCATCGCTCGAACGAGGGTATCGCAGCGCCTCCGGCGGGCCGATCTCGACCTGGCGAGCCACCCCTCGGCTCGGAGCGGCCCACATGGACTCTCCACACGCGCACCCTGCGATCCGTCTGGCCGCGGCCATCCTCCCGATCGTGGGAGCCGCCGCCCTCGCCGTGCCCGCGGCGGCGTTCTCGGCGTCTTCCTCGCCCTCGGCACCGGACACGGCGGTCGTCACGTATCGGAGCCGCACCGCCCTCCGCCGGGCGCTCGACCGCTACCCGGCGCACATCGTTCGACGTCTCCCCGACGTCGGTTCCGTGGAAGTGCGGCCCAGCGACCTCCGCAGCTTCACGGCGGCAGTGTCACGCCTTTCGGGGATCGTCTCGGTGGAGGCGCCGGAGCGGCGCTTCTCCGCGAGCGAGCCGGGCCTGACGGCGATGTACTCGGCCGGGGTGCCGTACCAGTGGCAGTACGCGGCGACCAGGGCGAGCTCCGTGCCGGATACCGTGCTCCGGGCGGCGGCCGGCGTGAAGATCGCCGTCGTCGACACGGGCGCCGACGTGACCGCGCCCGACCTGGCCGCGAAGAGCCTGGAGACGTACAGCGTCCTCGACGGCGGCACCGACATCAGGGACCTTCACGGCCACGGCACCTTCGTCGCCTCGATCGCCGGCGGCTCGGTCTCGAACGGCGAGGGCATCGCGGGATTCGGCGGCGACGCGCAGCTACTGCTCGTCCAGTCCGGCCGCGCGGATGGGTCCTTCACCGACGTCGACGAGGCCGACGCGATCGTCTACGCGGTGAACCACGGCGCGAAGATCATCAACCTGTCGATCGGAGGGACGCAGACGTCCTCCGTCGAGAAGAAGGCGCTCTCCTACGCGGCCGAGCACGGCGTCCTGGTCGTCGCGGCTGCAGGCAACGAGTACGGAGACGGCAACCCGGTCGAGTACCCGGCCGCGCTCCTCCAGCCGGTGGGCTCCAGAGGGCGAGGCGGGTTCGGCCTCTCGGTCGGGGCGACGACGAAGGCGGGCAACCGGGCGTCGTTTTCGAACACCGGCTCCTGGATCTCGCTCGCCGCTCCCGGGGAGAACGTCCTCGGCGCTCTCTCGAGCTACTCCAAGGCGCGGGAGTGGCCGCGCTATCCGCTTCCCGGCTCGAGCCAGGGCCTCTACGGCTTCGCGAGCGGCACGTCGTTCGCGGCCCCCCAGGTCGCCGGCGCCGCGGCGCTCGTGTGGGCGGCGAACCCGTCGCTCGATCGGGATCAGGTGTCCTGGATCCTCAAGCGGACCGCGTCCAACGACGGATGGTGGACGAAGGGCCTCGGCTACGGCGTCCTGGACGTCGGCCGTGCGGTCGCGACGGCGCAGGCAGGCGGCGAGATCGCGCCGCCCGCGCGCGCCCTCGCCTCGTTGCGCGTGCTCCGGAAGCAGGCGCGGCGGATGCGCGTTCGCGTCCGCGCCAGGCTCGGCTCGCGCCTCGCGGCGATCTCACCCGCAGGCCGCGGCGTGGCGCTCCAGCTTCGCCGGAATGGAGGGTGGCATGGGATCGCGCGCGCCCGGACCAAGGCCGGCGGCCGCGTCGTCCTGAAGGCTCGTCTTCGCCCGGGGCGCTACGTCCTGCGCGTCCGGTACGCCGGCGCGCCCGAGCTGGCGGCCGCGGTCTCCGGCCGGCTCGTTCTCCGTGTGCGGCGCTAGTTCTCGACGCGGTCGATCTTCGCGCCGAGGGCACGCAGGCGCTCGTCGATGCGCTCGTAGCCTCGATCGATCTCGCCGACGTTTCCGATCGTGGAGATGCCGTCGGCGCACAGGCTCGCGATCAGCATCGCCATTCCTGCGCGGATGTCCGGGCTCGCCATTCGCTGGCCATAGAGCTTCGCCGGGCCGGTGACTACGGCCCTGTGGGGATCGCAGAGGATGATCCGCGCCCCCATCGAGACCAGCTTGTCCACGAAGAACAGGCGGTTCTCGAACATCTTCTCGAAGATCAGCACCGTCCCCCGCGCCTGCGTCGCCACGGCGAGTGCGATGGAGGTGAGGTCGGCCGGGAAGGCCGGCCAGGGGCCGTCCTCGATTTTCGGGATCTGGTCGCCGAGATCGTCCTCGATCATCAGCTCCTGGCCGGGAGGCACGCGGACGCTCGAGTCGGCGAGCTCGACCTCGACGCCGAGCCGCCGGAAGACCGGGAGGATCGGGGCCAGGTCGTCGATCTCCACCCCGTCGATCGTCATGTCTCCCCCGGTGACGGCCGCGAGGCCGATGAAGCTCGCGACCTCGATGTGCTCGGGCCCGATCCGCCACTCGCCGCCGCCGAGCTGCTGAACGCCGCGGACGCGCAGGACGTTCGAGCCGATTCCCTCGATTTGCGCCCCGAGCGCGCCGAGGAACCGGCAGAGGTCCTGGACGTGCGGCTCGCAGGCCGCGTTCCGGATCACCGTCTCCCCAGTCGCGAGCGTCGCCGCCATCAACGCGTTCTCCGTCGCCATCACGCTCGCCTCGTCGAGGAAGATCCGCCGGCCCAGAAGCCCCGGCGTGCGCATGTCGAAGCGGCCGTTGAGCTCGATCTCGACGCCGAGCTCGGCCAATGCGTGGATGTGCGGGTCGAGCCGCCGGCGGCCGATGACGTCGCCGCCCGGAGGCGGGACGCTGGCTCGGCCGAAACGCGCCAGCAAGGGGCCGGCGAGGAGGAAGGAGGCCCGGATCTGGCTGCAGAGCTCGGGGTCCAGCTCGGTCTTGTGCGCCTGCGCCGGGTCGACGCGCAGCTCGTTCGGTCCCAGCCACTCGACGTCGGCGCCCAGGTCGGCGAGGAGCGCGACCATGGTGTCGACGTCGCGGATTCGAGGCACGTTCGAGAGCGTCACCGGCTCGCTCGCCAGCAGCGTCGCAGCGAGGATCGGCAGTGCGCCGTTCTTGTTCCCGGCTGCCGAGACGCGGCCGCCGAGGGGCGCTCCGCCCTCGATCACGAAGCTCTCCATCAGGGCGTTCGGGATGAGGGTGGTCGACACGAGCGGAGTATGGTACTGGCCGGTATGGAGGTCACTCGCGACCGGGCCTGGGACACGCTTACCCGTTACACGCAGAGCGAAGCGCTCCTGCGCCATGCCCTGGCCGTCGAGGCGGCGGTGCGGGCTTACGCGCGGAAGCTCGGCGGCGACGAGGAGTTCTGGGGCTGCGCGGCGCTCCTCCACGACTTCGACTACGAGATCCACCCGACGCTCGACAAGCATCCACAGGACGGCGCCGCGATCCTGCGGGAGGAGGGCTATCCCGAGGAGCTGATCGAGACCGTGCTGTCGCACGCCGAGCACCTCGCGATGCCGCGCGACACGGAGCTCAAGAAGGCGCTCTTCGCGTGCGACGAGCTCGCCGGATTCGTCCACGCGTGCGGCCTCGTGCGCCCGGACGGGATCGAGACGCTCACGACGAGGTCGGTGAAGAAGAAGCTCAAGCAGCCGTCCTTTGCGGCCGGAGTCCACCGGGACGAGGTGTACGCCGGCGCCGAGCTCCTCGGCGTCGACTTCGACGAGCACGTCCAAACAGTGATCGATGCGATGAAGCCGATCTCGCAGGAGCTCGGGCTGCGGACGGCGGCTGACGCGGCATGACGCCGCGCTTCGAGGCCGTCGGCACCATCGTCTCGGACATGGCGCGGGCGCTCGCGTTCTACCGGCAGCTCGGCCTCGAGTTCCCCGAGGGCGCGGACGCCGAGGGTCATGCCGAGGCTTCGGTGGCGGGCGTCCGGTTGATGTTCGACACGGAGGCGGTGATCCGCTCGTTCGATCCGGACTGGGAGCCGCCGTCGGGCGGTCACCGCTCGTCGCTTGCCTTCCGCTGTGACTCGGCCGGCGAGGTGGACGCCGCGTACGCGGCGCTCCTCGAGCACGGCGGGACGAGCCACAAGGAGCCGTGGGATGCGTTCTGGGGCATGCGCTACGCGCAGGTTCGCGATCCCGACGGCAACCTCGTCGACCTCTTCGCCGACCTGTAGCCGGACCAGGGGCGCTCGACCCGGTGGGTCGTCTGTCCCGGACAGCCTCCGCAGGCTCGCCGCTGCACGAGCATGCCCCCGCCCAGCATCTCTCGGCGCCTTGTGGGGCATTCGTCACGCTTCCGGCACTAAGGCCCTGGCCCTGCGGGCCACGGCCGAGGGACAGTCCCTCGCGCGCCGTCAGCCGGCGAGGCGACCGAGCCCCGCCACCAGCCGCCTCAGGTCGTCCTCGCTCGTCCAGTAGCCGCACGAGGCACGCAGGAGGCCGGTTCCGGGGAGGTCCCGGATGACGACACCGTCCGCGTACAGCTGCTCGACCGCCGCCGTCGTGTCGGCCTCCCACCGGAACGCCACCAGGGTTCCGTGCCCCGGCTCCGTGACCACGGCGTGACCGGCGTCGAGCAGAAGCCCCCGGCAGCGCTCGGCCAGCTCGCGCCCGCGCTCGAAGCGCCACTCCGGCGTCGCCGCAAGCGCGGCCTCGAGCCCCGCGATGGAGGAGCTCGAGATCCAGTTCTGCTCGAATCGGGCGGCGCCGTCTCTCGGTACGAAAGCCCCGTTCGCCTCGTACGACGCCTGCGAGAAGTAGCTGGGAGAGCCGACACGCAGCCCATCCGGATCCCGCACGTACAGGGCGCCTGTCGAGACCGGGCCGCACAGCCATTTCTGCCCCGAGACGGTGTAGAAGTCGAACGGCTCGGCGGCGACCGGAATCGCTCCGACCGACTGCGCGCCGTCCACGAGCAACGGGACGGAGACGGCGTCCTTCAGCTCGTCCAGCGGCACGACATGCCCCGTGATCCAGAGCACGTGGGAGACGGCGATCAGCCTCGTCCGCGGCGTGACCTCCCCCAGGATCGCTTCGAGCGCCTCGGCCGCCGGGCGGTCGCGGAGCGCTGCGACGCGAACGTTCGCGCCCGATGCGTGCAAGGGGCCGAGCATCCCGAAGTGCTCGGCGTCCGTCGTGACCACCTCGTCGCCCGGCCCGACTTCGAGCCCGGCGAGGACGATGCGGCAGGCTTCCGACGTCGACGTGGTGAGGGCGATCCGCCCCGCATCGACGCCGATCTCGCCCGCGATCAAGGCCCGCAACCGCTCTCGGGAGGCCAGGATCGCCCGGAACGCCTCCAGGCCGCCACGCGGGCCGAGCTCGGCCTTCGCCTCCGCCGCCATCGCGTCGTACGTGGAGCGTGCCATCGGCCCCATCGAGCCGGCGTTGAGGTACGCCCAGCGCTCGAGGACCGGAAAGGCGGCGCGTGCATCCGCGAAGGTCATGCGACAGCGACCTCCACCTCGACGGGTGCGTGGTCGGAGAGCGCCAACGGGCCGAGCCTGCGCCGCTCCGGCGTCCAGCGGTCGTACGGACTCGTCGTGGCGCGGAGGGCGAGCACGTGGTCGACCCCCGGCCCCGGCCTCGTGTAGCCGTCGAGTCGATCGATCACGACCGACCGGGCCGTATCGATGTTGAAGTCGCCGGCGAGGACGACCGGGCCTCCGCCGAGCCGCGCCGCCCACGCGGCGGCCCGAGCGACCTCGGCGTCCGGCACGCGTGGGTTCCGCGCCTTCGTCGCATGCAGATTCGCCACGACCAGCCCCCCGTCGAGCCGCACCGCGATGCACTGGCGCCGCTCCTTCGCCCACGCGAGCTGCGAGACGAGCGAGAGGCGGAGCCGCCGTCCCTCGCGCAGCCGGAAGCACAGAGGGTTCAAGGTCAGGACGTGGCGCGCGAGGATCGCACGCCGACGTGAGACGAGGATTGCGTTCGCCTGCCCTTCGAAGCCGGAGCGGAAGAGCCCCGGATGGCGGTCGGTGATCGACCTCCCGAGCGCGACCGTCGACGGCAGCGGCCCGATCGTGGGTCGCGCCGCGACCTCGCCGTAGACCTGCATCCCACTCCAGTCGGCGATCGGCCCCAGGGCCCAGGGAGGTACCTCCTGGAGGCACACGACGTCCGGACCGTCCCGCGTCAGCAGCCGGATCATCTCTTCGACGTACCGGCGCCGACCCGGAGGGACGGTATTTCCGTGGAAGATGTTCCAGGTCCGGACGACCACGGCGGTACTGTAGGGACGCCGTGGGCGGCCGCTTCGCAGAAGTGATCGCGCGTCAGCTCGACCTCTTCGAGGAGCAGGACGCGGCCTTCCTGCGACGGGTCGACGAGGCCGAGCGCGCCTACGACGAGGCCGACCGCGAGGACGCCGAGGAGGTCTACGGCCGCTACCAGGAGCTCGTCGAGCACGGAACGGAGGCGCTCGCGGAGATGCGGGACGCCTACGGGGGCACGCTCGACCCGGGCGACGCCGAGGAGTACGCCGGGGAATTCAACGAGGCCGTGATCGAGCGGCTTCCACGTTTCGGGCTCGAGATCGAGGAGCTCTAGTCACTCCGGCTCTCGGCGGTTCACTCGCGGACCGCCCCGACTGTGCTGTCGGAGTCGAGCCGGCTATGCCTCGGCCCGCTCCTTCTCGGGATGACCGGGAGTGACGGCCCGTCCGGTGGGCTCCTCCACGAGGTTCAGCACCCGCATGCCGTGAGTGAAGACGATGGCGCCGCCGAGCCACCCGCCGAGCGTCAGGAAACCGAAGCCGATCAGCGTCAGCGCGAGCGCGCCACTGCCGACGGCACGGTCGACGTAGTCGCCGTGCCCCACGATCGCGGCCAGCAGGAAGAACACCGTCGCGGTCACCATCGAGCTCAGGTGGAGCGTGGCCGTCCGCCACAGCGGCGTCCCTCGGGAGATCCCGAGCCATTCCACGAGCCCGGTGAGGGCCGTCGGGACGGTGAAGACCAAGCCGGTGACGAGCAACAGCCACCAGGCCGTCGCCGTGTTCCGCTCGCTCACTCCGAGCGCCGAGAGCACGCCGAGCGCCGTGGCGCCCGTGTACACCCCCACCGTCACATCGGTCAGCGGCGGGTGGAGAGGATGGCCGGGAAAGCCCTTGACGAGAACGCTCAATCTCATCTCGCCTCCTTTGTGTCCCCAGGGATGGGAATTCTTACTCGCGCCTTGACCGAGCCCGTGACGTAGACGGCCGCCGGATCGCCTGGCATATTCCGTTGAGAGGTTTCAACTTTCGACAAGGGGGTCTCATGCTCAGACGCCGTCTCTGGCCGGTAGCCGTCGCGCTCGCCGCTGTCATCGGCTTCGGTGCCGCGCCGGCCTCGGCCTCGCACTCGTGGGGCGACTATCACTGGGCCCGCACGGCGAACCCGTTCACCGTGCCGCTCGGCGACAATCTCACGGCGGATTGGAAGCCGCGCCTCGGCGTCGCGTCCGCCGACTGGTCGGCTTCGTCCGTCCTCGACTCGCCCGTCGTCGCTGGGAGCGGCGGCAAGAACTGCAAGGCGTCAGACGGCAGCATCCAGGTCTGCAACAGGCGCTACGGCTACAACGGCTGGCTCGGCGTCGCGCAGATCTGGACGTCGGGAAGCCACATCCTCAGGGCGACCGCGAAGATGAACGACTCGTACCTCTCGTCGGCGACCTACAGCAACACGAACAAGCAGCACGTCCTCTGCCAGGAAGTCGGCCACGGGTATGGCCTTGACCATCAGGACGAGTCGGGCGCCGACCTGAACACGTGCATGGACTACTCGTCCGCGCTCGACAACCCGCACCCGAACCAGCACGACTACGAGCAGCTCGAGACGATCTACAACAGCCACCTCGACTCGACGAGTACCGTCGGCTCGGCCTCGGCAGCGTCCGGCCGCGTCGTGTTCCGGCGCGACGGGCTCCGGAGCTCGTACGTTGTCGAGGATCTCGGCCGCGGCTTCCGCCTGCATACGTTCGTCTTCCACGCGGTTCCTGGACTGCCCTAGCGTCCGAGTCGTCACGTGGCGCGGTGAGTGCACGCTCGCCGCGCCACGCGGCGCTAGCGGTGCCCGAAGTGGTGGGCCGGCGGGAGCGAGCCTCCAAGCTGGTCGACGTCGGCGAGCCGCCGCGCGAGCGGCGCGAGGCTCTCGATCTCCCGCACGAGCACGTTCTGGTTCCGACCCTGGCGCTCGAACCTCCCCCGGGCGAGCACGAGCTTCTCGGCGCGGACGACGGCGCGATGCCGCTCGTACACCGTCGGCGGGACGATGAGGTTCACCTGGCCCCACTCGTCTTCGAGAAGCATGAACACGACGCCGTTCGCCGTCGACGGGCGCTGGCGCGCCACGACCATTCCGGCCACGACCACACGGGTCCGGTCCGCGGTCTCCCGCAGCTCACGGCTCGAGAGGACGCCGCTCGAAAGCTCGGACCGCAGCAGCTCCAGCGGATGGACGCCCACGGAGACGCTCGTCGTGCGGTAGTCCGAGAGCATCCGCTCCCAGTCCGTCGGCTCCGGCAGCTCCGGTGTCTCCACCGTCGGATCGAGCGGCAACGCCAGCTGCCGCGCCTCCCCGCCCGACCCCGGCACCGAGGACGAGCGCGGCGCGAGCCCCGCCTCCCAGAGGAGCGGCCGAGCCTCCTCCCCGAAGCACCCACACGCGCCGGACTCGATCAGCGCCTGCATCCCTTCCTGGCGCAGCGGCACCCGCTGCGCCAGGTCCCGAACCGACAGAAACGCCCCGTTGCGATCCCGCTCCTCCACGAGCGCCTTCGCCTCGTCCTCCCCGATCGAGGTCACGTACTCGATCCCCATGCGGACACGGCCGCCTTCGACCACGCACTTCGCGTCGCTGAGGTTGACGTGCGGCGGCAGCACCTCCACACCGCGCCGCTGCGCGTCCCGCACGAGCGTCGCCGGCGGGTAGAACCCCATCGGTTGCGCGTTCAGCAGTGCCGCGAGGAACTCGGCCGGATGGTGGCAGCGCAGCCACTGCGACTGGTAGGCGAGAAGGCCGAACGCCGCCGCGTGCGACTTCGGGAACCCGAACCCCGAGAAGGCCACGAGCTTGTCGTAGATTGAGTTGGCGAGCTCCTCCTCCACGCCCCGGCCGATCGCACCCTCGACGAACCGGCGCCGGTACGCCTCCAGCGCCGCCTCGCTCCGCTTCCGGCTCATCGCCCGCCGGAGCCCCTCGGCCTCACCGACCGTGAACCCGGAGAGCGCCATCGCCACCTCCAGCACCTGGTCCTGGAAGACGACGACGCCGAGCGTGTCCCGCAGTGGCTCCTGCAGCAGCGGATGATCGGCCGGCGGCTCGTACGTCGGGTCCTCGCGCAACCGCTGCCGCCGCTCGATGTACGGATGGACGGCCTTTCCCTGGATCGGCCCCGGCCGGACCAGCGCGACCTGCACCATGATGTCCTCGAGCGTCTCGGGCCGCGTGCGGAGGATCGTCTGCATCTGTGCCCGGCTCTCGATCTGGAACGCGCCGACCGTGTCCGCGTCCCGGATCTGCGCAAAGGTCTCCGGGTCGTCGAGCGGGATCCGTGAAAGATCGATCGGCTCTCCGCGCAGCCTCGCGATCTGATCCACGCACTCCTCGACCGCCGAGAGCATCCCCAGCCCGAGCAGGTCGATCTTCAGGAAGCCGGCGTCGTCGCAGGAGTCCTTGTCCCACTGGACGAGCTGCCTCCCCGCCATCGCCGCCGGCTGCACGGGGACGAGCTCGACGAGCGGCCGCGTCGAGATCACCATCCCGCCCGGGTGCTGGGAGATATGGCGCGGCAAACCCGCGATCTCGTGCGTCAGCTGGGCGAAGGCGCGCCAGCGCGGCGAGCCGGCCTTGTCCTCGAAGCCCGGGACGAGCTCGAGCTCCTCCGCGACGCGCTTCGCGTTCCAGCCGTCCGAGACCCGCGCGAGCCGCTCGAGCTCGCCGAACGGCAGGCCGAGCGCCTTGCCGATGTCGCGGATCGCGCCGCGCGAGCGGTACGTCGAGAAGCTCGCGACGAGCGCGGCGTGCTCCCGGCCGTAGCGCTCGGTGACGGCGACGATCAGCTTCTCGCGGATATCGCGGGGGAAGTCGAGGTCGATGTCGGGGACGCCGGTCAGCTCGCGGTTGATGAAGCGGCCGAGCGAGAGGCCGGCGGCGACCGGGTCGACGTGCGAGAGGCCCGTCAGGTAGCAGACGATCGAGCCGACGGACGAGCCCCGCCCGCGGCCCGGCGGAAGCGAGTTGCGCGGTGACTCGCGGCCGCGGACACCGGCGGCGACCTCCCGCGCGAGCTCCAGCACCTCGTGGTGGAGCAGGAAGAACCCAGCGAGCCCGATCTCCTCGATCAGCTTCAGCTCCTCGTCGAGCCGGGCCCGAGCCTGACCAAGTAACACAGTGTTACTTGCGTTCGAATAGCGCTCCGAAAAGGCTTGGTTGCAGACATTCGCGAGCCGCTTGATGGCTGGTTCGGCCCCCCCGGAAAAGTCCGGGTAGCGGTATCCGAGCTCCTGCGTGAGGTCGAATTCGCAGCGTTCGGCCACGGCCCCGGTCCGCTCGACCGCATCGCGGTCGAGCGGGAAGCGCTCCAGCAGCTCTTCCGGCGCCCGGAGCACCGCCTCGTGGTTCCCGCGGCGTTCCGGCTCCGAGCCGTCGAGCGAGGTCCGGTGGCGGATCGCGACGAGCGCGTCCTGCAGCGGCGCCCGCGTCGCCGCATGCGCGTGGACGTCGCCGGTGACGACCGTCTCGACCGCGAGCGCCTGGGCGAGATCCCGGAGCCGCGCGTTCCGCCGTACGTCCCCCCGTTCGAACGGTCGCTGGAGCTCGACGAAGAAGCGCTCCGGCCCGAACGCACGGGCGAGCCGGGCGGCGGAGTTCGGGCTCCGGACGGCAAGCCCGAACCGCGAGCAGCCGGACAGGCAGAAGAGCCCCTCGTTCAGCTCCTCGAGCAGCGCCTGGTCGAGCGCAGGATCGAGCGCCACGCTACGCGTCTTGGAGTCCGGCCGGGTCTCGGCGTGCGCCGTCGTGAGCAGCCGGCAGAGGTTTGCGTACCCGCGCGGGCTCTCCACCAGCAGCGTGACGTGCGAGCCGTCGCCGAGCGTGACCTCGGCTCCGGTGATCGGACGCACGCCGAACGCCTTCGCGGCGTGGGCGAACTCCAGCGAGCCGTAGACGCCCTCGTGGTCGGTGAGCGCCAGCGCGTCGTAGCCGAGCTCGGCCGCGCGGACCGCCAGCTCCTCGGGCAGCGAGGCACCGTCGAGGAACGAATACGCTGAATGGGCATGGAGCTCGACGTAGGCCACGCGGTCGTCCTAGGCCCCGGCGAGGGTGAGCGGCTGAACGACCGGATCGTCGTCAAGCTCGAGACGTCGGAGATTTCGGTCAACGAGGTGGACGTGGGCCCGGACTTCGAGGGACCGGGCCCGCACTTCCACCGAGACCATGTCGACGCGTTCTACGTCCTCGACGGAACACTCGAGTTCATCGTCGGGGACGAGACGCTTCGTGCGCAGGCGGGAACGACTGTGGCCGTCCCGCCCGGAATCGTCCACGGGTTCACGAACGCCGGACCCGGCCGTGCCCGCTACCTCAACATCCACGCCCCCGACGGCGGCTTCATCGAATACCTGCGCCATGCGGTCCGCGGCGGGACGTTTCAGTGGGACAGCTACGACGTCGACGAGCCCTACGGGCCAGCAACCGCGCAGATCGTGGGGCCGGACGGCGGGGAACGGCTTTCCCGGCGAGAGGGCTTGGCGAACACGATCAGGGGCGAAACGACCGAGCTGTCTCTGTTCGTGCTCGAGTTCGACGAACGCTGGGAGGGGGTCGACCCGCACAGCCACGACGACCACGTCGACTCGTTCTTCCTGCTCGACGGCGAGGTCGATTTCCTCGCCGGGGACGAGACGGTGCGCCTCGGCCCGGGCTCGTACTTCGCGGCGCCCCTCGGCGTGACGCACGGGTTCCGCCCCGTTGGGCCGGCGCGGCTCTTCAACATCCACGCGCCCGACGCAGGGTTCGCAGCGCGGGCCCGCGGACGTCGAAGCTAGGCCTGGCCTTCCCCGACCATCTCTCCCATGTAGGGCGGAAGCTCCAGCGCTCGCTCGAACGCTGCCCGGTCGTGCACCGGCTCGCCGTGCGAGATGATGACGCGCTCGAACGGCAGCTCGAGCAGCTCTCTGAGCGCGGGAAGGACCCGTTTCTCGTGCCACGGCGTCCCCCAGACGACGAGCTCGCCGTCGCGCTCCGTCAACGCGTCGGCGAAGACGAGCGCTCGCTGCTCCGGGAGCCAGAGCGGCGTCTCGTTCCGGCCGCGGCCGTCGTAGAGCGCGACGAGGCCACCGGGCAGCCCGCTCCCCTCGCCGATCCACTCGAGCTCCGTCTCCGGCGCGTCGCCCGCAAAGAAGACGTCCGGCCCGAAAGCCCGCGCGCCGTAGCGCCTCGCGAAGAGATCGACGTCGCGGACGTGGTCCGGCTTGAGCACGACCAGGAACGTCGGTGGGCGTGTGTCGAGCCGCTGCCAGATCTCGGTCGCCTGCTCCGGGGGAGCGAGCGGGTCCAGCAGCCCGACCTCGCCGCCCGACTCGACGCACGTCGAGGTGACCGGCGGGTCCCAGCTGACGTGCGGCGCCCAATCGGGGTGCTCCGTGCGCCAGATCCAGAGCCCCGGCGCGACGTCGCGGATCTCGGGTCTCACGACGGCTCCTGGTAGATGCCGAGGATGTTCCCGCCCGGGTCGCGGAATCTCGCAGTGATCTCCGGTGCATCGCCGCCGATCGGCTGCACGATCTCGCCTCCGTGGGTGACGATCGCCTCCACGGCCGCCTCCGCGTCGTCGACCATGACGTACAGCAGCAGGCCGGGGTCGGTCGACGGCGGCCGGCCCGTGACCCACGTGCCGCTGACCTCGCCGATGGTGTCGTCGAACGCCGTCGCGCCGTCCCCCCGCTTCCGGAGCCGCCAGCCGAAGACTGCTGCATAGAAGGCTGCCGACCGCTCGATGTCGGTCGCGGGGATCTCGACGTAACAGATCTTGCCGTCTGCATGGGTGGGAGGCATTCGGGCTCCTTTCTCGGCGGATCCATTGTGCTGCCTGCTAGGCGCCGCGCTGGCTGAACCAGCGGCCCTGCTCGTCGTCGTGGAAGACGACGACGTTCTGGCCGCTCTCCAGCACGACGTCGAAGTAGCGGCGGTTGATCGGCTGCTCCGTCCACCAGCGGTCGAGCACGCGCCACTCCTCGCGGATCAGCTCGACGCCCAGGCGGTTGACGAGACGCGGCGCCCCGTCTGCTCGTGGCTCGACGAGGGCGGGCCGCGGCTCATTGAGAGCCTTCAGTGCGGTGTGCTTCGTCACCCGGGTGCGAATGCAAGGACGCAGGAAGCGCCCGTATCCGCAGCGATCCGGGTGCGACTGAGGACGCCGCAGTCGGGCCGCACAGCGCGGCCGGGTAGCACAAGGCTCACCGTGCCGGAGGCTCTCGGCCCTAGCCGTCCCGCGGAACGAACAGTGCGCGCGCTTCGGGGATCCGCGACCACGGTGCGACTTCGACGACGCTTGCGACCGCCCCGCCGCCGGTCGAGGCCTTGACCTGGCGCAGGCCTTCGCGGAGGCGGGTCTCGAGCTCGGCTCCCTCGGTCTTGACGAGCTCGAGCTGGCGGCCGGTGTCGTCGGACAGCTCGACGAGCTCGAGGCGGAGGGCCAGAACCGGCGCGGGCAGCTCGGCGATCTTCGGGCCGAGCGCGATCCGGATCCGGTCGTGGTCGCCGGCGAGATCGCGGAAGGTCAGCGTCCGGCGCCAGGAGGCTCCACCGACGAGTCGTGCCGAAAGTGCGACCTTCCGGATGAAGCGGTCGGCGCGCTCGGGGCGGGCCACGGCCTTCTCGGCCAGGGTGGCGAGCGCGCGGCGAAGCGTGAGCTCGTTCCCGACCGCCTCGGGAAATTCGAGCTCCTCGACCACCTCGGCGGGCGGGCGACGGCCGCGGATGCGACCGCGCTTCCCTCCTCTCGCCTGGCCCCAGGCGCTGCGGCCGTCCGGTCCCAGTCGTTCGGCAACGGCAGCGCCCGGGAGCCCGGCAAGCTGTCCGACCTTCCTCACTCCCAGCGCCTCGAGCTCCTCGCGACGTCGCTCGTCGAGCCCGAGCAGGCGGAGCGGAAGCGGAGCGAGGAAGTCCCGCGTGCGCTCGTCGGAGACGACGAGCACCTGGCCTGGGCGCGCGACGTTGGCAGCCGCGAGGGCGGCGAAGCGGCGGGTGGCCGCGCCAACGCGCGCGTCCCAGTGGGAGCCGACCGCTGCGAGGGCGCGCCTGAGCGCCGGCTCGAGGCCGCCGTAGAGGCGTTCCACCCCGCGCGTGTCGAAGTAGGCGGTGCCGAGCCCTGCGGACTCGACCGCGAAGCCGTTGTCCTCGAGCCGGCGGACGATCTCCTCCCAGTCCCGCTCGGCCGAGGCCGGATCGGGCTCGACGAGCGCGAGCTTCGGGCAGGTCGCGAGCGCCTCCCCCATGCGCATCCCCGGCTTCACCCCGGCCTGGTCGGCCGCGGCGGTGACCGGCCCGATCAGCGGCTCGGCGCCTTCCGAAGGCGCGAGCGCGGCGGGCAGGAGCGCGAGGCCCGGCCGCTTGCGGAGCGCGGCGCGAAGCTCGAACGCGGGGATGGCGAGGCAAGCGATCATGACCGAACACCTGTTCTATCACGAACGTGTGTTCGATGTCAACTCCTGATGAACGCGAGGATGTCGCCGAGCGGCGGGTCGTACCCGTCTGACGTCGCGACCTCGAGCGACGGCACGTCGAGGGCGATCGGCTCGAACGCCTCGTGGCGGCGCTCGATGCTCTCGAACGGCTCCGAGAGGCCGCTCACCCCGCGCGGTGCGCGAGGGCGTCGCCGGAGGCCGGGGTGTACTCGTCCAGAGTCTGGGCGAGGCCTTCCTTGATCTCGTCGCGGCCGAGGACGGACAGGGGAGCTCCCGTCCGAGCAGCCGCGCGAGAGTCGTCGTGCCGGAACCCGGCGGCCCGCTGACCACGACAGGAGCGGGCGGCTCACGGATCCATTATCGAGCGAGTTTTCGCGTCCTTCGCGGAGCCGGCTCGGCCCAGGAGGCTCCGCGCAACCGTGGCCGCATCACCCTCACCTAACCGGCGACGATCTCCGCCGCCCCGTCCAGCATCCGCGACAGGCGCGGGACGACGCCGATCGTGTTCTCCTGCGAACAGAAGCGGATGTCGTCCTCGAGACCCGGCGGGCCGTAGGTCCTGGCCATGATCGCGTCCCACGCCGTCGGAAAGGACCGGGCCAGGATCGTGCACGCCTTCGCCGCGTCCGTCACCTCGGCCTCGAGGAGCGCGACGATCCGGCCGGCGCAGTAGGCGTCGTCTAGGGCGAATCGGCCCTGGAAACCCGCGCAGACGATGACGCAGTCGTCCTCGACCGACTCCGCCACCGCACGCAGGTTCAGGAGCGAGCCCAGCAGCACCGTCTCACAGGCCGACGCCGACGCCACGACCGCCCGCGTGCCGTTCGTCGTCGAGTAGATCAGCGTCCGGCTGCGCGGCTCCAGCACCTCACGCGGCGAGGCGCCGATGTCGAAGCCCTCGATCCGCATCGCCGAGCGCTCCCCACCCAGCAGCCCCTCCCCCAGCCGGTCGCGCAGCGCGCGGGCCTCCTCGATCTCCCGGCAGCAGTAGACCCGCTCGTAGCCGCTCGCCAGGGCCTGCGCGATCGTGGACGTCGCCCGCATCACGTCCACGACGACGGCGACCGGCGCCTCCAGTACCTCGTCCGGCGTGGAAGCGACATGGACGCGCACGGCGGGTCTACGCTACTTGCCCGTGGCCCTTAACCGCTCCTCCTGCGACGAAGCCTTGAGCCGCCGAGCTGCGCTGGGCGGCGCGAGGCGTCGTCCTCGGGCGAGTCCGTATCCTCCGGATACGCGCTCGCCCTGCATCCGGGCCTCGCATCCCCCCAGCACACCTCGTCGGCGAAGCGTCATCGCAGAATGAGCGAGACGATGTACTGCTACCGGCACCCGAACCGGGCGACGATGGTCTCCTGCTCGGAGTGCGGCCGGCCGATCTGCGAGGACTGCATGACCTTCGCGCCGGTCGGCATCCGCTGCCCCGACCACGCGGGGCAGCCCCAGGGCGCCGCCCGCGTCAGCCACGGGATGCGACGCGCGAGCTGGGAGGGCACGGGCGCGCTCGTCACGAAGAGCCTGATCGGGATCAACGTCGCGATCTACCTCATGGAGCTTGCGCTCGGGGGGAACATCAGCGGCACCGGCAACGAGATCTACCGCAAGGGCGTCCTCTACGGCCCGGCCGTCGCCAACGGGGACTGGTGGCGGCTCTTCACGTCGATGTTCCTCCACTACGGGCCGCTCCACCTCGCGCTGAACGTGCTCGCGCTCTGGTGGTTCGGTGCCGCGGTGGAAACGGTCCTCGGCCGCGGCCGCTTCCTCCTCCTCTATCTCGTCTCCGGCCTCGCCGGCGCAGCCGGGGCGCTGGTCGTCTCCCCGGAGACCCTGACCGTGGGAGCCTCGGGCGCGATCTTCGGCATCCTCGGCGCCGCCTTCGTGCTCGAGCGCCAGCGCCTGTACGTGCTCGGGGGGAGCGCGCTCTCGCTGATCGTGCTGAACCTCGCGTTCACGTTCTTCATCCCCGGGATCTCGATCGGTGGGCACCTCGGCGGACTCTTCGCCGGCGCGCTCGGCACGTTCGCCCTGTCCCGCTTTGGTACGGGGCACGCCGCGTACGGGCGCCCGGGTCTCGTCGGCGTGCTCGGGCTGGTCGCGATCGGCGTCGTCAGCGTCTTGATCTCGTACTGGTCCGTGCAGCAGTACGTCGTGTAGGAGAGAATCGCTCCCGTGTGGGTCTGGGAGCGGTGGGCGGCGGGGACCGGTATCGCGTTCGTTCTCTGCGCCGCGATCGCGTTCCTGATCGTTCCCGACCCGCCGAAGGCCGACGAGGGGAGCGAGTTCATCCTCAACTTCTTCGCAGTCAACGATTCCGACCTGCTCTGGCAGGCGTTCTTCTTCGGCCTCGGCGGCGTCTTCCTGCTGTGGTTCGCCGGGACGCTGGCGGTCGCGCTGCGCCGGGCCCAGGGCGACCGGCTCGACCGGACGCCGGCGATCCTCGCGGCGGCGGCCGCGGCCGCCGTCGCGCTCTTCCTCCTCGGTGTGACCTCGGTCGGGGCCCTCGCCTCCGGCGTCGAGGGCATGGACCAGGGCGTCGCCTACGGCATGTACCAGCTCGGCAGCTTCGCGTTCGTGATGACGGACTTCCCCGCCGCAGCGTTCGTCTGGGCGGCCTCGCTGGGGATTGCGCGGTCGAGCCTCCTTCCGGCCTCGGTCGGCTGGGTCGGCGGTGTCGTCGGACTGCTGCTCGTGGCGAACGCGGGCGGCCGACTCCTGGCCGACAGTCCGGACTTCGCCCCCGGCGGCACGGTCAACACGCTCGCCTTCGTGTTCTTCCTCTTCTGGATCCTCGTCACCAGCCTCTTCCTCGTGCAGCGGCTGCCGCCCTCACGGCGGGCACCCGAGAGCTAGACGCGGGAATCGGTGCCGGCTACCCCGCCGGCGCCACAGTCTCGAGATCGCCCGCCGCCGGCGTCGCGCGGGAGAGGAGGACGCTCGCGACCACGATCCAGCTGAGCCCGGCGAGGAGCAGCACGTACATGTAGCCTCCGCTCGGCGACCAGAAGCCGTCCGTCGCCCAGTTCGTGGCCCGGAGCGCAACGAGGGCTGCGGCCGTGAGCCCGAAGAGCTCGAAATACGGGAGGTCGGTCAAGCGGGCTAGCCGCCGATCGCGACCGCCTCGACGCCCGCTTCGTGCAGCGCCGCCTGCGCGGCCGCGAGCCGTGCGAGCGGTACCCGGTACGGCGAGCAGGACACGTAGTCGAGCCCGAGCGTGTGGCAGAAGGCGACCGACGACGGCTCGCCACCGTGCTCGCCGCAGATCCCCAGCTTGATCTCGGGCCTCGTCGAGCGTCCTCGTTCGACGGCGATCCGCATCAGGTCCCCCACCCCGCTCTGGTCGAGCGCCTCGAACGGGTTCCGCTCCAGCACGCCGTCCTGGAGGTACTGCGTGAGGAACTTGCCCTCGGCGTCGTCCCGCGAGAAGCCGAGCGCCGTCTGCGTCAGGTCGTTCGTGCCGAACGAGAAGAAGTCCGCCTCCTCGGCGATCTCGTCGGCCCGAATGCAGGCCCGCGGGAGCTCGATCATCGTCCCGACGTGGAAGTCGATCTCGCCCTCCTCGGCGGCCGCCGCCATCGTCAAGCCGCGGAGACGGTAGAGCTCCTCCCGGAAGCCGACCAGCGGGTGCATGATCTCGACGAGGGGTGCCTCGCCGGTCCGCTCGCGGACGGCAAGCGCGGCGCGGATGATCGCCCGCACCTGCATCTCGTAAATCTCCGGGAACATGAGGCCCAGCCGGCAGCCGCGGGTGCCGAGCATCGGGTTCGCCTCCTGGAGCGCGCGGATCCGGGCGCGCATCCGCTCGTCGGTCGCCTCCTCGAGCGGCGGGAGGAACTCGTGAAGGGGCGGGTCGAGCAGGCGGATCGTCACCGGCAGGCCGGCCATCGCCTCGAAGATCCCCTCGAAGTCGCCCTGCTGGAAGGGAAGGAGGCGATCGAGGGCGCCTCGCCGCTCGTCCTCGCTCGACGCCATGATCATCTCGCGGACGACGGGGAGCCGGTCCTCGGCCATGAACATGTGCTCCGTCCGGCAGAGGCCGATGCCCTCGGCGCCGAACTCGCGCGCCTTCGCCGCATCCTCGGGCGTGTCCGCGTTCGCCCTGACTCCGAGGCGCCGGATGCCGTCGGCCCAGCCCAGCACGGTCTCGAAGTCCTCGTTGAGGCCGGGCGGCATCAGCGAGACCTCCCCGAGGATCACCTCGCCCGTGCCGCCGTCGATCGTGATCGTGTCGCCCTCCGTGAGCTGCGTGCCGTTCAGCGAGGCGGTGCGCGCGGCGCTATCGACCGAGAGCGCCTCGCAGCCCGCGACGCACGGCTTGCCCATGCCCCGCGCGACCACGGCGGCGTGGGACGTCATCCCCCCGTGAGCGGTGAGGATCCCCTTCGCGTGGATCATCCCGTGGATGTCGTCCGGGGTCGTCTCCCAGCGGACGAGGATCACCGCCTCCCCGTTCTGGCCGCGCTCCTCAGCCGTGTCCGCGTCGAAGACGATCCGGCCCGACGCCGCCCCCGGCGAGGCGTTCAGGCCCCTGGCGACGACCTCGTAGCTCACCTGCGGGTCGATGCGCGGATGGAGGAGCTGGTCGAGCTGGCCCGGATCGATGCGCGCGACGGCCTCCTCGCGTGAGATCAAGCCCTCCTGGACCATGTCGACCGCGGCCCTGAGCGCCGCGGCCGCGGTCCGCTTGGCCGTGCGTGTCTGCAGGAGGTAGAGCTTCCCGTCCTCGACCGTGAACTCGAGGTCCTGCATGTCGCGGTAGTGCTCCTCGAGCCTCCGGACCGTCTCCACGAACTCGTCGAACGCGCCGGGGAGGCGCTCCTTCATGGCGGCGATCGGCTCGGGCGTCCTGATCCCGGCGACGACGTCCTCGCCCTGCGCATCCGTCAGGAACTCGCCGTAGAGCTCCGCCTCGCCCGTCGACGGGTCGCGCGTGAAGGCGACACCGGTCCCGGACTCCTGCCCCTTGTTCCCGAAGACCATCTGGACGACGTTGACGGCGGTGCCGAGGTCGTCCGGGATGTCGTTGTGGCGACGGTAGGTCTGCGCGCGGGGCGTGTTCCACGACTCGAAGACGGCGCTGACGGCGCGCGTGAGCTGCTCGCGTGCGTCCTGCGGAAAGGCCCTGCCTGTCTCCTCCTCGTAGATCGCCTTGAAGGTCACGATCAGGCCGGGGAGGTCGGCCTCCTGCTTCGCGAGCGCGTCCGAGAACCGGTGTCCGTCGATGTCGTCGACGGTCTCCCCGTACATCTGGATCAGCCGGCGGTAGGAGTCGTTGGCGAAGCGCTCGTTGCCCGTGCGACGCGCGAGCCCGGCCGCCGCCTCGTCGTTGAGCCCGACGTTGAGGATCGTGTCCATCATCCCCGGCATCGAGATCGCGGCGCCCGAGCGGACCGAGACGAGGAGCGGGTCGTCGGGATCGCCGAATCGCTTGCCCGTCTTCTCCTCCAGGCGCGCGAGGTGCTCGTCGATCTCGGCCTCGAGGCCAGGGGGGAACTCGCCGCTCGCCATGTACGCGCGGCAGGCGTCGGTCGTGACCGTGAAGCCGGCCGGGACCGGGATGCCGAGCTGCGTCATCTCGGCGAGGCCGATCCCCTTGCCGCCGAGCAGGTCGCGGCCGCCCTCTGTCTGCTCGTCGAAGTCGTACACGTAGCGCGTCATGGGCTGGGGATTATCGCTCAGCGGCGATACTCCGATCCATGTCCGAACGGACCATCGTCCCCTTCGGCGGTGGCAAGTTCTGCGACGGCGCCGCCCGCTACCTGACCGGGCTGACCGGGAAGGACCGTCCGCGCGCGCTCTTCATCGGGACCGCGGGAGCGGAGGATCCCGCGCAGGCGCTCCGTGTCCACGACACCTTCGCGCCGCATGCGGAGGTGTCTCGGCTCGAGTTCTTCCCCTGGCCGCCGGAGGATCTGCGCGGCACGGTGCTGGCGCAGGATCTCGTGTTCGTGGGCGGGGGCAACACGGCGAACATGCTCGCGATCTGGCGGTTGCACGGCGTCGACGCACTCCTGCGGGAGGCGCACGAGGCGGGCGTCGTCCTGTCGGGATCGAGCGCCGGCGGGATCTGCTGGTTCGAGCACGGCGTCACCGACTCGTTCGGGCCGCAGCTCGAGCGGATGGACTGCCTGGGCTTCCTGCCGGGCAGCTTCTGCCCGCACTGGGACGACGAGGCGAAGCGGCGGCCTCGATGCGAGGAGCTGCTTCGGGACGGCTTCCCGTCGGGGTATGCGGCCGACGCCGGCGTCGGCCTCCACTTCGTGAACGGCGAGCTCGTCGGGGCCGTGGCCTGCGACGAAGGCTCGGGCGCCTACCAGGTCGAGCTCGTGGACGGGGCGCTCGTCGAGACACCGATCGAGACGCGGCTCGTGTGAGCCTCCGCGAGGGCTGGGAGCGCGAGGCGCCGAACGGGATCCGGGGGGCCCGCAAGCCCGGGCTCGACCTACTGGCGGTTTCGACGAGAGGCGTTCCTGGCCTCGCTCCCGTCGCCGGGCCGTTTGACGGTGGACGTGGGGTGCGGCGAGGGACGGGTCACGCGCGATCTCCGGGCGCTCGGCCACCGCGTCGTCGGCGTGGATGCGTCCGCGTCAATGATCGCTGCCGTTCGGAAGGCGGATCCCAGGGGGAGTACAACGAGGCGGATGCCGGGGCGCTGCCCTTCGAGGACGAGGCGGCGGACCTCGTCGCCGCATTCATGGTCTTGATGGACCTCGACGACATTGACGCGAAACCGCTGTTCCTCGACATCCGCGCCGTGAAGCCGTGAGTGTCGCGCCGGCACAGAACCGCGCGAGATCGACCGGGTGAGTCGTCCGGTGTGGACAGCTTCCGCCGGCTCGCCGCGGCATCATTCTCACCGCTTGCGCACCTGCGCCCAGCACCGGGCAAGAACCGGCGCACTTTCGTCACCGACTCCATGGCCCCGCGAGCCGGGTCCGAGGGACAGTCCCTCCCCGCCTCGGCGCGCGCTCCAGCGCCGATGATCGAGCTCCGCCCGATGACGCCCGCGTTCCTCGAGGCCGTGCTCGGCGACCGGCGGGACGAGGCCGCGCGCCTCATCGACGCCGAGTTGCCGGACGCGTTCCCCACGCAGGGCGAGCGGAGGTTCCTCGGCCTACGGCTACGCCAGATGGAGAAGGACGAGCGGTTCGAGACCTGGTGCCCTCACGCAATCGTCCTCGACGACGCGATGATCGGCCACGCCGGCTACCACGGGCCGCCGGGGATCAACTCGACGCAGGATCCGCAAGCCGTCGAGTACGGCTACACGATCTTCCCCGCCTGGCGGGGCCACGGCTACGCGACCGAGGCGGCGGTAATGCTGATGGACATGGCCGAGGAGCGGGCAGGCATCCGACGCTTCGTGCTCTCGGTCTCGCCCGAGAACGACCCGTCGCTCGCCATCGTCCGCAAGCTCGGCTTCGTCAAGACCGGCGAGCAGATGGACGAGGAGGACGGCCTCGAGGACGTGTTCGAGCTCGAGCGCTAACCGCGCCGCCTGGCCCTGAACTCCGCGATCCATGCCAGCCCGCGCAGGCCGAGCCACAGCGGAGCGAGCAGGAAGTAGAAGAGCAGCCCGGCGATCCCGAGCAGGACCCACCAGAGCGCCCAGCGCCACCGCGGCACCGGCTTCGCCCGTGCTTCCGCCGCCGACGGATTCACGATGCCGCTGCCGCGCGCTCCCGCTGCTCGATCACCTGGATCACCCGCGCCGCTGTTTCCTCGATGGACAGCTCCGAGATCTCGATCACCGGGCAGCCGAGCCGCTTGTGGAGCCTCGCGGCCGCCTCCAGCTCGTCGTAGATCTCGGTCAGCTCCTTGTACATGCGGTTGTTCCCCCCGAGCCGCCGTGCGCGGTCGGTGCGGATCTCGGCGAGCCGCTCGGCGTCGATGGTGAGCCCCACGACCTTCTTCGGGTCGACGCGGAAGAGCGCCGGCGGCGGGTCGATCCCCTTCACGACCGGGACGTTCGCGGTCCGGTACCCGAGGTAGCCGAGATACATCGAGAGCGGCGTCTTCGACGTCCGCGAGACGCCGACGAGGACGATGTCCGCGTCCTCCAGGCCGCCGACGACCCCGTCGTCGTACTTGACCGCGAACTCGATCGCCGCCATCCGCTTGAAGTAGTTGGAGTCGAGCGGCGGCCGGGCGCCTGGCGCCATCGCCGCCGCCTGGCCGGAGACGCGCGCGACGGCGTCGATCGGGTGGCCCAGGATGTCGCAGTAGTGGACGCGGGCGCTCCGGCAGAGTGACCGCATGGCCTCGCGCAGCTTCTGGTCGACGAGCGTGTAGAGAATCACCGCCGGCCGACCCTTCGCCCGGTTCACGGCGAGCCGAAGGTCGTCGACCGTCTCCACCCGCGGGTGGACGATGTCCTCGAACTCCTGGCCCGGGAACTGCGCCTCGAGCGCTTGCACGAGCCGCTTCGCGGTCGCACCGGTCGCATCCGAGACCACATGGAGCTCCACGGTCGCCATGCGTGGGAGCGTAGCGCCCCGCCCGAAACCACCATGGCCCGGTGCCAGGCACCGGGCCATGTCTCGGCGGGAGGGGAACTGGGTTACTGCGGGCTCTGGGGCCGTGTGCCGAGCGTGACGGTCACGGTGCGCTCGTCTCCGCCCCGCCGCACCTTCAGCTCGAGCTTGTCGCCGGGCTTGTGGGCGTCGATCGCCTCGCGGAGCGCGTCGCCGCTCGCGATCGCCTTGCCGCCGGCCTCGACCACGACATCGCCCGTCCGGAGGCCCGCGCGGTCAGCAGGGCTCCCGTTGACGACGCTCATCAGCCGCGCCGACCCGGTGTCCTGGAGGCTCACGCCGAGGTAGGCGTGATCGATCTTGCCGTTCGCGATCAGCTCGGCCGCGACGCGCTTGGCGGTATCGCCCGGAACCGCATAGCCGATCCCGTCGCTGCCGCCCGTGTCGCTGCGGATCTGCGCGGCGACGCCGACGACCCGCCCCTGGGTGTCGAGCACCGGGCCGCCCGAGTTGCCGTGGTTCAGCGCCGCATCCGTCTGCACGGCGTTCTCGATCGTGAATCCGTTCGGCGACTGGATCTCACGCCCGAGGGCGCTGATCACTCCGGTCGTCAGCGTTCCTTCGAGCCCGAACGGGCTGCCGATGACGACCACCGGGTTGCCGACCTCGAGCGAGCCCGTCGGCGCGAACTGCACCGTCGTGAGCTGCGAGGCCGGGCGGTCGACGTCGAGGACGGCGATGTCGGTCGAGGGATCGGTGCCGACGACGTCGGCGTTCACCTCGGTGCCGTCGCTGAACTGCACGCGGACGGAATCCGCCCCGTCGACGACGTGGTCGTTCGTGACGATGTGGCCCTCCTTGTCGATCACGAAGCCGGAGCCGGTGGCCGTGGCCTGGCCGGGCGTCTGGTCGCCGAACGGGGTCGACTGCTGGCCGCCGCTCTGTGCGTGGATCTCGACCACGGCGTCCTTGACGCGCTCGTACAGCGCCGCCGTGGAGGAGGTCCGCTGCACGACGGGGGCGTTCTCGACGGCCGACTGAGACGTCGGCGTCGAATCGGTCTCGACCGCGACAGCGGCGCCGACCGCCCCACCGACGCCCGCTCCCAACAGGAGCGCAGCGAGTATCGCCGTCAGCTGCTTGCTCATCGAATCTGCGTCCTTTCCGTGGTTTTCATGGCTCCATCGAACCTCAGGCGACTAAGAGCCGCCTGAGAACGGCGTTGCTCTTCGGTTAAGGCCGGTTAAGGCCGGGCACGCCGGCGAAGCCGGCACGCCCTCCGTGGTCGGCGCCGGCTAGCCGGCGCCTCGCGGAATCTGGGCCAGGTCGCCCAGGGCGCCGAGTGTGTCGCGCACGTCGAGGAGCAGGCGGAGCCGGTTCTCGCGGACCGTTGCGTCCTCGGCCATCACCAGCACGTCCTCGAAGAACCGGTGCAGGACCGGGCCGAGCCGCGCACCGGCCTCGACCGCCGCGTCGAAGTCGCCGGTCTGCAGTGCGTCGGCGATCTGCGGCTCGACCTCGGCCAGCGCGTCCGCGACCTCGCGCTCGGTTGGTTCCGAGAAGAGCCCCGGATCGAGCCGAACCGCCGCCTCCTCCTTCTCGCCGAGGCGGCTCGCGCGGATGTAGGCGGTATGGATCGGCTCGAACCGCTCGTCCGGAAGGGCCGCCAACGATTGCGCGAGCCGGGCGACTGAGCCGAGGTCCGGCACGCTCGCCGCCCGCGCGGCGCGCACGTACTCGACCGGCACGTCGCGCAGCAGCCCCTCGAACCGCTCCTCCACGAACTCCGCGACCTCCTCGGGAAGCAACTCCCTGGGAACGGTCAGGCCGCCCTCCGTGGCGAGCCGGCAGAGGCCGATGGCGGCGCGCCGCAGGCCGTAGGGATCGCGCGACCCGGTCGGCCTGTGCCCGAGCGCGAACGAGACGCCGAGGGTGTCGATCTTGTCGGCCGCAGCGAGGACGCGGCCCGGCTCGGTCTCGGGCAGAGGCCCGCCGGCCGAGTCGGGCAGGTACTGCTCCGCGACCGCGGCGCTGACCGCCTCCGGATAGCCGGCCGCCCGTGCGTACTCGGCGCCGATCGAGCCCTCGAGATCGGGAAACTCCCGAACGAGCTCCGAGGCCTGATCCGCCTTCGCGAGCCGGGCTGCCTCCAGCGAGGCGTCCCCTCCGCCGAGCTGTTCGACGAGCCGCACGAGCCGCCCGCTCTTGTCCGCGAAGGTTCCGGCTTCGGCGAAGTAGACGATCGAGCCGAGACGCGAGGCGAGCTCGTCGATGCCGGCCTCGAGATCGCGCTCGAAGGTGAAGCTGGCATCGTCGAGTCGCCCCTCGAGCACGTTCTCGTTTCCGGCCCGCACGACGTCGGGATCGCCGCCGTTCGCGACGAACGCGAAGCGGTTCCCGCCGAGCGGGAAATACCGCTGGTGGGACTGCATCGCGGTCTCGATCACCCTGCCGGGAAGCGCGAGAAAGCGCTCGTCGAAGCGTCCGTCGAGCACGACCGGCTTCTCGACCAGGTGGATCACCTCGGGGAGCTTTCGGAGCGGGTCTCGCCAGTCGCCGAGCGCGTCGAGGCCCTCCCGGATCAGCCGCTCGCGCACCGCGGCATCGGGCTCGACGTCGGCGGCACGAAGGGTCTCGGCGTAGGCACCGGCGCTCCGCACCTCGACCTGCCCCTTCGTGAAGCGATGGCCGAACGTGGTGGTGCCGTGACCCTCGACGGGGTCGCCGTCCAGCCGGGCGCACGTCCAGCGCACCGGCCGCGGAAACCGCAGTCCCGAGTCGTCCCACCGCATCGTCTTGCCGAAGGCGAGGCCCTGGAGGATCCCGTCGAGGGCGCCCGAGAGCGTCTCCGCCAGCGGCTGCGCAGGCTTGACGACGCCGAGGAAGCCGTCGCGCTCCTCGAGCTCCTCGGGGGCGACGCCGTGCCGCTTCGCGAAGCCTGCTGCGGCCTGCTCCCGCAGCGACACCGGCGGGCCCTTGACCCACTCGTCGCCGGTCGGCTCCTCGACGGTCGCGAGGAGCGCGAGCCTGCGCGGACCGACGAGGATCGCGTCGGGCGCGACGCCGAGCTGCCGCTCGCTCAGCGACGGGAGCTGCGCCTCGGCCTCGTAGACCGAGCCGGCAGGCAGCTCCTCGCAGCCGATCTCAAGCAACAGCAGCGGCATCCCGACTCCTCTCGCCGGCTGCGAGGTAGTCCTGCGCGACACTGCGGGCGAGATCCCGGACGCGGGCGATGTACGACGCCCGCTCGGTCACGGAGATCGCCCCACGGGCATCCAGGAGGTTGAACACGTGAGACGCCTTCAGCGCTTGGTCGTAGGCCGGCAACGGCAGTCCTCGCTCGAGCAGGCGCCTGCACTCCGACTCCCGGTCGGTGAACTCCCGCATCAACAGGTCGACCCGGGCCTCGTCGAAGTTGTAGATCGACCACTGGCGCTCGCTCTCGCGGAAGACGTCGCCCCAGCTGACGCCGGGCGCCCACTCCAGCTCCCAGGCGCTCCCCTTGTCCTGGAGGAACATCGCCAGGCGCTCCAGGCCGTAGGTGATCTCGCCCGAGACGACCTCGACGTCCAGCCCGCCCAGCTGCTGGAAGTACGTGAACTGGGTCACCTCCATCCCGTCGACCCAGACCTCCCAGCCGAGCCCCCAGGCGCCGAGCGTCGGCCCCTCCCAGTCGTCCTCCACGAGCCGGACGTCGTGCCGCTGCGTGTCGATCCCGATCGCCTCGAGCGAGCCGAAGTACTGGTCGAGGATCTCCTCGGGCGCAGGCTTGAGGATCACCTGGAGCTGGTAGTAGTGCTGGAAGCGGTACGGGTTCTCGCCGTACCGTCCGTCGGTCGGCCGGATGCACGGCTCGACGTAGACCGTGCGCCAGGGCTCGGGACCGAGACAGCGCAGGAAGGTCGCCGGGTTGAAGGTGCCCGCGCCGAGCTCGGTGTGGTACGGCTGCATCACCACGCAGTCCCGCTCGGCCCAGTAGACCTGGAGCGCCTGGATCATCTCCTGGTAGTTCAGCGCCATGGGTCGCGCAATCCTACGGGCGGGCCTGGACCGTCTCCGGCTCGCGTGCCGACTCGCGGCTGCCCCACGGCGTGATCAGGGTCGCCACGACGGCGCCGACGGTGGCCGCGACGGCGCTGATCCAGAACGCGGTCGTGAACGCGGACTCTTCCGGGATGCCGAGGCCGCCGATCGTCTCCGCCGTCAGGATCGCCGCGCCGACCTGGCCGCCGATCACGCCGCCGATCGTCCGCATGACCGTGTTCATCCCCGTCGCGACACCGGTCTCGGTCGGCCGGACGCTGCTGACGATGACGTTCGCCATCGCCGCGAAGGTCATCGGGATCCCGAGGCCGAAGACGACCATGGCGGCGACCACTTGCCACGGATGGTCGTGCCGGAGCGCGAGCATCGTCAGCGCCACGGCTGCGAGCGCGAGGCCGATGCAGAGCGGCCATTTCGAGCCCCACCGCCGGCCCATGATCCCGGCGAGCGGCCCCATGAGGAAGCCGGCGACGGCCGCCGGGAGGAGGTAGAGCCCGGTGGTCGTGGCGCTCGCGCCGAAGCCGTAGCCCGCCACCCGCTCCTGGATCTGGACGAAGTTCGGAACGAGGACGAAGGATCCGAACATCGCGAAGCCCGCGATCAAGCCCGTGAGGTTCGCGAAGAAGACGGGTCGGCGCGCGAGCATGCGCATGTCCACCATCGGATCGGGCACCCGCGTCTCGACGTACCCCCAGGAGACGAGCGCGACGGCGGCGACAGTGAAGAGGCCGACGATGCGGGCGGAGCCCCAGCCCCAGTTCTCACCCTCCGTCAGCGCGAGGAGCAGGGCGACGAGACCGATCGAGAGCAGCGTCGCGCCGGCGACATCGACCCGGGACGGAGACTTGATCGGCGACTCGGGGACGAAGAAGTGCACGAGCACAGCCGCGATCCCGACGGCGACGGCGCCGACCACGAAGAGCCAGTGCCACGACAGCGAGTCCATGATCACGCCGGAGAGAACGAGCCCCAAGCCCCCGCCGACCGCGAAGACGGCCGAGACCGACCCAACCGCGACGCCGACCTTCT
This sequence comes from Gaiellaceae bacterium, assembly GCA_035711385.1. GTDB lineage: Bacteria > Actinomycetota > Thermoleophilia > Gaiellales > Gaiellaceae > JACDAN01. The sequence continues at coordinate 65,565 of DASTCG010000026.1, forward strand.
CGGCGGGGAACTCGTCCTTGATGATCGCGAAGCTGAGCGGGAAGACCGCGGCGCCCGCGCCCTGCAGCACCCGGCAGCCGATCAGCACGGCGATGCTCGGCGCGAAGATGGCCAGGACGCTGCCCATGAAGAAGATGAGCAGGCTGATGAGCAGCACCCGCTCCTTCCCGTACTGGTCGCCGAGCCGGCCGAGTAGGGGCGTCGCGACCGACGCGGACAGCAGGAAGCCGGTCAGGAGCCAGGTCGCCCAGGCCGTCGTCGTGTCGAACTCGCGTTGAAGGGCCGGCAGGGCGGGCACGACCATCGTCTGCTGCAGCGCGATCGAGATGCCCGCCAGGATCAGGATCGCGAGCGTGAAGTTGTAGCTCTGCCGCTCGACCGCCGGATGCGTCATGAAGCCCGCCTGGGCCGCTCCATCACCCGGTCGGACGGCGGGCCGAACCCGAACTTCTCGTACAGCCTGTGGGCGTCGGCCGTGTGGAGGATCCAGCGCGAGCTCGCGTACGGCCCGTTCTCGATCATCTCCCGGACGAGCTCGACGCCGAGGCCACGGCCGCGATACTGGGGCAGGACGTAGACGTCGGCCAGGTACACGAGGTGCGAGTCGCCGATCGCGCGGGCGAAACCGACCTGCCGCTCGCCGTCGTAGAGCCCCACCACGCGAATCGCCCCGTGAACGAACTCCTCCTGGTCGGCCCGCGGGCGGCCGGGTGCCCAGTACGAGTGGTTGGCGATGAAGTCGTGAACCGCGTCGACGTCGACCCGGCCGCGGTCGTCGTCGAGCTCGAGGCCACCGTCGAGCCTCCGCTTCACGCGGAGAGCGTCCGGAGGCGAAAGCCGCCGTGGAACTCGTACGACGAGGCGATCACGGCGAGCGCGTCGCGCGCCGCCCTCGGGGTGAGCCCGACGGCGCCCGCGTCGGCGAGCGGAGCGCGGAGCAGGGCCTCGATCCCGTCCAGCCCTCCGGCAGAGAGCGGGATCGCGTCCGCTCCGCAGTTCGCGCAGACCGCGCCGCCCGCGCGTGGCGAGTAGCCGACGAGGCCC